>JANWHQ010000013.1 GCA_025450315.1 Caulobacteraceae bacterium
GAGCTCGCCCTCGGGATCGGCGCTATAGGTCGCCGCCATGCCCTCGACCCGGTTGGCCGCGTCGTTCAACGAGCGGCGCAGCTCGGCCGCCCAGCGCTCGCTGGGGCCGGCCGGGAGGTGCTCCTGGGCGATGCGGAACTGCTCTGCGACGGCCCGGTAGAAGCGGATCGGCCGCCCGCCCCGCGGCTGGGTCCGGCTGACCGCCAGCAGCCCGGCCCGCACCAGCCGGGTCACGTGATAGTGCAGCTTGGACAGCGACAGCCCGAACCGGGCCTTCATCTGCGACAGGCTGCGCTCCTTCGCCGAGCACCAGAGCAGGAGGCGGCACCGCATCGGGTGGCCGAACATCGCCGCCTGGCGGGGGTCGGAGATGGTCACAAGGCTACTCTGGATTGGCGATTTCATTTGAACCAGCTCGTCGGTTAGTCCCCGTGGACAAGTCATCACAGGGGTAAGGCGTTGGTCAGGCACAACATCATGAAGAGCTGGCCGCAGGGCCGGCAAGGCCGGGTTCGCAAAGTCCTGGCGGTTGCGGTCTCGGCGCTGGCCATCGCCGGCGCGGCTTCCGGTCAGGCGGGGCCCTCGGCCGACGAGCTGTTCGCCGACGGCCGCTTCGCGGACGCGGGCGCGGCCTATGAGAAGGTGCTGGCCTCGGCCCCTGGCGATCCGGCCGCCCTGGCGGGGCTGGCGCGCATCCGGCTCTACGAAGGCAAGGACGCCGAGGCCCAGGAGCTTGCCCAACGCGCTCTGGCCGCTGCGCCGCAGGACCCGGTCGCCGGCCAGGTGCTGAGGCTGGTCCAGGTGCGCCGCGCGGCCTTCGGGGGCGCGGCCTTCCGCATCCAGGCCCCGCCCGGCGAGGCGGCCATCGCCTTCGTCGCCACCGATCCTCTGCCGCTGGTCGAAGTCACGCTCGGCGCGTCGCGCACGGCCCTGTTCCTGATCGACACCGGCGCGCCCGATATCGTCGTGAGCCCGGATCTGGCCCAGGAGCTCGGCCTTCCCCTGTCGGACGCCGGACAGGGCGTATTCGCGGGCGGCCGCCGGGCGACGGTCCAGCGCACCACGATCCCCGAGCTCAGCCTCGGGCCGGTGACGGTCTGGAATGCGCCGGCCGGCGTGTTGCCGACCGGCCAGATGATACCGGGCCGCAAGATCGAGGGCATCATCGGGACGGGCTTCCTGCGCCACTTCCTGGCGACCCTCGACTACTGCGGCGGACGCCTGTTGCTGGCGCCGCGGGGCGCCTCGGCGGCTTTCGAAGTCCAGGCGCGGATGGCCGACGCAAACATCATGCCCATGTGGTTCGTGGGCGACCACTTCCCCGTCGTGAGGGCCCGATTGAACCAAGGGCGCGAGAGCCTGTTCCTGGTCGACACCGGCCTTGCCGGCGGCGGACTGGTGGCGACCAGGCCCGCCCTGGACGAGGCCGGCGTGAAGATCGACGAAGCGGATGTACGCACCGGCATGGGCGGCGGCGGTGCGGCCCGGTTCATCCCGTTCCGGGCCGACGCGACAATGGGCGCGCTGACCGTCAGAGGCGTGGCCGGCGTCTACATGCCCGACCAGCCCAGCATCTTTCCCTTCCGCTCGGCCGGCGCGCTATCCCACGCCTTCTTCCGCCACAGCCGGCTGACCTTCGATTTCGTGGCCATGAAGCTCGTCACCAGGGCCTGCCCGGCCTGACCCCAATGGAAAAGGGGCCCGGAGCGGCTCGCCCCGGGCCCCTTCATTCCGGCTCGGACGTCCCGCCTACTGGGGCAGGGCGTAGGACATGATGGCGCCGCCCGCGTTGATGGCGACGTACTGTCTGCCGTCCTTGCCCCGGTAGCTGATGGGGTTGGCGTTGGCGTTGCCGGGCAGGCTGGTCTCCCACAGCTGTCGGCCCGTGGTGGAGTCGAAGGCGCGGAAGCGCTTGTCGTTGGTGGCGCCCACGAACACCAGGCCGCCGGCGGTCACCGACGGTCCGGCGCTGCCGGAGTTGCCCACCAGCTGCTTGCCGGGCGGAAGGGCCTCGATGACGCCCAGCGGCACAGCCCACTTGATCGTGCCGGTGTTGGCGTCGATCGCCTCCAGCCGGCCCCACGGCGGCTTGTAGCAGGGCGCCTGCGGCCCGACCGGACGGCCCTTTTCATCATACTTGCCGCTGATCGGGGCCGAGAAGGAGAAGAACGGGCCCTTCCCGTCGACGCTGGCGCGGTCATAGGGCTGATCGGTCAGGTTGGCGTCGAAGCTGTAGCTGGTGTTGTCCTTCTTCTTTTCCACCCAGCCGACGAGCGAGGTGGCCTGGGCGTTGACATAGACCCAGCCGGTCCTGAGGTCGGCCGCCGCGCCGCCCCAGTTCACCCCGCCTGTGCCGCCCGGCAGCTGGATGGTGGAGTGCGGCGGGTCGCCGTCCTTGTGAAACATGAAGGGCGTGTAGGGCCCGGCGTTGTAGAAGCCGCCGGCCTTGTCCCACATGGCCTGGCAGGCGGCCGCGTGCTCGGGGGTGGTGTCCTCGGCGGTGACCATGTCGGCCTTGGTCATCGACACGCGGCTCAGCGGGCCGGGGCGCACCGGGAAGGGCTGGGTGGGGCTGTAGTATTCGCCCGGCACGTCGCCCTTGGGCACCGGCCGCTCCTCCACAGGGATCAGCGGCTTGCCGGTATTGGCGTCCAGTTCGAAGAACCAGCTGGACTTGTTCACGGCCACGATCGCGTCGCGCTTCTTGCCGCCCATGGTCAGCTGCAGCAGCGGACCGTCGGACGGCTGGTCGGTGTCCCACAGGTCGTGGTGCACGGTCTGGAAGTGCCAGAGGTACCTGCCGGTCTTCATGTCCAGCGCCAGCACGGTGTTGCCGAACAGGTTGGCGCCCGGCCGGTCGCCGCCCCAGTAGTTGGGCGAAGGATTGCCCACCGGGATGTAGATGATGTCCTTGGCCGCATCGACCGGAGCGGCGAAGCCCCACTGGTTGGTGCCCGAGCGGCCCCACCAGCCGACCTCGCCCCAGGTGTCGTGGCCCCTCTGGCCGATCACCGGCACGTTCTGGAATTCCCAGAGCTTCTTGCCGGTTCTCACGTCGAAGGCCCGCGAGTTGCCGGGCACGCCCAGTGGGTTCTCCAGCGTCGCCGCGCCGATCTCGATCACCCCGTTGGCGATCGTGGGCGTGCCGCCGAACGAGACGCCGACGTCGATCCAGCCGTCCTTGCCGAACGAGGGCACGGGCCGGCCCGTCTTGGCGTCGAGCGACAACATCCTGTTCCCCGCCATCACCACGATGCGGGGCGGGTTCTTGGCGTCGCCGGGCCAGTAGCCGACCCCGCGAGCGGAAAAGCCGCCGCCGCGACCGGTGGCCCCGGGCGGTGCGGGCGGCGCGGTGAACACCCAGATCTCCTTGCCGGTGTCGGCGTCCAGCGCCACCACCCGGAAGCCCACGGGGAAGTACATGACCCCGTCGATCACCAGCGGCGCGGCGGTGTTGGCGCCCTTCATCGGGTAGGACCAGGCGTTCTGCAGCCGGTCGACGTTCGACCGGTTGATCTGCTTCAGCGGCGAGAAGCGCGAGAGGGCCAAGTCCCGGCCGATGGTGCGCCAGTCGCCGTCCGGGATGGCGGGCGCCGGAGCCGCCTTCCTGGACCGGGCGGCCGCGGGCCTGGCCGCTGACGCCGGCTTGGCCTTTGCGTCCGGTCCGGCGGCCCATGCCGCAGCCCCGATCATCGCCGTCGAAGCCAACAGCGCAGCCAGCCCAATCCTGCCCGCAATCCGCATGAAAACGACCTCCCTGTCGCCCGCGGCCGAGGCAAAACCGCCGTCCGCCGCGTCTTTGCACCTTGACCTAGAGGCCAATAGCCACTTTGACAACGTCAACTTTGACCGGCGCCTCGCTTGCGCCCGAGTCAGAGGCTAAGCCACAGCCCAGTCATCAAGAACGAGGAGGTTTCCACGTGTCGGTTACGAGTGCGGCGGGAGCTGCAAGGCTGGGTCTTGCGACCTTCTGCGTCGCCACGGCCATGGCCATGATCGGGCAGCCCGCCGCCGCCCAGCCTGCCCCCCAGGCTCCGTCCGCCACGGACGATGCGGCCAAGCTCGCCAAGGGCCGGGATGTCTTCAACAACTATGGCTGCGCCAGCTGCCACACCCTGGCCGACGCCGGCGCCACGGGGGGTGTGGGCCCCTCGTTCGACGGCGATCCCAACCTCAGCCATGATTTCGTGGTCGACCGGGTCACCAACGGCCAGGGGCCGATGCCCTCGTTCGGCGGCCAGATGACGCCCGAGGAGATCGACGCGGTGGCTGCCTACGTGGTGCACGCCGCCAAGAAGTAGCGTCCCCCGCGCCCCGCTCTGGCCGGACGCGGCCGCGAACGGCTAGGTTAGGCGCGATGTCGCTGAAGATGCCGCAGGCCGATCAGGCGGTTCTCGCCCGCAGGGGCGAGATCTGCGCCGCCCTGCGCCGCATCGTGGCGGACGGGGTGATCGACGACCACGACGCGCTGCGCGTCTACGAGTCGGACGGCCTGACCGCCTACCGCCAGCCCCCGATGCTGGCGGTGCTGCCGCGCACGACGGCCGAGGTATCGCAGATCCTGCGCTGGTGCCATGCCGAGGGGGTGAAGGTGGTGCCACGCGGCTCGGGCACTTCGCTGTCGGGCGGCGCGCTGCCGCTGGAGGACGCCGTCCTTCTGGGCATGGCCCGGTTCAACCGGGTGCTCGAGATCGACTACGCCGACCGGCTGGCGGTGGTGCAGCCCGGCGTCACCAACCTGGCGGTCACCAAGGCGGTGGAAGCGCGGGGCTTCTATTACGCGCCCGATCCCTCCAGCCAGATCGCCTGCTCCATCGGCGGCAACGTGGCCGAGAACTCCGGCGGCGTGCATTGCCTGAAATACGGCCTGACCACCCACAACGTGCTGGGCGTGGAGCTGGTGCTGATGGATGGCGAGGTCGTGCGCCTGGGCGGCCGCGCGCCGGACGCGGCGGGGCTCGACCTTCTGGGCCTGGTGGTGGGCTCGGAGGGCCTGCTGGGCGTGGTCACCGAGGCGACGGTCCGCATCCTGCCCAGACCCGAGACCGCCCACGCCCTCTTGATCGGCTTTCCCACCGTGGAGCAGGCCGGCCAGTGCGTGGCCGACGTGATCGCCGCGGGGATCATTCCGGCCGGCATGGAGATGATGGACCGTCCCGCCATCCACGCCGCCGAGGCCTTCGTCCACGCCGGCTATCCGCTGGACGCCCTGGCGCTCCTGATCGTCGAGCTCGACGGGCCCGAAGCGGAATGCCGGCACCTGACGGCGGAGGTCCAAGCCATCGCGGCGCGCAACGGATCGGCCACGTGCCGCGTCTCGGCCAACGAGGCGGAGCGGATGGCCTTCTGGGCCGGGCGCAAGGCGGCCTTCCCGGCCGTGGGCCGCATCTCCCCCGACTATTACTGCATGGACGGCACCATCCCCCGCCGCCGCCTGCCGGAGGTGCTGATCCGGATGGAGCAGCTGTCCAGCCGACATGGGCTGAAGGTCGCCAACGTCTTCCACGCCGGCGACGGCAACCTGCACCCCCTGATCCTCTATGACGCCAACAAGCCGGGCGAGCTGGACCGGGCCGAGGCCTTCGGCGCCGACATCCTGAGGCTCTGCGTCGAGGTGGGCGGGGTGCTCACAGGCGAGCACGGCGTCGGGGTCGAGAAGCGCGACCTGATGCCGGTGATGTTCACCGAGATCGATCTGGCCCATCAGCAGCGGATCAAGTGCGCCTTCGACCCGGAGCTATTGCTGAACCCCGGCAAGGTGTTCCCGGTCCTGCACCGCTGCGCAGAGCTGGGCCGCATGCACGTCCATGGCGGGAAGACCGCCTTCCCCGAACTGCCGCGATTCTGATGCGCCCCTCGACGATCGAAGCCTTGGAGCGGATCGTCTCGCGGGCCGCCGCGGCCGGCGGCCGGCTGGAGCTGAGGGGCGGCGGCTCCAAGTCCGATGTCGGCGCGCCGCGCGAGGCCGAGATCGTCGACATGACAGGCTTCTCCGGGATCCTCGAGTACGACCCGGCCGAACTGGTGCTGACTGCCGGCGCCGGGACGCCCCTGGCCGAGGTGCAGGCGGCGGTGGCCGAGCACGGGCAGATGCTGGCCTTCGAGCCCTTCGACCATGGCCCGATGTTCGGCAGGCGCGAAGGCTCGGCCACCATCGGCGGTGTCGTGGCCGCCGGCGTCTCGGGCTCGCGGCGACTGTCGCGGGGGCCGGCGAGGGATCACTTGCTCGGCTTCAAGGCTGTGTCCGGCCGCGGCGAGGCCTTCGTCGGGGGCGGCAAGGTGGTGAAGAACGTCACTGGCTACGACCTCTGCAAGGTGATGGCGGGCAGCTGGGGGCGGCTCGCCGCTCTGACCGAGGTGACGCTGAAAGTGCTGCCCCGGCCGCCGATGCAGCGCTCGCTGGCGATCGAGGGACTGGGCCCCGCCGAGGCGGTCGAGCTGATGTCCCGCGCGATGGGCTCGAAGGCCGACGTCGCCGCCGCCGGCCACACGGCAGGCGTCACGGTGATCCGGCTGGAGGGCTTCGCACCGTCGGTGAAGGCGCGCGGCGCGCTGGTGGAGGCCATGGGGCCCCGGAAGCTGGCGGCGGCGCCGGCGAGACGGTTCTGGGCCGAGATGCGCAATCCCTTCCCGCGCGCGGAGATCCTTTGGCGGATCAGCGTCCCGGCCAGCCGCGCGGTCACGGTCCTTCAGGCGCTGGACGGCGACTGGCTGCTGGACTGGGCCGGAGGGCTGATCTGGAGCGCGCCGACCGACGCCGTTTCCACCGGCATCCGGGAGGCCGCCGAGGCCGGCGGCGGCCACGCCATGCTGATGCGCGCGCCAGAGGCCCTGCGCGCCGCCGTCCCGGCCCTGCATCCGCCCGCCCCCGGCGTCGCGGCGCTGGAGGCGCGGGTGCGGCGGGCCTTCGATCCGGCCGGCGTGTTCGAGACCGGGCGGTTCTGATGCAGACCCGCTTCACGCCCGAGCAGCTGAAGGATCCCGACACCGCCTCGTCCGAGGCAGTGATCCGCAAGTGCGTGCACTGCGGATTCTGCACCGCCACCTGCCCGACCTATGTCCTGTTCGGCGACGAGCTCGATGGCCCGCGCGGGCGCATCTATCTGATGAAGGAGATGCTGGAGCGGGAGGCCCAGCCGACCGCCGAGGTGGTGCTGCATATCGACCGCTGCCTGTCGTGCCTCTCGTGCGTGACCACCTGCCCCTCCGGGGTGAACTACGCCCACCTGGTCGACCACGCCCGCGCCTATATCGAGGACCGCTACCGCCGGCCGTGGCGGGAAGGGCTGTTGCGGGGCCTGCTGGCCTGGGTTCTGCCGCATCCGGGCCGTTTCCGCCTGGCGCTCGCCCTGGCCAGGGCGGCCCGTCCCGTCCGTCGCCTGTTCGGCTCGGGACCGCTGGGGGCCATGCTGTCGCTGGCGCCGGGCCGTGCGCCGCCCAGACCCGCCGTGGAGCGTCAGGGACCCGCCGCGCCCAAGGGCCGCGTCGCCCTGTTGCAGGGGTGCGCCGAGCCGGTGCTGAGACCGGAGATCCGCGAGGCCACCGTGCGGCTGCTGCACCGGGCCGGCTACGAGGTGGTCTTCGCGGCGGGTGAGGCCTGCTGCGGCTCGCTCGAGCACCACATGGGCCGCAAGGCCGCGGGCCTCGCCGCCGCGCGACGCAACGTCGACGCCTGGACCGCCGAGATCGAGGGCAGGGGCCTGGACGCCATCGTCATCACCGCCTCGGGCTGCGGGGTCACCATCAAGGACTACGGCTTCATGCTGAGGGACGATCCCGCCTATGCGCGAAAGGCGGATCGCGTCTCGGCCCTGGCCAAGGACGTCTGCGAACTGCTGGCCGGCGTCGCGCTGCCGCCCATGGCCGCGCCGACCCCGGTGGTGGTCGCCTACCATCCCGCCTGCTCGCTGCAGCACGGCCAGAAGCTGGGAGACGTCCCGGCGCGCCTGCTCCGGGACGCGGGCTTCGAGGTCCGCACGCCTGTCGACGCCCACCTCTGCTGTGGCTCGGCCGGGACCTACAACATATTGCAGCCCGGGATCGCCAGACAGCTGGGCGAACGCAAGGTCCAGGCTCTGGAAGAGTTGGCGCCCGACGTGATCGCCACCGGCAACATCGGATGCGCGGTCCAGATCGGGCTTGGCGCCGCCGCACCCGTAGCGCACGTGGCCGAGCTGCTGGACTGGGCCTCGGGCGGCCCCGAGCCCGCCGCTATGCGGCGTCAGGCGGCGGGTTCGACCGGTCGGGGAGGACGGCGCAGCACGATGTGATCGGAGCGGCGCTCGACCGCCCAGTGTCCCTGGCGCATGACCTTGCGGTCAAGCGCCTGGGCCTGGCGGAACATGTCGAGCAGAACCTCGTCCGTCATGCCGGTCTTGCAGAAGTACCGCTCGAACACCGCCATGTTGAGGTCCAGGACGTGGTTGTGGACGTGCTTGCGGTCCTCGTTGAACGGGGCGGTGAAGCAGCGCGTGGCGATCTCGTAGCTCGGGAAATAGTAGAGGTCCGGATCGGTTGGCTGGGCCTCGCGCATGAACTCGTCCAGCGCGGAACGCAGGATGGCCTTGGAGACGCTGTCGGCCGCCATGCAGGCGATCGGCCGGAAGGTCGCGGTGAGCGCGATCGGCGACAGGGTCATGATGATCTTGGCCTGCGGCCGGTGGCGGCGGATCAGCTGGTAGATGGCCCTGAGGTTGTCGGTGTTCTCGGCGTGGCTGGTGACGCGGAACTTGTGGCGCGAGGGGTCGAAATACTCCTTGGGCACGGCGCGCCAGAACACCTCGCCGGTCGGCTCGTCGTACCAGACTTCCGAAAGGCCGAGGGTGATGATGAAGGCGTCGCCGGCGTCGAACATGCGCTTGGTTTCGAGCCGGACCTCCTCGTCGTAGCCCAGCGCCTTGGCGTCATAGCCGTGCCAGAGGTCGATCGCCGGCTTGCGGGCCTCCCAGGCCCATTCGAACTGCTGGCGGATGGCGTGGCTGTTCACGATCCCATCGCCCATCACCGACACATAGGCCTTGGGGGCGTTCTTCCGGCCGAGCAGGAAGCCGAGGTTCTCCAGGTAGGTGGAGATATGGGCGGCGAAGCAGGATCCGAAGGCGACGATGTTGGTCCGATCGTCGAACAGGGGCTCGGGCGGCATCATGCCGTGCACGACGTAATGGCTGAGGATGTCGTCGGCTTCGAAGCTCTCGTCGGTGGGATAGAAGTTGGTCGTTTCGCCGCGATAGTAGGCGTAGGACGCCTTGCGGACCTTGCCGTCCT
The DNA here is from genome assembly GCA_025450315.1 of Caulobacteraceae bacterium. GTDB lineage: Bacteria > Pseudomonadota > Alphaproteobacteria > Caulobacterales > Caulobacteraceae > JANWHQ01. The sequence goes on from JANWHQ010000013.1 coordinate 9,265, forward strand.
GGACGAACAGGATGTGCTCGCCGTCGGCGGGCGCGACCGCGCCGTCAGCATCCCCCTGGGCCTCGGCCAGCGCCACGACGTGCGCCGCCGCCTCGTCGGTCTTGCCCAACGCCCTCAGCAGCTGCGCCAGCTGCTCGTGCGCCTCCAGGTCCCCCGGCGCCAGCGTCAGCACGCGGCGCCACAGGTTGACCGCGATCGTCGCCGCGCCCCTGAGCTGCCGCGCGAGCGCCCTGACAGAGTCCAGCCGCTTCGCCTTGAGCCCGTAGGCGGCCTTCAGCAGCGCGGCGGTGGCGCCGCGGTCGATGTTCTGGGTCAGGCGCACGGTGGCCAGGTGGGTGTCGAGGTCGTCGCCCTTCACCGCCAGGGCCTCGCGCCAGGCGCCCAGGGCCCCGAGGTCGTCGCCGGCCGCCTCCAGGCACTGCGCCAGCCGCCGGCGCAGCTTCAGCGAACCCGGCTCGCTGGCCACCAGGATGCGCAGGTGCGGCGCCGCCTCGGCCCGTCGCCCCTGGTCGTACAGCTGGTAGGCCAGCCGGCGGTGCAGGTCGAGGTCTACCGGCTCAGCGGTCAGCCCCGCGGGCCCGGCGTCCGCGTCGGCCGCCAAGTCCGGAATTTCGTGAATGCCGTCCGCCATACCAACGCTTCCCCCGAGGCGCTCGTCAGACTAACCCACGAACCGCCGACGCGCGAGAGCGGCACGACCTTGAATTGCAGGTGCGCCGCCGCTGTGGCGCGCGGATGACAATCCGGCCGGCGTCATTTCAGCCAATTGGCCCTCCGGGCGGCGCCGCGGACGTCCCGAGTCCAGATCTCGATATTGGCGCCCACGCGGGCGCAGCCCCCGCATCGCATGCGCCGCGCGATTTCGAACAGCCGGGCCGCCTCCGGAATCGTCGAGGGCCGGAAACGAACCATGTGCTCGCAGTCGGGGCGAGGGCAGAAGGCCCGCAGCTCGCCGGCGCCGAGGGCGCTCCCAAGCGTCCAGCCGCCGATCTCGATCCACCTGTGGAGCCGCCGGGGCATCGGCTCAGGACCGGCAGGGCGTCCGGGAGGCGACATCGCCGCGGAGCTGGGCTTCGAACGCCATGCGCGCTTCGCCTTCCGAGGAGTTCCGGTTATGTTCTCATCGAGACGCTGGCCGAGTCCAGCCCTAAGGGATTACCGTGCTGCCGATGCATCCAATGCGGTCCCCGGCGGGAACTAGGCTTTGAAAGTCCGGCGCCGGGGGGCGCCCGCACAGGAGATGGTCATGCACGGCTACGGCTTCGGAATGTTCGCTTTCGCCTACTGGTGGCTGATCTTCCCGTTGATGTGGTTCGTGTTCGGCCTCTTCGGCATGTGGGCCCACCACCGCCGCCAGAGCGCCGCGCTGGAGCTGATGAAGACCTATGCCCAGCAGGGCCGCGACCCGGCCGAGATCTCCAAGGTGCTGGGCGCCGCTCCGGACTGGGATTCGCGCTGGGCCAGCCGGGCCTGGCGCTATGGCCCCTACGGCGCCTGGCGCAAGGCGATCATGTCCGCCTGCGTCGCTGCGGCCTTCTGGGTGGGGGCCTACTACACCGGCTACGCCGACTATCCCTTCGGCGGAGGTCTGACCGTGGTGGCCATCATCATGACGGTGATCGCGGCCGGATCGCTGATCTTCGCCATCGGGACGAGCGTCTTCCCGCCGAGAAGCGGCCAAATCTGACCGCCGCTTTCAGGCGTTCGGCCAGCCTTACGAAGATTTCATCCGCCGAACTGCATCCGCCGCGCGTCTTGCGGGCCTCTTAGCTGGTAAAGGCGAAGGCCAGTGTCTTCGTCAGATCGGAAGAGGGCGTCGAAATGGATGCAGGTTCAATTGGGGCGCTGACCGCGCCCATCGGTTCGATCATGTTCTTCGGGATGATCGCGGCGATCGTGATCGTTCCACGATGGTTCAGGGTGCGCGAGCGCGAGGCGCTGCAGGCGACGCTGAGGGCGGCGATCGAGAAGGGCCAGCCGCTGCCGCCGGAAGTGATCGACGCGATCAGCCGCGACGCCCGGCCGGTCCCGTCGGCGAGTCGCGATCTGCGCTCCGGCATCGTCCTGCTGTGCGTCGCGGCGGCCTTCGCGGCCATGGGCCTGGCCGGCGGCTACTATGGCGAGGGCGACCTCGACGCGATGGGCTGGCTGATCGGCGTGGGCGCCTTCCCCGGCTTCGTCGGGCTGGCCTTCCTGATCATGGCGTTCGTGAACCGCGGCAAGGGCAAGCTCTAGGGCTTTCTCCAGAGGGGCATGGCTCGGCCTATGGCTGACGTCCTCGACATCGCAGGCCTGCACGACGTGGAGCTCGCCGCGCTCGCCGCCGCGGGGCAGCGCGCCGCCTTCGGCGAGCTGGTGCGCCGGCACGGTTCGGCCGTGCGCGCCCTGGTGCGCCGGATGGGCGCCGACGCGGCCATGGCCGACGACATCGCCCAGGACGCCTGCCTGACGGCCTTCGAGCGCATCGCGGAGTTCCGCGGGGAAGGGACCTTCCAGGCCTGGCTGAAGCGGATCGCCGGCCGGCTCTATCTGAAGCGGGCCCGGCGCGATTTCGCCAGGTCGCTCGAGCAGGACCCGCCCGAGGCCGAGAACGATCCCTCGCACCGGTTCGCCGATGCGCGGCTGGATCTGGACGAAGCGCTGCGCAGCCTGGCGCCAGCCGAACGCGTGTGCGTTTCGCTGTGCTATGGCGCGGGCTTCTCCCACGCCGAGGCGGCCGAGCTCTTGAACGCACCGTTGGGGACGGTCAAATCCCATGTCAAACGTGGTCTGGATCGACTTAGGGAGCGGCTCGCGGGGGGCGTGGGCGAGACGGGGAGACGGGTCAATGAGTGACCCCGAGTTCGATGCGCGGCTAGGCCGCCTGTTCTCCGAGGCGCCCGCGTTCGGGGACGCCGATGGATTCGCACGCCGGATCGAAGCGCGGCTGGCGCGCGCCTGGACGGTGCGCCGGACCCTGATCGGGCTGGCCGGCGTGATCGGCGGGCTGGTGGCCGCCGGCCAGATGCTGGGCGGCGGCCATCTGTGGGAGGCCACGGCGGCGATGTCGGCCGAGGTCGGAGGCGCGGTGGCGCGCGGCGGCCAGGCCGTCGGCCAGTTCCACGTGCTGAGCGATCTGCCCATCGGCGGGGAAGTGCTATGGATGGGCCTGGGATTGGCCGCCCTGGCGGTGGTGCTGGTGGCGGCGAGGTCCCTGGAAGATTTCTAGAGGGGATGCCCTAAGTGTCCGCACAGCGTGAATCCCAGTCCCGGCTGGCCGCGCCCGACATCAACGCCATGAAGGGCAAAACGCCGATCGTCTGCCTGACCGCCTACACCGCCCCCATGGCCGAGTTGCTGGATCCGGTCTGCGACATCCTGCTGGTCGGCGACTCGGTGGGCATGGTGCTGCACGGCCTGGACAACACCGTGGGCGTCACCCTGGAGATGATGATCCTGCACGGCCAGGCGGTGATGCGCGGCTCGCGCCGGGCCATGGTGGTGGTCGACATGCCTTTCGGCTCGTACGAGGGCGACCGCCGGACGGCCTACGCCAACGCGGTGCGGGTGATGAAGGAGACCGGCGCCCAGGCCATCAAGATCGAGAGCGGTGCGGCGGTGGCGGACACCATCGCCTTTCTGGTGGAGCGCGGCGTCCCGGTGATGGGACACGTGGGCCTGAGGCCCCAGTCGGTGCTGGTCGACGGCCGCTTCCGCGCCCGCGGCCGCACCAACAGCGAGCACGACGACGTCATGGAGGAGGCCCGGGCCGCCCAGGCCGCCGGCGCCTTCGCCATCGTGGTCGAGGGGGTGGCCGAGACCTTGGCGCGCAACCTCACGTCCGAGCTCGAGGTCCCGACCATCGGCATCGGGGCGTCGCCGGCCTGCGACGGCCAGGTGCTGGTGCTGGACGACATGCTGGGCCTGTTCGACTGGACGCCCAAGTTCGTGCGCCGCTACGCCGACCTGCGCAGCGAGATCGACCGGGCGGTTCGCGCCTACGCCGCCGATGTCCGCGACCGCCGCTTCCCCGGCGAGGCGGAAACCTATCGGCTGGCGCCGAAACGGGCCTGAGTTTCCCGCGAGGGGCGGACAAGCCGCTTGCGCGGCTTTGCGGAATGACGACAAAGACAGGCGTCGCGGCCGGCTGCGCCTGAGCCTCCGTTGCGGCGCAGGCGCCTTGCCGCTAGGGTCGCGCCGCCCAGTGACCCCGGACCGGAGCCTTCGCGTTTGACCGACTTTCTTGAAGAGATCGAGGAAGAGCTCCGCTCGGATCGATACCGCCAGTTCTTCATCAAGGCCTGGCCCTGGGCGCTCGGCGCCGCCGTGGCCGCCTTGGTCATCGCGCTCGCCGCCTGGGGCTACCAGAGCTGGCGCGCCGGCCAGGACGCCAGGGCCGCCCAGGCCTATTCCACCGCCCTGGACACCGCCCAGAAGCGCGACCTGACCAAGGCCTTCACCCAGTTCGAGCAGGCCGCCGACACGCCGTCCAAGGGCTACAAGGCCCTGGCCCTGATGCAGGAAGCCGCCATCCGGATGCAGCAGAACAAGACCGAGGAAGCGGTCGAGCTGTTCGACCAGGCGGCCACGGCTGCGCCTTCGCCGTTGATCGGCGACATGGCCCGCCTCAAATCCGCCTTCGCACTTATGGACACCGCTCCCTATGCAGCTTTGCAGGAGCGGCTGACGCCCTTGATAGACCCCAAGCGCCCCTATTCCACGGCCGCCCGCGAGGCGCTGGCCATGGCCAAGCTCAAGGCCGGCCGCGTCAAGGACGCGCGCGCCGACTTCCAGGTGCTGCAGCTGCTGCCCGACGCCACCCAGGGCCAGCGGCAGCGGGCGCAGTCCGCCATCCTCGCCATCGATTCGGGCGCCGCGGCGAACCTGCCTCAGGCGGTGGCGATCGCCCGCAACCTTCCGCCCCTGTCGCCTCCGCCGCCCAGCCCGACTGGCGCTCTTCCCCAATCCGGAGCCGCTCAATGAAAGCGCGTACCGCCCTTGCGCTCGCGGCCCTGGCCCTGATCGGAGTCAGCGCCGCCGGCTGCGGCACGGTGTCCAAGATCAATCCCTTCCACAAGGCCGACGAGAACAAGGTCAAGGCGGCGGAAGGCGAGCGTATTCCGCTGATCGCCTTCAACCAGAAGCTCGAGGTGTCCGAAGCGCTGAGGGGGCAGAGCTTCTACCTGCCCGATCCCCAGCCGGTGACCGGCTGGCCGCAGCCGTTCGGAACCCCCGACGTGTGGATCGAGAACGTCGCGGCCGCCAAGGACTTCCGCGTGGCCTGGAAGCACGGCATCGGCGAAAGCTCCAATCGCGAGCGGCATCTGACCTCCCCGCCGGTCGGCGCCGACGGCAAGATCTTCGTGATGGACGCCGAAGCGCATGTTTCCGCCTATGACGCCAGCAGCGGCGCGCGGCTCTGGTCCAAGGACATGGCCGAGCGCACCAAGAACGACCGCGAGGCCTTCGGCGGCGGTCTGGCCTTCGATTCCGGCAAGCTGTTCATGACCTCCGGCTTCCGCTTCGTGGCCGCGATGGACGCCTCCACGGGCAAGCTGCTCTGGCGGACCAACACCGACAGCCCGATCCACGACGCCCCCGCGGTGACGAGCGGGCTGGTGATGGCCATCAACGTCGACGACGACCTGGAGGCCTACAATTCCCAGACTGGCGCGCAGGACTGGACCTACCAGGCCCTGACCGAGCCCGCCCGCATCCTCAAGGCCTCCAGTCCCGTGCCGGCCGGCGAGGCGGTGATCGCCCCGTTCGCCTCGGGCGAGCTGATGGCGCTGCACGCGGCCAACGGCAACGCGGAGTGGAGCGTCACCCTCTCGCGCACCAACCGCACCAACGCCATCTCGGAGATCCGCGACATCGCCGGCCGCCCTGTGGTGTTCTCGGGGGCGGTGTTCGCCGGCAGCCATTCGGGCCTCTTCGCCAGCGTCGACCTGCGCACCGGCCAGCTGAGGTGGACCCTGCCGATCACCACCATCGCCACGCCCTGGCCCGCCGGCGATGTGGTCTATGTCGTGTCCATGGCCGGCGAAGTGATCTGCGCCTCGCGCGACAACGGTCAGGTCTACTGGATCACCGACCTGAACAAGAACGTGAAGAAGAAGAAGCAGCGGGCGCTGTACTTCGGGCCGGTGCTGGCCTCGGGCCGCCTGGTGGTCGTCTCCGACCGTGGCAAGGCGGTCGCGCTGGATCCCAAGACCGGCGCCGTCAAGAGCACCATCGACATCGGGGGCGCGGCCCTGATGGGTCCGATCGCCATGAACGGCATGCTGTATGTGGTGACCGACAAGGCCGAACTGGTGGCGATCCGCTAGTGTCCCGGTTGCGACGTTCGCAAGCGCGATTTGCAGCCTCGAGCGAACTTCGGAACCGATCAGGCCGCTAGCAAGTGTATGATTCTGGTGTGGTTTGCGAATCTGAAGTTCGCATCAGCGCCGCCGCAATCATCTTGCGAACTTCAGATTCACCACACTAGGGTCTTCCCGTCGCGGGGACGATCCGCACAAGAGGCTCCATGTCCCTGAAGGTCGCCATCGTCGGCCGTCCTAATGTCGGGAAGTCGACACTGTTCAACCGGCTGGCTGGGCGCGCGCTGGCGATCGTCGACGATCGCCCCGGCGTCACCCGCGACCGCCGCTATGGGACGGGCCGGCTTGGCGACCTGGACCTGGAGCTGATCGACACCGCCGGCTTCGAGGACGTCTCCGACGAGAGCCTGACCGCGCGCATGCAGGTCCAGACCGAGAAGGCCATCGAGGAGGCCGATCTCAGCTTCTTCGTCATCGACGCCCGCGAGGGCGTCACCCAGCTCGATCACATCTTCGCCGAGTCCCTGCGGCGGGGCGGCAAGCCGGTGGTGGTGGTCGCCAACAAGGCCGAGGGCAAGGCCGGATCCTCAGGCGCGCTGGAAGCGTTCGCGCTCGGCTTCGGCGCCCCGGTGGAGATCTCCGCCTCGCACGGCGAGGGGATGTCTGACCTCTACGTGGCGGTGCTGCAGGCCGCGCCGCCCGAGCCCGAGTCCGAGGAAGACGCCGAGCCGGGCGCCGACAAGCCGATCCGCATCGCCGTGGTCGGCCGCCCGAACGCCGGCAAATCGACCCTCGTCAACCGCCTGATCGGCGAGGACCGGCTGCTCACCGGTCCGGAGGCCGGCATCACCCGCGACGCCATCCCCGTCGATTGGGACTGGGACGGCCGGCGCATCCGGCTGGTCGACACCGCGGGCATGCGCCGCAAGGCCAGGGTCCAGGAGAAGCTGGAGCGGCTCTCGGTCCAGGACAGCCTCCGGGCCATCACTTTCGCCGAGGTGGTGCTGCTGATCATGGATGCCGAACATCCGTTCGAGACCCAGGACCTGCAGCTCGCCGACCTGGTCGAGCGCGAGGGCCGCGCGCTGGTCTTCGTGCTGGCCAAGTGGGACCTGATCGCCGAACCCCAGGCGCGGCTGAAGGCCCTGCAGGAGGATGTCGACCGCGCCCTGCCGCAGCTCAAGGGCTCGCCGATGGTCGCCCTGTCGGCGGAGACGGGCCGGGGCCTGGACCGGCTGATGCCGGCCGTGCTCAAGGTCCACAAGGACTGGTGCGCGAAGGTGAAGACCCGCGACCTCAACGACTGGCTCAAGATCGCCGTCCAGCGGCACCCGCCGCCGGCGGTGCAGGGCCGCCGGATCAATCCGAAATACATGGCCCAGACCAAGTCGCGGCCGCCGACCTTCGTGCTGTTCGCCTCCAGGGCCGCCCAGCTGCCCGACAGCTATCGCCGCTATCTGGTAAACGGCATCCGCCAGAGCTTCGACCTTCCGGGCGTGCCGATCCGGCTGACGGTGAAGTCGGGCGCCAATCCCTACAAGGACCAGCCCAGCGAGGCCGGCTCGCGCCAACGCAGCAAGCCCCCGCGCCGCAGCCGCTGAGCCCGCCCAGGCGCTTGCGATCCGGCGCCGGTTTCGACCATGTTGCCCGCCGACTGTGAGGAGACACCCATGCCCGCCCCGATCGACGTCTATTTCTGGCCGACCCCCAACGGGACCAAGATCACCGTGGCCTGCGAGGAGATGGGCGTCGACTACAACCTCATCGCCGTGAACATCGGCAAGGGCGACCAGTTCAAGCCCGAGTTCCTCGAGATCAGCCCCAACAACCGCATGCCGGCGATCGTCGATCCCGAGGGCCCCGACGGCAAGCCGATCTCGGTGTTCGAGTCCGGGGCGATCCTGCAGTACCTCGGCCGCAAGACCGGCAAGTTCTATCCCCAGGACGAGCGGTCCCGCGTCCAGGTCGAGGAATGGCTGTTCTGGCAGATGGCGGGCCTGGGCCCCATGGCCGGCCAGGCCAACCACTTCCGCACCTACGCCCGCCAGATGATCCCAGACCAGCGCTACGTCGCCTATGGCGCGCACCGCTACGTCACCGAGTACCAGCGTCTGGCCGGCGTGCTGAACAAACGCCTGAAGGGCCGCCAGTTCGTGGCCGGCGACTACTCGATCGCCGACATGGCCTGCTATCCCTGGGCGCGCGGCATGGCCATGCTGAACCCGGGCATCCACGAGGGCTTCGACGACCTTCAGGCCTGGATCGCCCGCATCGGCGATCGCCCGGCGGTCAAGCGCGCCGACGAGAAGGGCAGGGAGCTGGTCCACACCGCCGCCGCCGCCGGCCGCGAAGGCGAGCAGGCCCGCAATGTCCTGTTCGGCCAGAGGGCCCAGCGCTAGCTGGATCGCCATGAAATCCTGCGCGCCGCGGCTTACCGCCGTGTCTAATTCGCACAACAACCTTCACCATGTCTTCATGGTCCGGTGAGGCTTCGTTTACAGTCGCGGACCCGCTTTGAACTTTGTCGCCCAAGACTCCGTAGGGTATTTGCGCGCTTAACTATATCTTCAGACGGCGGGACTTTTCCTTAGTCTCCGAGAACCACGGCAGAAGCCGCGGGGGACAACGGGGACAAGAAATGTTGGCATGCATTGACGGGGAGCGCCCCCAGGGCGTTCCGCTGCCGACGCCGGAATGTTCGGGCGACGAGCTGTTCAAGCTCGGGCTCCTGTACTCCACCGGCCAAGGCGGTGCGCCGCTCGACTACGTTTCGGCCCACATGCTGTTCAACCTGGCCGCCATGCGCGGCTCGGTCGAGGCCAAGGTCTACCGCAAGGAACTGAGCCAGGAGATGGACCAGTCCGAGGTGGCCGAGGCCCAGCGCGCGGCCCGGGAGTGGCTGGCCAGCGCCTGAACCCTGATGGGGTCGCGGCGTTAGCGCTGAGCAGCGGACAGCCGCGTCTCGGCGATGCAGCTCGTGCGCCCCTCGGCTGAACTGGCGATCGCGTCCACGACCTCGCTGGCGCCATCGCACAGGAACACCGCGCCGATGAATGGCGGCTCGGCCTGGCGGGCCATGGCCTCGACGAGAGGCGCCGCCGGCTTCCTCGTTGCGGCGATCGTGGCGTGCGCCGCTCCCGGCCCGGCGTCGGACGACCAGTAGTCCCTCCCAACGAACACCATGGGCGTCGGCGCCTTGCCCGCGGAGCGGTAGTAGTTCAGCGACGCGCTCTGGAAGATCTCCTGCACGGTCCCGGCCTCGCCCATTCCGAACACGATCCCGGCGGTCGATACGCTGACCAATCCTTCCTCGCGGAGGCTGTTGAAGAAGTACTTGCCGATGTGGCTGGCGAACAGGTTCGGCGGCTCGGCGTTGTAGTACCAGGTCGGCAGGCCAAGGCTCCTTGCGCCTTCGGGGGCCTCGGACATCCAGTCCGAGCCGGGACCTGCGCCCGGCATGCGCCGCAGCACATAGGCGCGCGCCTCGGCCGAGACCCGCGCCCAGGCCTCGCCGGCCTGGCAGACCGGCGCCCGCTTCAGGATCTCCAGCGCCTCATCCAGGACATCGTCCGCGCACGGCCCAAGGAAGGCGCCGAAGTTCGCCGCCTCCATCAGCCCCGGGCCACCGCCGGTGATGATCAGGTGGCCCTCGCGCTGCAGCGAGCGCGCGATCAAGGCGAACTGCAGGAAGGCCGGATCGTCGCGCGAGATCGCGTGGCTGCCCATCATCCCCACCGACGGCCGGCGTTTCAGCACGAAGTCGGCGACCAGCCGGTCGATGGCGGTGTCGTGCAGCCGCGCGGCGATGGTCTCGAGGATGGAAAGCCTGCGGGCCGGCGGCTGCCCGTCCGTGAGCCAGCGGGCGACCCGCGCGTCGAAGCAATCCTCCAGCGTGCCCGAACGCGCCGGGTCGAAGCCCCGGTAGAGGTCGGCCGGCGAATAGAGGCGCTCGGGCGAGGTCGGGAACGGATGGCCCGCGCCCGGCATCCGGCGCAGCCACGCTTCCAGGTCCGGCTCGCTCATGGAGTCCGGGCGCCTAGAATATCTTGGCCGAATTGGTCACGGCGTAGTCGAAGCCGACGTTGCCCGGGATCAGATCCTTGATCTGCTGCATGAACACGCCCGCGCTGGCCAGGCCCGTGCGCGGCACATAGACGATGTCGAACCGGCGCAGCGGCACGAGGTCGGTGCGCCCGGGCTGGGCGATCCCCTGCTTGAGGTCCGCCGTCCGCATCATCGCCCGCCCGTCGGCGCCGCGGCGGATGATCACCACCTGATCGCGCTTGGCCGTGGTCTTGAAGCCGCCGGCCTGGATCACGGCCTGCAGGGCGTTGATGTCGCCCGGCATGTCGTAGACGCCGGGCTTGTCGACCTCGCCGCCGACGAACACCCTCAAGGGCGCCGCGGTCTTGACCGTGATGTAGACCTCCGGCCGGCGCAGCTGGCTGGCATAGGCGGCGTCCAGGGCGTCCTGGGCCTGAAGGGTCGTGCGGTCGGCCACCATCACCGGCTGGATCAGCGGCAGGCTGATGCGGCCGTCGGGCTGGATGGTCACGGTCTTGGAGAGCTCGGGCGCGGAGGGCACGGCGATGTCTAGCTCGTCGCCGGGGAACAGCCGGTAGGCCGGCTCGTCGTCGCTCCACGTGGCGTAGCCGATGTTCGGAAAGGCCGCGGCCTCGGCCGCGGGTTCCCGGCGTTCGGAATACTCGAAGCCGCCGGCGGCCGCGCCCATGTTGCGGCTGGCGCACGCGCCCAGCGTCAGGACGGCGAGGAGACTGAGACCCAGGCGGGCGAGGGATCGGGGCGTCATCGAAGGGGTACCATCGCCCAGGGCGGTGCTGACCAAATCTTAAGGAGAATGGGTAACCGTTGGTTAATTGCGCTCCCACCAGTGTCGCTGGGGGCCGGGCCGATGCGGAGTCGATGACCTATTCCAGCACATGGGGCTCGGGGGCCATGCCGGCCAGCGGCGACTGGGCGGCGCGTCCCCGCTATACCGCCACCGATGTCGGGGCCCTTTTGTGGCGCGACCGCTTCCTGATGTTCGCCATCTTCGCCGTGCTCCTGGCCATCGGACTGGGCGTCGCCCTGACCATGAAGACCCGCTATCCGGCCCATGCCAGCCTGCTGGTGCGGCTGGGCCCGGAGTACGTCTACCAGCCCAACATCGGCGACGCCGCCCGCGGCGCCATCCCCACCAACGACCAGCTGGTGCAGTCCGAGGTCGAGATCCTGAGCAGCGAGGAGCTGCGTCGCCGCGTCATCGACGAGCTCGGCATGGCCGAGGTCATGCCCTCCAAGGCCAAGGCCTACGCCGAGGCCCCGCCGGCCAAGAAGGTGCAGATGCGCGAGGCGGCGGCCACGGCCATGGGGACCAATCTCAAGGTCGACACCGCCCCTGACAGCGACGTGGTGCGCGTCACCTACACAGACACCGACCCCGCCCGCGCCGCCCTGGTGCTGAACCGGCTGCTGGACGACTACCTGGCCTATCGCTCGTCGGTGCTGCAGGGCTCCAGCCAGCCGGTGCTCGATCAGCAGTTGAAGAACTTCGAGGGCCAGCTGGCCGACGCCGACGCCGACTATGTGAAGTTCCTCACCGACAACCAGATCACCGACTTCGACGCCGAGAAGACCTCGCTGAACAACCTGCAAAGCTCGCTCACCGACGAGAGCTACCGGGTGCAGGCCAGGCTGAAGGAGATCGACGGGCGACTGGGCGAGATCGGCCGCCAGATCTCCAGCGTCAGCCCCGAGATCAAGCTCTATCAGGACACCGATCCGGCCGCGGCCAGCAAGCTCTTGCAGCTCAAGATCGACCGCCAGGACCTGCTGTCGCGCTACACCGCGACCAGCCAGCCGGTGAGGGACGTCGACGAGAAGATCGCCTCGCTGCAGGCCCTGATGGCCAGGGGCGCGGGCCAGAGCCCCGGCGCCGCGCGCGTGGGGATCAACCCCCTCTACCAGACGGTCCAGACCGAGCAGATCCAGCTGAACGCCGAGGGCGCCTCGCTGCGCGACCGCCAGGCGGCCCTGGCCGACCAGCTCGCTCAGATCGGCGCGCGCCGCCAGAAGCTGAACGAGATCGAGCCGCAGTACCTGACCCTCACCCAGAACCGCAACCTGCTCCAGGACGACATCAAGGGCCTGATCCAGAAGAAGCAGGAAGCCCAGGCCCAGGGGGTCGCCGGGCGCGGCTTCGGCACGGTGCGGGTGGTCGAGCGTCCCACGCCGCCCTCCGCCGGCAAGAGCCTGAAGAAGCCGGTGCTGCTGCTGGCCTTCGTGTTCGCGGCCTTCACCGCGCTCTGCGTGGGGCTGGCCCGCCTGTTCACCCGCAAGGGGTTCCCGACCGCAGCCTCGGCCTCGCGGACGCTGGACCTGCCGGTGCTTGCGTCGGCGGGCTACAAGCGCGAAGCCTGACCTCGGCCCGCGCGTTTCCTCCAAACCTGGGCTTGGTCTAGCCTTGAGGGTCCGCGCGTCTTGCGATTCGGGTGATGGTGAACTTGACGGCCGAGATGGCGCAACTGTGGGCCTCCCTCGGACCACCACGGCCGGGCCGTGGGCGGGTGATCGAGTTCATCTCCGCCAGCCGCGGCGAAGGCTGTTCGACCATCGCCCGGGAGTTCGCCCGATTTTCGGCCGGCCGGGCGCAGCGTCCCGTGTGGTTGATCGATCTGGACCTCATGGGCCCCGGCCAGCACGGCGCGGTCACAGCCGAGGCCGCGCGTTACGGCCCGCTCGGCCGCCCGGCGATCGCCTCGCCCGACGGGTCCAGCTTCTTCACGGTGCAGCCGCCCGGCCGTGACCGGCAGGGCAGGTCGGTGCCCGACGCCAACTACCTGTCGGGCCAGAACGCCGGCGGCTCCAGGCTGTGGGTCACCCGCTTCCGCCGCGAGCGGCTGACCGCGGGGCAGGCGCCGCACCTCATGCCCTCGCCCGACTACTGGAACGCCATGCGCAAGCATGCCGAACTGGTGGTGGTGGACGCCCCCTCGGCCGACCGCTCGCCGGCGGGCCTCAATATGGCGCCCCTGATGGACA
>JANWHQ010000014.1 GCA_025450315.1 Caulobacteraceae bacterium
CGGGCCTGCCGGCCAGCCAGCTGTTCCCCGAGGCGGCGGCGGCCAACCGTCCGATCTTCTACCGGGACGGACGTCCGGCGTCGGTCGCCGAGGTCTACGACACCCTGACGCGGGGGGCGAACGAGCCCGTGCCCACGGCCCAGCCGGCGCCGTCGGAACCCGGCTTCGTGGAATACGCCTCGGCCCGGCGCACCGAGATCCAGGAGCAGGAGCGCATGCTGGTCGACATGCTGCTGCGCGGCCCGATGGAGCCCGACCAGAGCGAAGGCGCCAGCCTGGGGAGCTCGCTGTTCTCCACCGACATGCTGAGGGTGCTGTCGGAAGCCCGCGACAGCGGCCGGTCGGGGCCCCGGTCTAGTTGATCCGGCCTGCCGCGCGCGTCTCGAAAAGGTCGTCTCCCTGCAGCGAGTCCAGGGCGGCGGCGACGGCGCGGGCGACGCCGGTGACGGTGGCGGGCTTGCGCAGGGCCTGATCGGCGCCGGCGGCGAGACAGGCTTCGGCTTCCCCCGAATCCCCGCCCACCAGGGCGATCACCGGCGCGCCGTGGGTGGCCTCGGCCAGGGCGAAGACGTAGCCGGGGGCGTCGGGGCCGGTCATGCAGGTCAGCCGGCCGCTGAGCACCACCAGGTCGAAGGGGCAGAACTCGGCCAACTCCAGCGCCCGCTGGCCGCCCTGGGCCTGGACTACCTGGTGGCCCAGCTGCTCGAGGATCGAGCGCATCATGGCCGCGCCGAGGCCGTCGTCCTCGGCCAGCAGCACCCGGAGGCAGCGGACGGCGGGGATGGGCGCGATGGCGTCGAAGTCGGCCGGCTCCTCGGCCGCGTCGGCCGGCGCGGCGACGGAGTCGAAGGGCAGCTCCAGCCAGAAGCGGCTGCCGACCCCCACCGCGCTCTCGGCGGAGACCTCGCCCTGCATCAGCCGCGCCAGCTCGCGCGACAGCGACAGGCCGAGGCCCGCGCCGGAGACGCCCAGGCCGACCCGGTCGATACGGGCGAAGGGCTCGAAGGCCCGCTCCAGCTCCTCGGCCGAAAGCCCGGGGCCGGTGTCGGCCACCTCGAAGCGAAGGCGGTTGTCGCCGGCGCGCTGCACGCGGACCTCCACGCGGCCGCGGGCGGTGTATTTGATGGCGTTGCCGACCAGGTTGGACAGCACCTGGCGCACGCGCACCGGGTCGCCGACGGCCGCGCCGATGCCCGAGGCCAGGCTCTCGTCGACGTGCAGCACCAGCTCCAGTCCCTTGGCGGCGGCCTTGGGACGGATCAGCAGCACGGTCGAGCGGGCCAGGCGGGCGGCGTCGAAGGGCCGCGTGGCGACCGCCAGGCGGCCGGCGCCGGCGGTCTCGGTGTCGAGGGTGGCGTTCAGCACTTCCAGCAGCTCGTTGGCGGCGTGCAGGGCGGCCGACAGCTGCTCGCGGCTGGGCGCCGAGCGACCCCCGCTGGCGGCGGCCGACAGCACGTGGGTCACGCCCGACAGGCCGTTGCGGATCTCGTGCGACAGGGTGGCGAGGATCTGGGACTTGGACTTGGCCAGCTGCTCGGCGGCGTCCTGCGAGGCGGCCCGCTCGCCCATCAGCTGTTCGCGCTCGTGCGCCAGGGCGAACTGGCGGCGCAGGATGCGGTTCATGGTCATGCAGAGGGCCATGGCGAAGGCCACCGCGCCCGCCGCGCCGGTGGCGGCCTGGACGTCGCCGATCAGCACCAGGGTCAGGACCGGCGCGGTCGCCACCAGCGGGAAGGTGACCAGCAGGCCGAGCAGCCAGGGCGAGGTGAAGAACAGGCAGGCCACGGCCGCCGCCACGTCCATCGACATCAGCACCGGCTCCACCGGGCCCGCGAAGGCGGCGAAGACGGCGATCTCGGCGACGGTCAGCGCCCAGGTGAGGCTGCCCGCCAGATGCAGAAGCGCGTTGAGCCTCGGGCCGGCCGGACGGACGCCCTTGGGCCCATAGCGGTTCACCGCGAGGTAGAAGCCGGCCCAGTTGAGGCTGAACTGGGCGAAGATCAGCGACAGCCAGACCGCGTCGTCGGCATAGGCCGCGGCCCAGACGAACACCGGCAGCGCCACGCCGAAGAATCCCAGGGCGTAGGGCAGGAGCTCGCTCTGCGCCTTCAGCGCCCGTGCTTCCACCGGCTCGGCCAGCTCGGCTCCGGGCTGCAGCTCGTGTCCGTCCCGAAAAGTCATGGCGCCGCCCCTGCCTGGAAGCCTCGGACTCTACCGCCTCCAGGTTGTCGCCCCGTTAGGGTGGGTGGTTAACCGCCGATTGCTTGGGTGATTTTGGCCCCCGGCGGCCACGGCCAAGACAACCACTCATTAAGCCTAATTTCGGATTATCGGCCTGGCCCCGCTTCGGGCCGGGGGCAGGGGGACTGACCACGATGTCGACCACGCGCGCGGCGCTGACCCAGGGCGACATCCTGAGCCTGATGCGGGGCGCCACCGTCGACGAGCGCGCCGCCGCCGCCCACAAGCTCTGCCGCCGCATCGACGAGATGGTCCTCACCGAGGAGGACCGCGCCATCGCCTACGAGATCCTGCGGGTGATGGCCTCGGACGCCGCCGAGCTGGTGCGCCGGGCCCTGGCGGTGACCCTGAAGGCTTCGCCCCTGGTGCCGCACGACGTGGCGCTGAAGCTGGCGCGCGACGTGGAATCGGTCGCGGCCCCCATGCTCAGCTTCTCGCCGGTGTTCACCGACGAGGACCTGATCGAGATCATCCGCTACGCCGGCCCGGTCCGGCAGATCGCCATCGCCACCCGCGTCAGCCTGCCCGAGACGGTGACCGCCGCCCTGGTCGAGCACGGCGCCGAGGCGGCGGTGCGCACGGCCTGCGCCAACGACAACGCCACCTTCTCCGAGGACAGCCTGCAGAAGGCCATCTCGCGCTTCGCCAATTCCCAGCAGCTGCTGGCGTCGGTCGCCTATCGCCAGGCCTTGCCGCCATCAGTGTCCGAGCGGCTGGTGAACATGGTCTCCGACCAGGTGCGCGACCACTTGATCAACCACCACGCCCTGCCGCCCGAGACGGCGCTGCAGATCGCCGTGGGCGCGCGCGAGCGGGCGACCATCGACCTGGTGGACCAGGCCGGCCGCGCCACCGACATGGAGCGTTTCGTCGAGCACCTGCAGGTGGAAGAGCGGCTGACCGCGTCGCTGCTGCTTCGGGCCCTGGCGCACGGGCACATGACCTTCTTCGAATGGGCGGTGGCCGGCCTGGCCAAGGTGCCCCACCACCGGACCTGGCTGATGATCCACGACGCCGGGCCGCTGGGCCTTCGGGCCATCTACGAGCGCGCCGGGCTGCCGGTGCGCCTGTTCACCGCCTTCCGCGCCGGCGTCGACGCCTTCCACTCGATGGAATACGACGGCGGCGCGCGCGACCAGCAGCGCTTCCAGGAGCGGATGCTGGAACGCTTCCTGACCCAGGCGACCCCAACGCCGCGCGAAGACCTCGACTATCTGCTCGAGAAGATGGACCGCCGTCCCGAGTCCCCGAAGAAGCTCTCGCGCAAGCTGGTCAAGGCCGGCTGACGGCCGCCCGGGACGAGACGGCGGCGATGAAGCATTCGTCATTTTCGCCGGAGCGACTCGCGCGCTAAACCAGGGGTGGCCGCGCCATTCCCCCGGCGCGTCCTTGCAGGTTGGGCAGTGCAGTCGAACTTTGAGATCAACACCCGCGACGACGGGGAGGTGGAGGTCGTGGTGCGCCCTTCGGGCGCGCGCCCGATCCGGCTGGTCGGCTTCGCCTCGCAACGATCGGCGGAGGAGTGGGTCCGAACTCGCGTCGCGCGCGAGGATCGCCATCTTGCGGCGCCGCCGGCGGCCGGGCCGCGGCTCTACTGAGCCGGAAGGTCAGGACCTGATCGCCGAGGGGCCTTCGTCCGCGGCGGGAGAGGAGGCGGCCGGCACGCTGACCGCCAGGGCCTCGCCGCGCTGGGCGCCGGGCTCGGCCCGCCAGAACGCCAGCGTCGCGGCGACCATGGCCAGGCCCACGAACGCCCAGGCGGCGCGGCGGCGCATGCCGGGCAGCCTGAGGCTCGAACCATCGCCGAGCAGGTCGAGGCCCTCGGTCCCGCGGCGCCGGCCGAGGCGGGCGGACCTGTACTCGGATTTCCACTGCGTCCGGTTCATGTCTCCTCCAACGCACAGCCTACGCCCGTGGGCCACAGGGCGGATCACAAGTTTCCGGGAGCGGTCCGTGATCGGCGGCGCGATGCGGGCGGCTGCAAGCGAGCGGCAGGGCGTTGGAGCGCGTCGGCCGCCCATGGCGCCGGGGCGGCCCGACTGCCAATCTGGGCGCGGGCCTGGGCAGGAGAGCCGACGCTGAAAGCCTCGTTCGCGCCGGTGACCGACGTCCGCACCCGGCTGCTGGTGCTGGGCAGCCTGCCCGGCGAGGTCTCGCTGGCCCGGGGCCAGTACTACGCCCACCCGCAGAACCAGTTCTGGCGGCTGATGGCCGAGGTCACCGGCCGGCCGCTGCCGGCGATGGCTTACGAGGCGCGGTTGGCGGCCCTGCTGGAGGCCGGCGTCGGGCTCTGGGACGTGATCGCCACCGCCGAGCGGGCGGGCAGCCTGGACGGCGCCATCCGGGCGCACCAGCCCAACGCCCTGGGCGCGCTGGCGGCCGGGCTGCCGCGACTGCAGGCCATCGCCTTCAACGGCGGCAAGGCCGCCGCGATCGGGCGCAAGGCGCTGGCCGGCCTTGAGGACTGGGCGCTGGTCGACCTGCCCTCGAGCAGCCCCGCCTACACCCGCCCGTTCGCCGAGAAACTGGCGGCGTGGAAGGTGCTGGCGGCGATTGTTCAGGCCTGAGGCGAAGCCCTGGACCGTCGCGGCGAAGCGTGATGACGTCGCAGCATCTTCCGATCTTCGACCGGTGATCGCCTTGAGCGCCGAACCACCCGCCCGATCGCCACGGTTGCCCGGGCTCGACCTGCTGCGCGCGGCGGCCATCGCGTGGGTGATGCTCTACCACCTGGCCGTGCTGGGGCTGATCGCGTCCACGACCTGGCTGGTCCGCTTCGGCTGGATGGGCGTGGACCTGTTCTTCGTGCTCAGCGGCTTCCTGATCGCCGGCCAGCTGCTGCGGCCCTGGGCCAGGGGCGAGACGCCGAGCCTGCGCCGCTTCTTCGCGCGCCGACTGCTGCGGACCCTGCCGGCCTATTGGGTGGTGCTGGCGATCTACCTGCTGGTTCCGGTCCTGCGCGAAACCCCGCACCTGCAGCCGGTGTGGGTGTTCCTGAGCTTCACCCAGAACCTGGTGCTCGGCCACCAGCCCAACGCCTTCTCCCACGCCTGGTCGCTGAGCGTGGAGGAGCAGTTCTATCTGGCTCTGCCGCTGGTCCTGTTGGCGCTATGGGTGCGTCCGAGCGCCCGGGCCGCGATCCTGGCGATGCTCGCGGTGCTGGTCGGCGGCATGTGCCTGAGGGCCTGGCTGTGGACGCACCAGGTCGTCGGGCCGGACGGCCAGATCCACGACATGCGGTACATGCGGCTGATCTACTATCCGACCTGGTCGCGCCTGGACGGCCTCTTGGCCGGCGTGGCCGCGGCGGCGATTAAGCTGTTCCGGCCCCGGCTCTGGGACAAGGTCACGGCGCGGCCGAACCTGCTGCTGGCCCTGGGCGCCTTGACCGTGATCGCCTCCAGCTGGCTGTTCGGCGGCCAGATCGCGGGCTTCTGGGGCGCGACGTTCGGCTACCCGCTGCTGGCGCTGGGCCTGGGCGCCATGGTGATGGGCGCCAGCGCGCCCGAGTCGATCATCGGCCGGCGCGCCATTCCAGGCGCGGGCTGGGTCGCGGCGGCGTCCTACAGCCTCTATCTCAGCCACAAGATGGTGTTCCACGCGGTGAGCGCGGGACTCGCGCCGATCCCGGCCGATTGGAAGCCCCTGGCCCCGGTGCTGGCCGTGGCCTTGGCCGCGCCCGCCGGCGTGGCGCTCCACCTTCTGGTGGAGCGGCCGTTCCTGAAGCTGCGCGACCGGCTGAGCGGACCCTCGCGCAGCTCCCTTTCGGCGGAGGCGGCGCCGAGGCTCGCCACCGTCGAACCCTAGGCTCGACCGTGGCCGGCCGCTGTGCTCAAACTCCGTCCGTCATGAGACTGGGAGGATGGCCATGGCGAGAAGGATGATCTGGGCCGGCGCGGCCATGCTGTGCGCGGCCGCCGCCCTGGCGGGATGCCAGAAGAACGCGGCCGAGGAGGCCTCGGCCTCCTCGGCGGCCCCGGCGTCGGAGGCCGCGGCCAACGTGCAGCCGCAGTTCGGGGGCGGGGTGGTCAATGGCCTGGCCGGCCAGACCCTGACCGTGATGGCCCAGGGCGCGCCGGTGACCTACCAGCTGACCCCCTCCACGGCCATCATGGTGACCCACAAAGGCACGCTGGCCGACATCAAGCCCGGCAGCTTCCTGGGGACCACCAACACACCCTCGGCCGACGGCTCGGGCCTGTCCACCGAGGTGCACATCTTCCCGCCGGGCGTGAAGATCGGCGAGGGGGACCGGCCGATGGGGCCGGCGCCGGCCAGCGGCCAGGCCACGCGGATGACCAACGGCACGGTCTCCGCCGCCAGTCCCGCCGCCGGCGGCCAGCGCATGACCAACGGCGCGGCCGGCAATGTGGCGACCACCTCGCAGGGCGTCCAGATGGACGTGGCCTACCAGGACGGGACTCGCCATATCGTGGTCACTCCGACCACCCCGATCACCGTGATGAGCTCGGCCAAGCCCGAGGACCTGAAGCCGGGGACCAATGTGCTGGTCGGCTATGTGCCGGGCCCGGGCGGGACCAAGACCGCGAGCTTCATCAACATCCAGCCGTAGGCGCAAGGATGGCGGGCTGAACCGGGAGACCCGCCATCGATCCCGCCGACCTGCGTCCGGACTGCGACCGCTGCGCGGCCCTCTGCTGCGTGGGGCCCGCGTTCGACCGGTCGGACGAGTTCGCCATCGACAAGCCGGCCTGCGTGGCCTGCCCGAACCTCGACGAGGAGGATGGCTGCAGCATCCACCACCGGCTGGAGAAGGCCGGCTTCCGGGGCTGCATCCTCTACGACTGCCTGGGGGCGGGCCAGAGGGTGGTGCAGGAGCTCTACGCCGGCCGGTCCTGGCGCGCCGATCCCGACCTGCTGCCCGAGATGTGGCGGGCCCTGACCTCCCTGCGCGGGGTGCACGAGCTGATCCTGCTGCTGGCCACCGCCGCCAAGGCGCCGCTGTCGGTCGCGGAACGCCGGACGCTGGAGGCGCTGCAGGCCGAGCTCGAACCGGCAGGAGGATGGACGCCGGAGAGCCTGGAGGCCTTCGCCGCCGGCCCGGTTCCGGGACGCGTGCGCGCGTTCCTGAGGTCGCTGCAGACCTATTTCGCCCGATGAGCATTCGCGTCTCGGACTGCCGATTAGAGCGAGCCTAGCTTCTGCGCCGCCGCGGCAAACTTCCGGAAATTTCCGACCGGAAGACCGATGAACGCACACGGTCCATTTCAGCCAAACGCTCCAGCCTCCGCACCGCTCGGATATTCATTTTCGCCGACACCCGGCGACTATGCAGCTGCGATCCTCGCCCTTCCTAGGTCGAATGATTTCGGAACCTGGCCCGGGATTGCTGCGCAGCAGCCCTTGGCGCCGGATTGGTCAAATCCGGATGACTGGTTACCGTATCTCCGGCCACCATGGCTGCGCGACGAGGCGGCGCACTCGAACGACAAAAGAGACGAGACTGCAGAGCCAGTTTTCGGAGCCTTTGTCCGGCGACCTTCGGCTTCCCATAGATCAGATCAGTCTGAATACGCAGAACGCCAGAGCTCAGCGGCTACTGGTCCGCTTGGAGACGGCCGCCTGCGCGATAACGCCGGGCCCCTGCCGCAAACCATCCAATTGGCGGCGGGAACGTGCGATCTCTGCCACAATGACGTGGTTGCCCCTCGCAACTTGAGCCACCCCCGCCGTTTTCGCCGGTTCCGACGGTACGAAACGCCACCAAAACCGACCCGCCACAATGCGGTATACAGTATGATCGGGACGCCATAGTCTGCGGCCGGCGCAAGACTCGCACATGTTGGGAGAGCGCCAGCGCAAGATTGGCTCATTGCCTACACACAGGAGAGGTGGGGTTTCCCCCTCTAAGGCCTTGATCGAGAAGATGATGGAAGTCATCGCAAGAACAAAGCTCGACGCTCGGGGTAGCGACCGGGGGATCGAGGTAAGAATATTCAAGCCGATCTTCAACAAGGATCATGACGTTTGGTCTTGCAGGATTGAGGTGGATCCACCCATATCGTTCTACATAGATATCAATGGTGCAGACAGCCTCCAGTCGTTGGTGCTGGCGTTAAGAGCTGTCTCGAGCTGTCTATATGGGTCGGAGCTGTATCGAAAATCTCTCATCGGAATGAATGGCGAATTTGGAGGGAATTTATTCTTGCCCGCGCCGCATGACTTGCTGGGCATCGCTCCGTTTCCATTCTGAGCCAGCCAAGGAGTAGGGAAGACCTCCAAGAGCACTGAGGTCGGCGCTTAAGGTCGGGTCTCGCGAACGCGTGCGCCGCGCCTCGACGGCGCCGCGCCCATGTGCTTTAGCCGCCTCATGAAAACGGACTTCTCCGGGTCGCCGTCGGGAGGCGGGGCGGGCTTTGTGGAGTTCGTGGTGCTGATGGCGGCGACCATGGCGCTGGGGGCGCTGGGGATCGACGCCATGCTGCCCAACCTGCCGGCGATCGGCCACACCATGGGCGTCGCCGACGAGAACAAGCGCCAGCTGATCATCACGGTCTACCTGCTGGCCGTCGGCTTCAGTCAGGTGATCTACGGTCCGCTGGCCGACCGCTATGGCCGCCGGCCGGTGATCCTGATCGGGCTTGGCCTCTACGTCGGCTTCAGCATCCTGGCGGCCTTCTCGCGCTCGTTCGAGACCATGCTGATCGCGCGGGTGCTGCAGGGGGTGGGCGCGGCCTCGACGCGGGCGATCCCGGTCTCGGTGATCCGCGACCGCTACGCCGGACGCGAGATGGCGCGGGTGATGAGCCTGACCTCGCTGGTGTTCATGGCCGCGCCAATCATGGCGCCGAGCCTGGGCCAGCTGGTGCTGGTGCTGGCCTCCTGGCCCTACATCTTCGGCCTGCTGGCGGCGTTCGGCGGAGCGGTGATGGTCTGGACGATGTTTCGCCTGTCCGAGACCCTGCACCCGGACGCCCGCCACTCGATCGTGCCCAGCCGCATCATCAGCTGCTTCCAGGACGCGGCGCGCAACCGCGTGGCCATCTGCTACATCCTGGGCCAGGCCTTCCTGTTCGGCGGCATGCTGGGGTTCATCAACTCGTCCCAGCAGGTGTTCACCGACGCGCTGCACGCGACCGCGGCATTCCCCCTGGTGTTCGCCATCTGCGGCAGCTGCGTGGCCTGCGCCTCGCTGCTGAACGCCAGCCTGGTGCGCCGGCTGGGGATGCGGCGGCTCTCGCACTCGGCGCTCTTGCTCTACATCGCGGTCTCGGCCCTGCACCTGGTGGTGGCGGCGACGGGCCACGAGACGCTGGTGCTCTATACGGTGCTGCAGGCGGCGACGATGTTCAGCTTCGGCCTGGCGTCGGGGAACTTCGGGGCCATGGCCATGGAGCCGATGGGCCACATCGCCGGCGTCGCCGCCTCGTTCCAGGGGCTGGTGAGCATGGTGGGCGCTTCGCTGATCGGCTTTCTGATCGGCCAGAACTTCAACGGCACGGTGGTGCCGCTGGAGGCCGGCTATCTGGCCTGCGGGCTGCTGGCGCTCCTGATGGTGCTGATCGCCGAGCACGGCCGGCTGTTCCGCTCCCATACCCACGTCCGGCTGCGGCCAAGCCCCGCGGAGTGAGGGCGGCTAGGCCTTCGCGGCGAGGTCGAGGATGGCGTCGATGGCCGGGTTCAGGCGGTCCAGGGGCGCGATCCAAGGCGCGTGGCGTCCCTTGGCGCCGGCGCCATCGCCTGGAAGGCTCGGTCCCCAGAGGTATCCGAAACGCAGGCCGAGATCGCCGTGCCAGAGCGCGATCTCCTCCAGATGGCGGCGGGTGTGGTCGGGCAACAGCACCAGGCTGACGGGCTGGCCCGCCGAGAACGCCAGATTGTGGAAGGCCGAGCCGAAAGGCCCCGCGACGCAGGCCGGACCGGCGAAGAGCTCGCGCACCTGGGCGAAGGTCAGGCTGCCCGGATCGACCGCCCGGAAGCCCCGGCGCTCGAACAGATCGCGCACCTCGTCCTCGTTGACCATTTGGCGCGAGGCGACGTTCTTGCGGGTGAGATAGAGCCGCGGCCGCTCGGCGGGAACCGTGCGGGGCGCCAGGCGGCGGTAGATGTCGTAGACGCCGGCCGAGGGCGCCAGCTTGGCGGGGGTCGGCCAGGACGGGACGATCAGCCGGGAGAACAGCGACACCCCGTCCGGGTCGTGGAAGAGGATCCGCTCGGGCGTCACGCCGAGGGCGGCCAGGATGTCCAGGGCCTGGGCCTGGGGCGGGCGCCGCAGCACGATCGCCAGATCGTCCAGCCCGGCGGCCTCGGCGAAGGCCAGCCGCGGCGGGAAGTTGATGATCCAGTCGCCGAACGAGGCGTCGGTCGGCCCGCACATCAGCAGCGCCGGCCGATCGAAGAGGCGCACCGCCCCCATGCCGTCGTGGAACCGCATCGGATCGAAGCTCATCCAGCCGCCGTCGCTCACGCCGGCGTACTTCGACGGCTTCGAAGGCGGGATCAGCTCGGAGATCAACTCGCCGGCCTGGTTGAGGACCACCCCTTCACCGACCAGTGCGGCGTTCCTCAGCGAGACGAGGTGTTTCGGCGCCGTGCGGTAGCTGACGCCCAGCCGGTCGTCGCCGACGCCGTCCAGACTCACCACGGGGTCGTAGGTCACCGGAGCGCCGCCCGAGTCGAGCACCAGGCACGCGTCCTCGCCCTCGAGCAGGTCCGCCCCTCGCCGGGCCTGCCGGGTCGCCTCCGCAAGCCGGCGGATCGGAAAACGGTCGCGGGGGTCGAAGACCAGCCCCCGGCCGCCCAGCCTGCGGCCCATTCCGATCTCGGCGGCCGGCGCGCTGGAGGGCGAGGCCGAGATCCACGCCTGCTTCAGCGCCTGGGCTTGCCCGTGGCGGCCCTGGGCCTCCAGCGCGCCCCTGAGGCCGATCCAGCCCGGGGCGAAGCCGGGCCGTTCGCGGACGAGCGCGGCGAACAGCGGCTCGGCCCTGGCGGGGAGGCCACGACGCAGCTGTTCCCTGGCCCTTTGCAGCGCCGCCTTGTCGCCGGGCTCGGCGCCGGCTTCGGCGTCTTCCGCCAGCCCGGCCAAGGCCGCCTCGTGATGGGCGCGCAGGGAGGGCTCGGGGCCGCTGGCCATGGCCTGGCCGAGCAGGCGCGAGGCTTCCAGATGGCGGCCCATCGCCTGCAGCAGCCGGCCGGCCCGGACCAAGGTGAGCTGCCGCCCCCCATCGACCGCCACGGCGCCCTCGATCAGGCCCTGGGCCTCCTCATAGCGGCCCTGGATCACGTAGAGCTGCGCCTGGTGAAGCCTGCCCGTGACGTGGTCCGGCGCCCGCCGCAGCGCCTGGTCCAGGCACGCCTCGGCCTCGGCGAACCGCCTCAGCAGGATCAGCTGGCGCCCCTTGGCGGCCAGGAACTCCAGATCGTCGGGATCGAGCGCCAGCGCCTCGTCGGCGGCGGCCAGAGCGATGGGCGAGCCGGCCTTGTCGTGCGCGGCGAGGATCGCCCGCCAGGCGGCGCGCCGGGCCTTCTCGTCCGGGAGACTCGCCGTCATCGATCGCGCGTGGCCAGGAAGATGTAGCGGTTGAGGCTGAAGAAGAACTCCCCGCGCGCGATGAGATCCTGCTGGTCGTCATGCCAGGCCTGGATCTCCTCCGCTCCCAGGCCCCGGCGCGGGCCGGCCTTGAGCACGAAATCGCGCATGGTCCGGAGGATGCCGGCCGCGTAGCTGACCGGCTGCCAGCCGGCCGTCAGCAGGGGGGCGATCTCGACCCTTCGCACCGCGAACCCGGCCCGCTCCAGCATCGGGCCGAGCGCGGAGGGCAGATGCGGATCGAACAGGTGCTCGTCCCAGGCGGCGAGCACGCGGTCCATCAGCGCCTGGTCGCCGCAGCGCCAGACCAGGCTGCGCCAGTCGGTGTCGAGGATCAGCGCCCGGCCGCCCGGCTTCAGCACGCGGCGCAACTCGGCCAGGGCCGCGGGCATGTCGGCGACATATTCGTAGACCTGGGTCGAGACGGCCGCGTCGAAGGCGGCGGCGGGGAAGGGCAGGGCGGCGGCGTCACCAAGCACGCATTCGGCCTGGATCAGGGGGCCGAGACGCCCGCCGGCGGCCTTCAGCATGTCGGGCGAGGCGTCGAGACCCACGATGCGGCCGCCCTCGCCGACCAGTCGGCCGAGATCGTAGGCCAGCAGGCCCGGCCCGACGCCGATGTCGAGGATGTGCTCGCCGGGCCGGGGCGCCAGGAGCTCGAGCACCCGCGCGCGCTGGGCCACGATGTCGGGGGTCAGATAGACCTGCTCGAGCATGCGCGCGGTGGCGGCGTCGAAGGCGATGCTGGTCATGCGGGCGCCCGGCTGTGGATGGCATCGAGCGTAGCCTGCCTCAGGACAACCGCAGATGCGACTCCGTACCGATCAGCGGCCCATCAAGGCGAGGGTGCGCTCGTCGGTCCCGCCTTGGTTCCAGCGGTCCAGCGCCCGTTGGAACGGCTCGGGATCGGCCGCCGCCAGCCGGAACAGGGTCATGCTGGAGACGAACTTCAGGTCGTCGGGCGAACCGAACAGGGCGTTCAGCGAGGGCGCATCGGACCGGGTCGCGGCCTGGGTGCAGGCCAGGAGCCGCGGCCCCAGGATCGGATGGTCAAGATAGGCCCGCGCCTCGTCCAGCGAGGCGACGCCATAGTGCTGGGCGGTGGACGATTGGCCGAGGCCCCGCGCCTGGGGAAAGACGAACCACATCCAGTGGGAGCGCTTGCGCCCGGCCCGCAGCTCCGCAAGGGCGTTGTCATAGGCGCCGGCCTGGGCCGAGACGAAGCGTTGGAGGTCGAAAGGGTCGGAGGCGCCCACGCCGCCGCTCTACGCCGACGTGGGCAGGCCGGCTAGTGGACGGTGACCGTGCCGCTGACCGTGTGAGCCGCGCCGCCGGCCGCGCTGGCCACCTGGGCGGCCGGGGCCGTCGTTCCGCCGTGGCCGCCGAAGAAATAGATCCCGCCGACCACCACGATCAGGACCACGAGCAGAAGCCCGATGATCATGCCCATGCCCATGCCAGCCGAAGTGTTGTCGCCATCCGCCATGTCCGGTCTCCGTCTCTGATCGTTTGGGTTTGAGGGTCAGCCGGGTTGGCTGGTGTCGCCGGCGGCGGCCGCGTCGGCGGGCGTCGCGGCCGGGGCGTTGGAGCGGGCGCTCTGGGCCGCGGCGTTGGCCTGCCGGGCGGCGGCCTCGGCGTTCTGGGCGGTGGCCGCCAGCTGGGCGTTGTTGCTGCTGGCGACGGCGGCCGCCTGTTGGGCCGCCGAGGCCTGGGCGTTGGCCGCCTGGACCGCGCTCTGGTCGGCGGCGCTCTGGGCCGCGGCGGCCTGGGAGGCGGCATTGATGGTCGTGGCGTCCTGGCTGGGCTGGCTGCGGGTCAGCAGCCACGCGCCCACAAGGATCACCACGATGGCCACGAGGCCGCCGACGATCAGCAGCGTCCGGTTGGTCTTTTCGGTTTCTCGCAGCATCGACATGGCTTGGCCCTCGCTTTGTTGCGGGGCAGTAACGTCGTACCCGGCCTGGGGTTGCTTCGGCTCGGCCCTGGCGGCGTCAGGGTGCGGTGTCGCGGACCCAGTGCGAGGTCTGGATCTGGCTGTAGGCGCGAGTCTGGCGCGCGGCGTTGATGACCGCCGCCTTGCTGGCCGGCGTGCAGTCCTCGCCCTCGACGGTGAGGCCGGGCAGGGGGTCGCGTGTGACGTAGCGGCCCTGCGCCGGCGAGGACCCCGCCTTCGGCTCGGGCGGCGGGGGACCGCACATCACCGGCCATTGCTCCATGCGGGTGATCCGACCCTGGCGGTCGAAGGCGAGCGGATGCACGCCCAGGAAGACGAAAGGCCGAGGCGCGCTGGCGTCCGCCGCCACGGCGGCCGAGGCGGAGCCGTCGCCGGAGGCGGAGGCCTCGGCCTTCGCGCTGAGGTCGAGGTCGGTCTGGGCCTGCAGCACCAAGGGGTCCCCGGCGGCTAGCAGGTAGGGCGTCGACGTCTTCTGCTCCTGAGCGCCGACGCCGCGGATCTCGCCAGGGGCGACCATCACCGGCTCGGCGCAGTCGGGCCACTTGTCGGCGGGCGCAGCCTCGTCGAAGCGGCAGTCGTCCTTCTCGCCGACCCAAAGGCCCGGCCGGAACGCCGGCGCCCCGGCCGTATCGGCCTGGGCGAACATGGGCGTCCTGGACACCACGATGTTGCAGCCGCCGAGCAGGGCGGCGGCGCAGAGGAGGGCCGCAGCCCTCGTGATGGCGCCTGGCATGATCAGTCCCCCCGAACCCGAGCCACCATACGCACGGCCGGGACGCCGCCGCCAGGGAACCCCCTCTTAACCCTGATCTGGCATCACAGCGGCGATGTGACCTTCAGGAGGAAGGCGCGTTGAGCGTCAGCGCCAACTATCCGACCCCGGTTTGGGTGAACGGCTACCAGTGCCGCAACTGCTCCGACGTGGACCTGGCCAAGAAGCACATCGATCCGGCCCATCCCAAGTCGGGGCCCTTCAACGTCGACGCCAAGAGCGACCCCAGCCGCATCCTGCAGGACGCGGTGCAGTTCGGCGGGCTGCTGGCCGGGACCAGGGCCGGCGGAGCGGGTCCCGGCCCGGCGGCCGCCTCGGCGACAGGTACGCAGTTCGACCTCCGAGCCTGACCGCGGCCCTAGGATCGGACCCCCGCGCGCGGGCGTTAGCCATGACGTCAAGGGCGAAGGGCGGCGTCGCGCCGCCCGGGGCGGCCCTGAAAATGGGAGCCATAGCAATGGACAAGACCAAGCTCGGACTGATGGGCGCGATCTCCTCGCTCGTCGCCCTGCCGGTGGGCGCCGGCGCCGCCGTTCCACAGGAACCGGTTACGCCGCCGGCCCAATCGTTCGCCGATCTGCTGCAGCCGATCCCGAACGCCGTGGAGAAGCTGAAGATCTCGGACGCGCAGGAACTCGCCAGCGCCCGGGGCGTGCAGCTGATCCAGACCCGCTGGCATCATCACCACCACCACCACGCCCATTACTACAGGCCGTGGCGAAGGTCGTACTGGGGCTACAGCTACATCCCCTACTACTGGGGACGTTATCACCACCACCATCACCACCATCATCATCACCACCGCTGGTGAGGGCGGAGGTCCGAAGCCTGGCCGCGCCGGGAGTTTCGTTTCCAGCCGGCAACAAGCTGCGCGGGCTCTGCGTTAGCCCTCTGGGCGAAGCACGGCAGGTCGTCGTCGCAGCCTAGTCTGGAGCCAGACCAAATGGATAAGACCAAACTTGGTATCGTCGGGGCGATCGGTTCGTTGATCGCCGCGCCGCTCGGGGCGAGCGCAGCCGCCGCGCCGCAGGAATCCGCCGTTCCCCCGGCGCAATCCTTCGCCGACCTGCTGCAACCGATCTCGAACCCGGTCGAGCGGCTGCAACTGGCCGACGCCCAGGAGGAACAGCAGGCGCGCCTGATCCCCGCGCGATACTACCGTGGTTACGATCGCCACCATCACCACCATCATCATCACAATCGGCGGTGGTACCTGCAGCGGGGCTATTACTGGTCGAACGGCGTGTGGGTGCTGCGCCCGCGCCATCACCACCACCATCATCACCACCACAATTAGGACCGTCGGCCGCGGCCGGGCGCGATCCGGCCGCGGCCATCCGGTGCAGGGGCCGGATGGATCCGGCGGCCGCGCTCAGGCGCCCTCGGGGCGGGCTTTCGCCGCGCGCAGCAGGTGACGGTAGGTGCCGTCGAAGACGGTGTTGGTCGAGGACAGCCAGGTGGTGTTCTCCGAGAGGGTAGGCCGGCTGTCCCGGATCCGGCGCGACTGCAATTCCCGTTCGGCCGACTCCTCCTCGCCCATCGGCTCCAGCTGGAGCTGGGGATCGGAGGGGATGACCATCATCTGCATGAACGGCTCGCCCTTGCGGAAGATGTGGGTCGCCCCCTTGGGCGGCGACTTGAAGATCACGAACAGGATCATCGGCCACCATTCGGTGCGGATCATCGCCGGCACCGCCAGCGGGGTGGTGTCGGTGGAATCGGCGTAGAAGCGTGGATGCGGCTCGGTGCGCACCGCCCATCCGTGCGGGACCTTGAGGTCGATGACGCTCTGGTAGGAATAGTAGCCTTCCCCGAACGACCGGAAGGGCGGCCACATCAGGCCGTTTTCGGGATCCGGGCCCCAGTCGGCCTCCAGCTTGACCTTGCCCCGCACGGTGCGGACCCGGAGCTCCTGATCGAACGGATAGATCAACTCCAGCCCGTACTTGGCGCCCTCGGAGAACGGGGTGCAGTGCCAGACCTGCTCGTGCGAGCCGTCGGCCCGGGGCTGGGGCTGGCCGCCCCATCCGGGAACGGGCACCTGGGTCTGCTGCGGCGCCAGGCCGGGACCGATCACGCGGTATTTGACGAGCGGCATGGTGAAGCTCCCTTGCGGCAGCGTAACGCCGCAACGGGGTTCCGGGTTCTGCCTGGGGTGAAGCCTCGATCCCGCCGGCCGGATCGACGGCGGTGGCGACGCGTTCAGCGCCCATGACCGAGGTCGGGGCCCATTTCACCCCGGCGGCCAAGGCGCTCGCCGCGGTCCGCCGCATCGAAGGCCGGCTGCTCCTGGCGGCGCTGGCGATCTCGGGCGCGGTGTGGGCGTTCAGCGGCCTCTGG
Organism: Caulobacteraceae bacterium; assembly: GCA_025450315.1. Lineage (GTDB taxonomy): Bacteria > Pseudomonadota > Alphaproteobacteria > Caulobacterales > Caulobacteraceae > JANWHQ01. Next base: position 16,858 of record JANWHQ010000014.1, read on the forward strand.
GACGCGGTGGAAGACCGCCACACCGGCGGCTTCGACCGGGCGGTGCTGCTGGCGTTCCGGGTTCCCGGCCATCCGGACCAGCTGGCAGGGCCGCGCTGGCTGCAGGAGTGCGCCCGCGACCTGACGGCGCTCGGCGGCTTCACGGTGCTGACCCTGGTCAGCCTGATGGCCGTGGCCATCCTGGTCATGAAGCGGCGCCGGCTCCAGGCCGCGATCTTCGCCGGCGCCGTGGTCGCCGGCCAGGCCCTGGCCGAGGCGATCAAGCTGATCGCCGGCCGGCCGCGGCCGGACATCGTCGCCCATTTCGACCTGGTCTATTCCTCGAGCTTCCCCAGCGGCCACTCGACCATGGCGCCGGTGGTCTACCTGACCCTGGTGGTGATCCTGGCCGCCGGCGAGGCCCGCAAGGACGTGCGGGTGCTGATGTTCGCCAGCGCGGTGGCGGTGATCCTCGCGGTGGGCGTCAGCCGCGTCTATCTGGGCGTGCACTGGCCCACCGACGTGCTGGCCGGCTGGGCGCTGGGCGCGGCGATCGCCCTGGTCGCCATGACGGCCCTGAGGCTGACCGCGCGCAAGCTGCATCAGGGCGGGGTGGTGGTGAGGCCGGCGCCAGAGGTCGCGTCCTCCTTGCATTCATAGCGCCGGGAAACAGGCGACGGTCCTGGCCACCTACCGCTTGCAGTAGTCGGCGATCCGGGGCCCGGGCTGGGGCCAGGGCCTCGTGTGAGGGAAAAACTCCAGAAATTCGGCGGGCGTGTCGAAGCCCAGGTTGTAGCCGAAGAGAAGGTGAAGCGTCCGAGGCGGTCCCTGGGGTCCGAAGTGGATCGTGTTGTTGTAAGAATGGCCTAAGTCGTCCTTGCGCGGCGGGAACAGGATGTCCGCGCCCTCTGTGCGCGTGGGTTTCGCGTCGATGTCACTGATGTCGTAGAGGCCGAGGAAACGCCCACTTGCCGTCGCCACAACTAAATCAATGTGGCCGTGGTTGGTGGCCGTATCCGGATTGGCATTTAGATCATAGTAGATCTTGTACGCCCGGCCGCCGGCGCGAACCTTGCCCACGAATCGCAACTGATGTCCGTCTGGGGTCTTGGGCCCGTAGACCTGCTCGGTGCGCCACAAGCCGTCGTGTTTCCATCTGGCGATCAAGTGCGCCGTGATGCAGGAGCCGAGCCATGCGCTTTGGGCGTGGCTGCCAGCCAGCGTGAGCGCGGCGGCCAGAACAGCCCGTGGGATCAACCTTCTCAACGATGCATCCTCCCCACAATGGGCCGGCGGGCCGGCAGTGTTCTTATTTTGTTCCAGAAATGCCTTTCCCGCAAGGGAGAACTGGAGCATGGGGTGCTATTTTCCCCGGCGGGCCTGTCTCGCCGCGTTGAACAGGCCCTCCACCCGCTCCGCATACCGAGGATCATGACCATTGTAGCGCCGCAACGCACGGTAGTCGCCGCGATAGCGGAGAGCTTTGCCCGTGTCGTCGTGCACCCAACCTTTGTACTGAAGCCACTTGAGCGCTGCGTCGGCGCTGGTTTGAGGCGTCATTGCTTGGCCTTTCTCCAAGCCGGCAACGGGCTTCTTGTGGGCCTCCCAGTCGCGCACGTTGTTGACCTGGAGCGGGTCTGTCAGGAAGGCATGCTTGTCGCCTCCGGACTCCTTCATCGCCTGCGCCTTCAGCAGATCGGCGAGCCAGTAGCCGGCATCGCCCGGGCGATAGCCGTTCGCGGCGTTGAAGCGGTTCACGGCATCCAGGAAGATTGGGTCGTTCGCGGCTCTCCAGGCGTTGCGGCCGGTCTGATCGAAGTTGGGGATCGGATCGATGACGGTCTGTCGCGGCGAAGGCGCGGCCGACGATGGAGGCGGGGACGGCGCCTGTGGCTTGGCCGGGGTCTGCGTGTATTGATCGGCCATCGCTTGCCACGGCGGATCGAAGTTGGCGGGCGAGCCCATGGCGTAGAGTGTTCCGGCGCCGGCGTTCGCTCCGCTTCCATCGGCACGCGGGGAAGCGCCGCTGTCCGCCGGCGGCTCCGCCATGAAAGGGCCGGGGGGGATCGAGGCCAAGGTGGACCGCAACGCCTCGCTGGCGGGAAGCGAGGCCGACAGCAGGATGGGCCGCGCGTCGGCGGCCGAGCCGACGCCATCGGCCTGGGATGGGTCGACGGGAGAACTGCCGAGCCCCGCGCCGGGCGCGCCGGGTCGCCCATAAGCCTCGAGCGCGTCGGCAAGCATCTGCCGATATGGCGTGGGTCCCGCAGATGGCTGGCCACCGCCCAAGGCGTCCAGGGCGTCGGCGTAGAGGATGTGATCCGGCGTCAAGGGATCCAGAAGCGACGGCTGGGGACCGCCCAGGGCGAGCTTCTGCAGATTGATCCAGTCCTGGTCGTCCATGGCGGTCCTTTGCTCCAGCCTCCGGTCGTCATGGTCGCGGCGGACGGCGCCGGGTTAGGGAGCCGCTAAGCCGGGGCGACGGTCGCTTAGCCTTCGGCGCATGACCGACGCCGCCCCCGACCTTTCCGCCGCCGAGACTCCCGCCGACTTCGGCGACGACCCGGGGGCCGTGGCCCGCCGCTGGATCAGCGAACTGGAGCTGGCCGAGAAGGACCAGGAGAGCTGGCGCCGGCGCGGGCGGCGGATCATCGGGCGCTATCGCGAGGACCGGGCCGAGGCGGCGCCGGAGACGCGCGGGCGGCGGTTCTCGCTGCTGTGGGCCAACATCCAGACCCTGGGTCCGGCCATCTACGCCCGCACGCCCACGGCGGTGGTAGGACGCCGCTGGAAGGACGACGATCCGGTGGGCCGCGTGGCCTCCGAAGTGCTCGAGCGGGCGCTGAACTTCGCCGTCGACAGCCTGGATTTCTCGGATGTCCTTCTGGGTCTGAGGGACGACTTCCTGCTGGTCGGCCGCGGCCAGGCCTGGGTGCGCTACGTGCCCCACCTGCGCACGGCGACGCCGCCCGCGCCGCCGCCCGACGCCGAGGGCCAGGTCGCCGACGATCCGGAGCCCTTCGAGGTGGTCGACTGGGAGGAGGCGGTGGTCGACCACGTCTGCTGGGACGACTTCCTGCACAACCCCGCCCGCACCTGGGCCGAGGTGCGCTGGGTGGCGCGCACGGTGTTCATGACCCGCGAGGAGCTGATCCTGCGCTTCGGCGAGGAGGTGGGCGGCGAGATCCCGCTGGACCACGGGCCCGAGGACCGGGCGGGCTCGCCCGACGAGAACCAGCAGTGGAAGAAGGCGGCCATCTACGAGATCTGGGACAAGCCCTCGCGCACGGCGCTGTGGATTTCCAGGAGCTGGACCGAGGGGGCCCTGGACCGGCGCGAGGATCCGCTGGGGCTGGCCGACTTCTTCCCGTGTCCCCGGCCGATCCTGGGGGCCACCGCGCCGGACAGCCTGATCCCCACCCCCGACTACGTCTATTACGAGGGCCAGGCGCGCGACATCAACGACCTGACCGGCCGCATCGGCCTGCTCACCGACGCCATCCGCCTGCGCGGCTTCTATGCGGCGGGCGGCGAGGCGGGAAAGTCGCTGGAGGACCTGTTCTCCAGCGAGAGCGGCACGCTGATCCCGGTGGACAGCTGGGCCGCCTTCGCCGAGCGCGGCGGGGTGAAGGGGCTGATCGAGTGGATCCCGCTCGACATGGTGATGAGCGCCCTGCAGGGCTGCATCGAGGCGCGCAAGCAGCTGATCGACGACGTCTACCAGGTGACCGGCATCGCCGACATCATGAGGGGCGACACCGATCCGGAAGAGACCGCCGCCGCCCAGAGGATCAAGGCCAACTGGGGCGCCTCGCGGGTGCGCGACAAGCAGAAGGAGCTGGCCAGGTTCGCCCGCGACGTGCTGCGCATCATGGGCCAGGTGATCGCCGGCAGGTTCGCGCCCGAGACCCTGGCGGCCATGACCAACGTGCAGCTGCTCCCGACGCCCGAGGCCAAGGCGGCGCTGGCGGCGCAGCTGCAGGCGGCGGCCCGGCAGGCGGCGATGGCCGCCGCGCGGGCCCAGGCGACTGGCCAGCCGCCGCCGCCGCCGTTCCGGCCGCCGGCGGCCGCCCAGGCGCTGCTGGACCAGCCGAGCTGGGCGGAGGTGATGGGCCTGCTCCGCGACAACACGCTGCGGGCCTTCCGCATCGACATCGAGACCGACTCCACCATTGAGCCCGACGACCAGGACGAAAAGCAGCGGCGCATCGAGTTCATCCAGGCGGTGGGCGCCTATGTGGCCAAGTCGATGCCGGCCCTGCAGCTGGCGCCGGCGATGACGCCGGTGATCGCCGAAGGGCTGAAGTTCCTGGTGCGCGGCTTCCGCGTGGGGCGCGAGATGGAGGAGGTGATCGACAAGGCCCTGGCCGACCTGCAGGCGGGCGGCCTGCAGCCGCCGCAGCCGCCGGCGGGCGGGGGGGCCGGAGCCTCGCGCGACACCCAGACCGACCGGTTGAAGGCCCAGGCGGCTGTGACCAGCGCCGGCGCCAAGGCCCAGGAGGCGGGCGCCCGCCGCTTCGAGGCCGAGACCGACCGCTTCCGCGCCCAGGCCGAGGCGCGCGCCGACGTCGCCCGGGTGCAGGCGGAGAACGCGCGCACCGACGCCGACCGCTCGGCCGAGATGGCCATGCACCACGACCAGCTGAAGGCCGACCTGCAGCAGGCGATCCTGTCGGGCGTCAGCCGCCGGTTCATGCGCGAAACGGACCCGGCCCAGCCGCTGGTCGCGCCACCGGACGCGGGCGGACCCATCTAGGCAAGGAGACCCGGCGCGCCGCGCCGGGCCTCCAGGCGCCTTTGGCCGGAACCGAAGCCCCGGCTGGAGCCGATGCTACGGCGCCGACGACGCGGGCGGGGCCGCCGCGGCGGCCGCCATGGCCGACGAGGAGGCCATGGCCGAAGAGGCCGCCGCCTGGCTGGCCGAAGTCGAGGCCATGGCCGCGGCGTTCTGGGCCGCCGCCGCCGACGATTCGGCCGCCGCCGCGGAGGATTCCGCGGCCGAGTTGTTGGTCTTGCTGCACGCCGCGAGCCCGAAGGCGGCGAAGGCGCTCACGGCGAGCACGAGGCCCAAGGTCTTCATCATGGGGTTCCTCCCTGGTTCTGCGAGATGCGCCGCCCCCGGCCCACGGTGCGTGGATGACCAGGGGTAGCACGGCTCCGGCTGGGATCAACCGAGTCAGACGCGGGGCCTGGCGTGCATCTCCTCGTGCCGCAGGCCGCCGATGCGGGCCGCGACGGCCGAGACGAAGGCGCCGAGCAGCATGCCGACGGCGATGAACAGCGACGCCTGGCTGGCGATGCTGGCGGCGCGCTGGGCCTCGGCCGGGGTGGGCGGCGGGGCGGCGGCCGACGCGGCGGCCAGGCCCTGGGCGTAGGGGGCCAGGACCAGGGTGGCGAGCAGCACGCCCGCCAGGGTGGCCACCGCCCAGACGATGAGGCCGTGGGCGGTGTCGCGGAAATGGCTCTCGTCGTCGTGCAGGCCGGTCCAGATGGTGCGGGTGCGGCCGGCCACATAGCCGCCGAGCGCGGCGGACAGCACCTGGATCAGGACGGCGCCGGCCCCAAGCTCGGGCGCGAAGACCTTCAGCGAGCCGGAGGTGACGATCCCCGGCAGGCCGGTGTCGAAGCCCACGCCGGCGGCGGCGAGGCTGAGCAGGAGGGACGAGGCGACGGCCACCGCCGCCCCGGCCAGCACGGCCGACCAGGAGATCGCCGATGGGGGCGGGGAGTAGACGATATGATCTGCGCTCATGGGGGCCTCCGGCCTAGAAGTGGTGGCTGCACATGGCCAGGAGCAGGATGATCGGCAGGGGCACGCCGATCAGATAGAGCAGGATGGAGCGCATGGTCGTTTCCTCCGTGGTCCGATGGTGCGCCAGCGGAGGATCTGCCGATCGCCCGGTGGCGCGAGCTTGGCCCTGAAACGACGCTGCCCGCCGCCCGTTCCACATTGTGGCGAGATTGCGCCCGTCCCGGCGATGACATCCGCCCGCGGAGCCCTTAGACCGATGGGGCCATGAGTCCTCCGCCCAGCTCCGCCGCCGCCGCGCCGGCGGGTTCCGCCACGGCCGCCGCGGGCACGACCTTCTGGGTCATCGCGGCGGTGAGCTTCAGCCACATGCTGAACGACATGATGCAGTCGCTGCTGCCGGCGATCTATCCGACGCTGAAGCAGAGCTTCCATCTGAGCTTCGCCCAGATCGGCCTCTTGACCCTGGCGTTCCAGCTCACCGCCTCGCTGCTGCAGCCGGTGGTGGGCCTGGTGGCGGACAGGCGGCCGATGCCGTTCTCGCTGCCGGGCGGGGCGGTGTTCACCCTGACCGGGCTGCTGCTGCTGGGCCTCGCGCAGAACTACGCCATGACGGTGGTCGCCGCCTGCGTGGTGGGCATGGGATCGTCGGTGTTCCACCCGGAGTGCTCGCGGGTGGCGCGGATGGCGGCCGGGCCCCGGCCGGGCCTGGCCCAGGCGCTGTTCCAGGTGGGCGGCAACGTCGGCTCGGCGCTGGGACCGCTGCTGGCGGCGATGGTGGTGGCCACCTACGGCCACACCTCGATCGCCTGGTGCGCGCTGATCGCCCTGGTCTCGATCCTGGTGCTGGGCCGGGTGGGCTGGTGGTACAAGACCGTGGGCCTGGCGCGGATCAGGAGCGCCAGGGCGGCGATCGCCGACATCGGCCTGTCGCCCGCGGTGGTCCGGCGCTCGATCGTGGTGCTGCTGATACTGATCTTCTCGAAGTTCTTCTATCTGGCAAGTATTTCAAGCTACTACACCTTCTACCTGATCCATCACTTCGGGCTGTCGGTCAGGGATGCGCAGCTGCACCTGTTCCTGTTCCTGGCTTCGGTGGCGGTGGGCACCATGTGCGGCGGGCCGATCGGCGACCGCTATGGCCGCAAGCACCTGATCTGGTTCTCGATCCTGGGCGCCCTGCCGTTCACCCTGCTGCTGCCCTTCGCCAGCCTGTTCTGGACCAGCGTGCTCAGCGTGGTGATCGGACTGTTCCTGGCCTCGGCCTTCCCGGCGATCGTGGTCTACGGCCAGGAGCTGATGCCGGGACGGGTGGGCATGGTGGCCGGCCTGTTCTTCGGCTTCTCCTTCGGCATGGGGGGCCTGGGCGCGGCGCTGATCGGGGTGCTGGCCGACATGAAGGGCATCGTCTTCGTCTATCGCCTGTGCGCCTTCCTGCCGGCGCTGGGCCTGCTGGCCGTGTTCCTGCCCAGGATCGAGAAGCACGGCCGGACCATCGCCACCTCGCCCATGGTCGACGTCGAGGATCTGGGCCAGGTCTAGGGGCGGCTTAGCGGCGGCCTAAGGGGCCCTCCAGCCCCCCTAGCCTCGGGGCATGCCCAAGCAACGCCTCGCCCCGCTCGCCCTCGCGCTCGCCGTCGCCAGCGGCGCCCAGGCCGCCTCGATCACCCCGCCCAACCTGATCCAGGCGACCGGCGCGGCCAACGGCGACCTGATGCTGGTCTGGCCCACCACGGCCGGCGGCCCGCTGGAGAGCCTCAGCTGGGCGAACCTCAAGGCCCAGATCCAGGCCGACCTGGGCTCGACCTGGCTGAAGTCGGCCAACAACCTGTCGGACCTGTCGAACACCACGGCGGCGCGCACCAACCTCGAGCTCGACGCGCCCTGGCAGTCGGTGTCGTTCGCGACCGGCACGGGCCTCTTCAACCTCTGCGACCCGAGCATCACCTCCGACAACCTCTCGGCCACGATCCCCGCGGGCAATGCGATCACCGACTTCGGGGCCTGCCCCAGCGGCACGCACAAGCGCATCAAGAACGTCGGGACCACCACCATCGCCCTGGTGGCCGACCGGACGCACATCTTCGGCTACCAGCCGCTGGGCGCCACCGGCGCGCCGGGCGGCTCGGGCTTCAGCGACATCGTGCCGGTGCAGCCGGGCGACGTGGTCGACGTGGTCTCGCTGGGCTCTGACGCCTGGCAGATCACCAACGACCTGCCCATGGGGCTGATGAACTACGGCTATCGGTGTGGGACCGGCTCGCTCAGCGACGCGCCCGCCTTCACCTGGTTCGGCGTCGGCCCCCTCGCGGGCAACTGCACCACCAGCAACATCCCGGTGACGCCCTTCGCGGTGGGCTGGGGCATGAACGAAATGAAGATCTACTCCGGCGGGGCGCGCTTCACCCTGCCGGGCGACACGCCGAACATCGCGTTCTTCATCGCCGACGTGAACTCGGCCGACGGCAGCGCCAAGCCGTGGACGAGCGCCCCCTACCTGGGTTCCCACATCGCCGGCCAGCCGGTGGTGGACAAGGGCGGCGGCGTCTACGGCTTCGCCAACAACACCGTGGCGGGCGCGCCCGGCTCGGCCTTCCAGGGCTTCAACGCCGACATCGCCTATCCGATCATCGGGGTTCCGACCACGACCAGCACGCCCGGCGCCATCGTCTTCAGCGTGACCGCGCCCGGCACGGTGACCCATTTCGACCGCATGTGGCTGAACGGCTCGACCGGCGACCTGGTGCTGCAGGGTTCCGGCGCCTGGGAGGCGTGCGGCGCGACCTATCCCTACTCGGCCGGCTCGATCCTGGCGTCCAAGTCGCCTTGCGCCGACAGCGACTACTACGACACCCCGGGCTATGCGAACCTGACCCTGATCGGCACCGACTACACCTCCGCGATCGACCACGACAACGCCGCCATCGCGATCCGCCGGTTCGGGGCCCACACCGAGGGCCTGGACATCGGCATGACCGGCGGGGCCGGCACGGACGTGATGACGGTCCACTCCGGGACCCGCACCGTGGTCGAACACTTCGACCCCGCCACCAGCCAGGTGACCATGCCGGCGCAGGTGGCCGTATCTGCCTACGTGAACGCGACGATCTCCAACGTCACCGGCGATGGGACCGTCTATTTCCCTGTCGTCTTCAATGCGACCAACCTGAACCAGGGCTCGGCTTTCAACACCTCGACGGGAGTGTTCACCGCGCCCGTGGCCGGGATGTACGAGGCAAGCTACTGCCTCCAACTCACTGGTCTGACGACCTCGGACACGGTCCTGCAGTCGGTGATCGTCACCACACTGAAGAACTACCAGTTGTTCGCCGGTGCCGCGAAGCCGGACTCCGGCGGCACGCAAAGCGTCTGCGGCACCGCGACGGCCTACATGGCTGCTACGGATACCCTCAGCATCTTCCTCAAAATCTCGGGCAGCACCAAGACCGTCGGCGTGGCCGGTGGAACCGGCGCCGGGAACTCCGGGCTCTCGTACCTGACGGTGCGCCTGGCCGGCTAAGCAGACTGCTCGTAGGCCGACAGCATGTGGTCGGCGACCTCGCGCACCACCTCTTCCCTGACGTGCGTGTGGTCGTCGATATAGCTCGCCAGGCCGCCGCTTCGGACGATCTCGTAGGCGGGGAAATAGTCGACGCCCGGGAGAGCGGCCAGCTGCCCGGCGGCGACGCGGAGAACGGCCTTGGAGTACTCGTTGGCGTTGACACAGTCCTCGCCCGAGAAGGTGACTTGAAGGGGAACCGGCGAAACGGTGAGGATCACGTGCACGCCGGACGCCCCCAGCGCTTCAAGGGCGGGCGCCAGCACCGCCGTGGTTTCTTCGACCCCGAGGCGGCGGAAGCTGAAGCGGCCGGGGTGCTTGCGCGCCCACTCCTTCGTGGGCATCCGGTTCAGGAACAGGCGGAGTTCCTCATCGTACCAGCACTCGACGAACCCCAGGGTGACGATCGCGCAATCCGAGGCCCCGAGCCGCCGATAGACGGCGTCGATCTCGCGCCTGCGCCCGAGCGCCCGTTCGCGGGTCACGCTGGCGCCGGCCTTCAGCTGCGGGTCGATCACCCCATCGCCGACCGGGATAAGGGAGTCGTCCGGCAGCGATGCGCCCTCGAGCGCCAGCAGGATGCGCTGCGCGGTCGAGCCAGGATTGTACTCGTTCAACAGCCCATTTGGCGCGTGGCGGAATTCCTCTGGCGGCACGGCGAAGTCGAGGGTCGGCACCCGGCACCCCAGCGGGGCGAGCGCCTGCTCGATATTGCGGGCGAAGCAACTGCCGATGGTGAAGACCTGCGCCCCTCGGAAATCGATACGCCGCTTGGGGGTGAACTCAGGGAACAGAAGGCCGGCGCGCGCGCGGCGGTCGCCCGAGACTGGATATTCGCGGATCTCGCGAACGCTCGCGGGCTGCCTGACGGCCTGTTCGAAAGAGAGCTTCTGCATCGGGGAATCCTGGCAGGTCGATTTGGCGCCGCGCTCGTGCAGTCCCGGGCCTCATTCGCTCGCCATCCCCTATCCGATAGCACACGCGTCCAGCGCGCAACTACCCGGCCCTTTCGTCGCCGCCACATCCAATATCCCCGAGGATTCTCATGGCTGAAGCCGCTCCCACTTTCGGCCAAATCCTGGAGTGGGACAGGGCGGGCCTTGTCACGCTCGCGGGCCGCGACGACGGCCGCCGCCCGGGTCCGCCGACGAGTTCGCCGGGTTTAGCCCGGCCCTAAGCGGCGGCGGCGGGGCGCAGGCTCGGCCCATGACCCGAACGATCTATGTCCTGCGCGGCGGCGAGCTGGTCGACAAGCGCAGCGCTTCGCCGCTTCACGCCCGGGCGCCCGCGCCGACGGTGCGGCCCGACGGCATGGGTCCGATGCGTTCGATGGCCGACGGGCGCATCTACGACTCCCGCTCGGCCTACCACGCCAGCGTGCGGGCGGCCGGCTGCGAGATCGTCGGCGACGAACGGGCTCCCTTCGAGCGGCGCCCGGTGTTCGAGCCCGGCCGCACCGGCGCCGACATCAAGGCCGCCATCGAACAGCTGAGGTCCCGATGAGCGCGTGTTTCACCGGCTCCGGCGCCGCGGACGCGCCGCTGCATTCGCCCGTGGGCCCCGATCCGTTTTCCTCGGGTCGCCGCCGCCTCCGCCAAGGAGCCGTCTCCGGCCGGCCGTCCTGCGCCGCCTCCAATCTCGAAGTGACCGTTTAGCCCCGTCCTAAGCGGGCGCCGGGAGGACCGATGATCCTCCCCATGACCCAAGACACCGAGGAATTCATCGACTCCGCCGCCGCGCCCCTGGCCGGCGAAGCGGACGGCCTGTCCCTGCGCGAGGCGCTGGCGAATGCGCTGGCGGACGCCGGGGAGGGCGCGGCGGCCGCTTCCGTCCCCCCGGCGGCCGCCGCGCCCGCTCGAGACCCGGACGGGCGCTTCGCCCGGTCCTCGGATCGCCCGGGCCCCCAATCTCCGAATGAGCCGGACGGACCGCCCACCCCCGCCAAGGCGGGGGGCGAGCCGGCGGCCGGACCCGGCGCCGCGGACGCGGCCCGGACCACCGCGCCGCCGCCCTCGTGGAGCGCCGCAGCCCAGGCCGAGTTCCAGTCCCTGCCCGAACATATCCGAAAGGAGGTCCTGAAGCGGGAAGCGGACATGGAGCGCGGCCGGGCCCAGTGGCAATCGGGCGCCGAACGGCTCAACCGCCTGGACGCCGTGCTTGGCCCCCGCGCCGACTACATCCGCATGCGCGGCATGGACGAGGCCGGCGCCATCCAGGCGCTGTTCGCGGCCCAGGACCTGCTCGAGCGCGACCCGATCGAGGGCCTGAGGCACATCGCGCGAACCTACGGCGTCGACCCCCGCGCCCTGGCCATGGCCGGCGCGCCGCAGCAGCCGCAGGGGGCGACGTCCCCCCAGGCCCAGCCGCCGGCGCCGTTCGCCAGCCTGGCGCGCGAGGTCGAGACCCTGAAAGGAGCGCTCGCGCAGCAGCGGCAGCGCGCCGAAGCCGCCCACAAGGCCGGGGTGTTGAGCCAGGTCGAGGCGTTCGCCGCCGATCCCGCCAATCTCTACTTCGAGAACGTGCGCGAACGGATGGCGGCCCTGCTACGGGCCGAGACGGCGAAGGACGTCGCCGAGGCCTACCAGCAGGCGATCTGGAGCGATCCCGACGTGCGCTCGCAGCTCCTGCGCCAGCAGGCGGCCGAGCGGCCGGGCGGGCCTTCGGACGCCGCCCGCGCGAAAGCGGCGCAGGCCCGTCACGCCTCAGGGTCGATCACCGGCTCGCCCTCGCCCGGCTCGCGTCCGGGCCGGGGCGGGCCAGCCCCCACGCTCCGCGACGAGCTGCTCCACGCCTGGAACGAGCACGCGGTCTGAACCCCCTTCAAAGGAATCCCTAGGGAATGGCTTCCCCGAACCTCAACGAGATCGTGACCACGACTCTCCGGAACCGCTCCGGAAAGCTCGCGGACAACATCACCAACAACAACGCCCTCCTGGCGCGGATGAAGAAGAAGGGCTCGATCAAGCCCGTCTCCGGCGGCCGCACCATCGTGCAGGAGCTGGAGTACGCCCAGAACGGCACCTACCAGCGCTATGCCGGCTACCAGGTGCTGAACATCCAGCCCTCGGACGTGTTCACCGCGGCCGAGTTCGACTGGAAGCAGGCGGCCGTGGCGGTCACCTGGAACGGCCTGGAGATCGACGTCCAGAACACCGGCGCCGAGCAGATCATCGACCTCTTGGAAAGCCGGATCCAGAACGCCGAGAAGACCATGGCCAACAACCTGTCCTACGACCTGTATTCCAACGGGACGGCGGACGGGGGCCTGCAGATCGGTGGCCTGCAGCTGCTGGTCGCCGACGCGCCGACCTCGGGCGTGGTGGGCGGCATCGACCGCTCGCAGTGGCCGTTCTGGCGCAACCAGGTGTTCTCGGGCGTGACCAACGGCGGCGCCGCGGTCTCGCCGTCCAACATCCAGGCCTACATGAACCAGCTCTGGCTGGCGACGAAGCGCCAGAACGACGTCACCGACCTGATCATCGCCGACAACGCCTACTTCAACGACTACTGGCTGAGCCTGCAGGCGATCCAGCGGATCACCAGCGAAAGCAGCGGCGAGGCCGGCTACCAGACGCTGAAGTACATGGGCGCGGACGTGGTCCCCGACGGCGGCGTGGGCGCGGCCTGCCCGGCCAACCACATGTATTTCCTGAACACCGACTACATCAAATATCGGCCGTCCTCGAAGCGGAACATGGTTCCGCTGGAGACGGTCTCCTCGATCAACCAGGACGCCTCCGTGCGGCTGATCGTGTGGGCCGGGAACATGACCCTGTCCAACGCCCAGCTGCAGGGCGTGCTGATCGCCTAAGGGAGCCGCGACCATGCGAGACCTTCGTCATCTATCCGGCCGCGCCGCGCTCCTCGCCGGCGCCGCCGATCCGGCCCTGTGCCAGCTGGTCTGGCAGGGGGACTTCGGCACGGGCCAGCCCACCGGCTCGGGCGTGTGGGACGACGCCGGCATCAATCCGTGCCTGCTCGTCCTGACCGGGACCGCCAACTCGATCCCGCAGCCGCAGTTCAAGCTCGGCCATCGGGCCCGTGGCGACTTCGGCACCGAGTTCGTCTACTGCCGCCTGGTCCTGGCCTCGACCACCGACCTCTTGCCTGGGGACGTCTACCAGTTCGACGAGAACTTCCTCGCCGCCGCCGCGACCACCTCCGGCGCGGTGCTGAGCGGGGAAGTGGGCGTCGGCATGGTGTTCGCCCCGGCGACGGTGGCCGGGACCTATTACCTCTGGCTGGCGGTGCGCGGGCACATCGGCGTCCGCGACAATGGCTCCTCGGTCGCCCATGGCGTCGCCGAGACCAGCACGGGGGCCGGGGCGGTGAAGTTCAAGATCACCCACACGTCGACGACGCTGACCTTGAACAACCTGGTGGCCAACGCCGCGTCCAGCAACATCACCTTCACTGGTGACACGCTGAACGGCTCGCCCACGATCAAGAACGTGGCCTCGCAGATCAGCCTCGACGGGGCTGTGGGCGGGATCACGGACCTGCTCCTGGGTGCGACGATCACCGGCACGAACCTGCCATCGAACGCCTGTATCGCCGCGATCCGGCGTGTGGCGAACGCCTGGCAGATCGATATCGGGACCTCCACCACCGGGGCCCAGAAGACGTTGCAGAACGCCTCGGGCACGGCGACGGGAACGACCTTCACCCTCACCACCCTGGTGCAGGCGCAGGCCCTGAACCCGCTGGGCGCGCCGGCGGTGACCCGATCCACGGGCGGGAGGGTTCCGGCCCTCCCGCTACCCTTTGAGAGGCTCCATGTCCGAAACCGATTTCCGCGACCCCTCGGCCCCGAAGTCGCCGGCGATCCCGCAGTTCTTCACCGAGGCGGTGAAGCTGGAGTGGAAGAGCCGCCAGGAGGGCCGCCCGATCTTCGAGGACCGGGAGTTCGTCCGCATCATCATCCCCGGCGACCGCCGCTCCGTGGCCGTCGAGCCGGTGGGCGAAGCGCACAAGGCGCGCTGGCCGCGCGAATACGAGGCCTTCCAGGTCGGCCGCGAGGCGCCCGTGGAGGGCACGCCGCTGTCGGAATGGCCGGTGTCGCTGATGAGCCCGGCCCGGGTGCAGGAGCTGGCCTATTTCAACCTGCGCACGGTCGAGCAGCTGGCGGCGGTCAACGACGCCCAGCTGCAGAACCTGGGCATGGGCTCGCGGGAGCTGCGCGAGCGGGCCCGCACCTGGCTGGAGGTCGCGGCCAAGGGCGCCGGGCCCATCGAGCGGCTGATCTCGCGCAACGAGGAGCTGACGCTGGAGACCGAGCGGCTGACGCGCGAGCTGAAGGCCGCCAACGCCGAGCTGTCGGCGCTGAAGAGCAAGGAGATCCGCCATGCCGGCGCTGCAGCGTAGCGTCTCGATCCGGGGCGCGAGGTTCTACCAGGAGGGCGATCAGGTGATGTTCGTCCGCCATCTGGACGCCTCGACCCGCGAGGGTCCCCGCGCCGCGACCGACCAGGACCGCTGGACGCATCCGGAAGCCTGGGGCGAGTTCGACGCCGACCGACCGCCTGCCGCGCCCTCGCCGAAGAGGAAGGCATGAGCCTGCTGTCGATCGTCCAGGGCGTGTCGGGGCGGCTGTCGCTGCCGCAGCCGTCGGCGGTGGTGGGATCGAGCGACAAGCAGGTGATCCAGCTGCTGGCCCTGGCCAACGAGGAGGGGACCGCGCTGGCGCGCCGGCACGGCTGGCAGGCGCTGGCGGAGGAGCAGACCTTCGTCACCGTGGCCTCGCCGGCCCAGGGCGCGGCGCTGCCGGCCGACTTCGACCGCTTCGTCCCGGGCAGCGTCTTCAACCGCTCGACCCGGCGGCCGATGACCGGGCCGATCACGTCCCGGCAATGGCAGTGGATCCAGGCCCAGCCGGCCTATTCCACCGCCTGCCTGGCGTTCCGCGAGCGCACCGGCCAGTTCCTGATCGCCCCCACGCCGCCGGCGGGCGAGACGATCGCCTACGAATACCTGTCGAGGAACTGGGCCCGGAGCTCGGGCGGCGCGGCGCAGTCCGCCTTCCTGGCCGACGCCGACAAGGCGCTGCTGGACGAGGAGCTGATCGCGCTGGGCCTGCGCTGGCGGTTCCTGCGGGCCAAGGGGCTCGATTACGCCGAGGAGATGGCCAGCTACGAACGGGAGCTGGAGCAGGCCATGGCCCGCGACGGCGGCTCGACCGCGGTGAGCCTCACGCCCCGGCCGGCGGACCCCGACCGCGTCAACATCCCCGACGGGAGCTTCGGCTGATGCGCGCGGCGCTGCGAGCCAATCCCCAGCGCCGGCAGGTGTCGGTCGGCCAGTCGATCCCGGCGCCGATCGGGGGCTGGGACGCCTACAACCCCCTGGCCGCCATGCCGATCGAGAACGCGGTGATCCTGGACAACTGGGTGCCGCGCGCCGGCTATGTGGAGATGCGGCGGGGCTATGTGCAGCACGCCAGCGGCTTCACCTCGCCGGCCGAGAGCCTGATGGCCTTCCGCGGCGGCCCGGCGGGCGACAGCCTGTTCGCGGCGGCCGGGGGAGAGATCCACGACGTGACCGACGGCGGCCTGATCGGGGCGCCGATCGCCTCGGGTTTCAGCTGCGACCGCTGGAACAGCGTCAACTATTCCAACGCGGCCGGCGCCTGGCTGGTCGCCGTCAACGGCCAGGACGCGCCCCAGGGCTACAACTTGGGCGCCTGGGCGCCGCTGCCGGCGCTGTCGGGAAGCTCGGGCCCGATCGTCCTGGCGCCCGAGAGCCTGTTCAACGTGTTCGCGCACAAGGGGCGGCTGCACTACCTCGAACAGGGGACGCTGCGCGTCTGGAACCCGGCCGCCGGCGCGGTGGGCGGAGCGTGCACGCTGCTCGACCTGTCGTCGATCTTCTCCAAGGGCGGGCGGCTGGTGGCGGGCGGGGGCTGGAGCTACCAGTTCGGCGTCACCGCCGACGACTACGCCGTCTATGTCAGCGACCAGGGCCAGGTGGCGATCTACCAGGGCAGCGATCCCACCAACGCCTCGGACTGGAGCCTGGTGGGCGTCTACGACTTCGGCCCGCCGCTAGGGCCCAAGGGCCTGCTGAAATTCGGCGGCGACCTGGCGGTGCTGACCTCCGACGGGGTGATCCCGCTGAGCCAGGGGCTGAAGCTCGACCGCTCCCGGCAGAACGAGGTGGCGCTGACCGCCAAGATCGTCAACGCCTTCTCGGCGGCGGTGAAGAACTACGCGGCCAACCACGGCTGGCAGGGGATCCTCTATCCCGGCCAGACCCAGAGCGCGGACGTCTCGGCCTCGGGCGGATCGCTGGCGATCTTCAACGTGCCGGTGTCGCCGCCGCCCTGGAACGCCCAGACCACCTATCCGGCCTCGACCGGCGCCCAGCCGATGCTGGTGCTGGGATCGGACGAGACCGTCTATGCCTCGGCCGTGGGCTCGAACCTGGGCCACAATCCGGTGGGGGACGGCGGAGTCCACTGGACGGCGGCGGGCGCCTCCGGCGGGACCAACATCCAGTTCGTGCAGAACGTGATGACCGGGGCCTGGTGCCGGTTCGTGAACCTGGACGCCTTCTGCTGGGAGCTGGCCAACGGCGCCATCTACTTCGGCTCGACGCTGGGGGTGTTCCAGTGGGACGTGGGCTCGGACGACTCGGGCACGCCGATCACCGGCGACGTGAAGAGCGCCTTCACCAACTTCGGCGACGGCAGCCGCCAGAAGCGCTTCACCATGATCCGGCCGCTGCTCTACACCACCTCGGCGGTGCGGCCGACGCTGGAGATCGACGTCGACTACCAGGAGAGCGAGCCGACGGCGGCGCCCACCATCTCGCCCCAGGGCGCGGCCGCCGCGATCCGCTACGACTGGACCAGCGCCTCGGGCATCGGCTACGTCGGCGCCGCGCGGATGCAGGTGCAGCTGCAGGGCGACACCGCCGCGGCGCTGCTGGGCGTCGGCGACACCCCGCCCCACGACCTGGGCATCGACAGCTCGGACGACACCCTGCTGACCCAGGGCAGCGCGCCCTTCGACGTGCCCTGCCAGCTGCTGGGCTTCGACGTGGTCTACGAGGTGGGCGGCCTGATCTGATGCGGCTGGTGCTGGGCCGGGACGCGGCGGTGGCCGACTGGGTGGGCCGGCGCATCGCGCACGTGGGGACAGGCGAGGCGTTCGGGCCCTGCGCGGCGATCGGGGTGGAGGCCGAGGACGGCCGGCCCCTGGGCGGGGTGGTGTTCTCCAACTGGCAGCCCGCCTGCCGTTCGATCGAGGCCAGCTTCGCCGCCGACGGCCCGCGCTGGCTGACCCGGCGGCTGATCGGCCAGATCCTCAGCTACCCGTTCGGCCAGCTGGACTGCCAGAGGATCACCGCCCTGACCCCGCGGCGGGCCACGGCCGCGCGGCGGTTCCTGGAGGCGTTCGGATTCCGGCGCGAGGGGCTGGTGCGCAAGGGCTTCGGCGACGACGACGCGGTGGTGTCGGGCCTGCTGAGGCGGGAGTGGGAGACGAGCCGGTGGGTCCGGCGAGGCGATCAGAGCCGCTCGCCGTCCTCGCCCCGGACGACCACGCCCACCCCTCGCTCCGGATCGTCGGGATAGTGGATCCGCTCCTCGCCGCGCTTGCGCGCGCCGACCACGAGAAGGGTGGCGGGCGCGGCGGTGCGGTTGGCCAGGTGATGGGCGTTGGCGACGCCGGCCTTGAAGCCGGCGCTGTCGCCGGGGCCGAGCGGATGCTCGCCATTGTCGTCGATCAGCACCACCTCGCCCGAGAGGACATGGACGAATTCGTCCTCGCCCTCATGCCAGTGGCGCAGCGAGGAATAGCCGCCAGGTCCCAGGGTCAGGAGGTTCGCCCCGAACTGGTCGACCCCCACCGCGCGGCCGAGCTGGCGCTCTTCGTTGGTCCTGAACCGCTCGGGCCGCAGCACGCCGGGACCCTGCCAGGGGCCCTTGACCGGAACCTCGGCGAGGCGGGCGATGCGGGTCCTGGGCATGGCGGCGGCTTCCGGGCGGTGGAACCAGCATAGTTTAGGCCGAGTCCGCAGGCATCGCGCGAGCTCCGCTACTTCAGGTTCGTCCAAGAACAGTGGACCCCAAGAGCCGCTGAGGACCCCCGCGAAAACAGCCTTCGGGACCGCGTCGTCCTCGGGCTATGGTTCAGTCCGCCGACCTCAACGAGCGACGACCAGCCACCATGAACCCACCCGCGGCCTACACCGGACCCTTGAAGAGGTACTGGATGTATGCGGGCGTGCCGCAACCGGAGGACCCCCATCTGCTGTTCGAGAACGCGGAGATGGTCGCCGATGTCGTCAAGCCCAATCCCGCGCTGGGCTATCTCTACGACCATGCCCGCGAGCCCAAGGCGCCGCGGGAGTCGTGGATCAGGCAGGCGCACGTGGCGACCTGCGCCGAACTGATCCTGAAGGACTTCTTCCGTCACCTGAGCCTGCAGGAGCTCGAGGTCCTGTTCGATCCGGAGGCCGGGGCCCGGGCTGCGCGGGCCATGTCCTCTCCCCGGGGCGTCCTCGCCCTGACCTTCCACGGCGGCTACAGCACCCTGCTGCGCCACAGCTTCACCGCCCGCACAGACCACGGCGTCATCATCGGACCCCTGGCCGCGGCGAAGTTCCGCATGCTGGATGGGAACGACCCGGGCGCGGCCCTGTTCGCGGCCCTGCGCACGCTCAACGAGGGCCACGCCGTCTACGTCGCGCCCGACGGGCCGTTCGGAAAGCCGGCCGGATCGATCGAGGTGCTGGGCGCGACCTGTCCGGTGGCCGCCGGCGCACCGTTCCTGGCCTATGAAACGGGCTGCGACACCGTCTTCTTCACCCTGAAGCGCAACGGGCGCCTGCTGGCCCCGCACGTCGCGCCCGGCCCGAGCCGCGATCCCGACGAAACGCTCGAGACGTTCCAAGCGCGATTGATCGGCTTCTACCGGGACAGGATCGAGGCGTGCCTGACGGGAGATCCTCAAAACGTCGCGCTGGCCGCCCGGTGGGGAAAGAAGTTCTACGGGGCGATGGGCATGGCGCCGGTCGCCTGAGCCGGCGCGACCATCGGGAGAGGGTGGGCCTCAGCACGCCAGGGCCCTGCCGGGGGCCCTTGACCGGAACCTCGGCGAGGCGGGCGATGCCAGTCCTGGGCATGGCGGCGGCGTCCGGGCGGTGGAACCAGCATAGTTTAGGCCGAGTCCGCAGGCATCGCGCGAGCTCCGCCGCGTCTGGTTCGGCGCCGCGGCCTAAGGGCGATAGAACCCAAAGCCGTCGAGGACCTCCTTGAAAACGGCCTTCGAGAGCGCGTTGTCGCGGGTTCGGGTTTCGACGAAGAGACTGAGGACCTTCCTGCCGGTGACCCAGCCGGCGAACCGGAAAATCGTGTAGTCGTCATAGCCGGCATAGGCGACGTATCCGAGGGCGCCGTCGTCCTTCAGCTCGACGAACTTGTCGCCGAATTGGACGTTTCGATGCGCCCGAAGCTTCGTCTCGGCGTTCAGGCGCTGGTCGGCGAGAACATTGGCGGTCTTGAGGATCTTGTCGGCGGGGAAAGCCGCCTGGAGGACCGAGATGACGATCACCGACTGCTTCGCGTCGGACTGGAACCCCCACTGCTCGTCGTCGTCCATACCCTCGGCCTGCCAGTCCGGCGGCAGCTTGAGGTGGAATTCGTCCGTCTTGAGATCAATACCGCCTGGTCCGGGACGCGTGGCCGAAGCTCCGGACTGAGCGCCTTCAACTGATCGCCGCCACGACGACGCGATCTTCCGAAAGAAACCTGTCGCCATCCAGCATTCCCCCGCGCTGTGACCAGATGAGCAAAATCCTAAGCTGAGTCCAGCCGCCCTCATGCTGGCCCCGAACCTTCTTGTTCGGCGGCCGCATGGAACCTTTCGACCTCCTTTCAACCTCTCCGCTGACCGTCGGCGGCCCACTGATCCGGCCGGCCCAGCCGGCTTCGAATGGCGCCCTCAGCGACGCCCAACTGATGGCGCGCCTCCTGGCGTCCTACCCTTCACAGGTCTTCGAGGGTTGGTCGCCCCCACCGCCGTCCCCTGAGGCGGCGGCGAACGCCGACGGCCTGATGCGGGTTGGCCTGGCGCAGCTTTATCCGCAGCTATTCGGGGATCTCCAGTTCTCCGACCTCAATGACGGTGGCTATCCCGGTCCTCCAGACCCGATCAGCGCAGGCGCGGCTTCCGGCGCTGCAGGGACGCCGCGGGCGGATTACCCACCGTCCAGCGCCGGCGCGAGCGAGCCCGATCTGGTTCGCCCGCAATCCGATCCCTATGCGGCCGTGGGGCTCGAACCGCCGAGCGTGTTGGAACAACGCCTTCCAGCAACCGCCTTCCAACAGACCTACAGGGCCAAGCCCGGCGACAGCATCTCGACCATCGTCGGGTCGAGCGATCCGGAGACCATCGGCAAATTCGCGATCCAAAATGGGTTGCGATCCGGCACGATCTATCCAGGCCGGGAATATGCTTTCCCAACCCTGGTCAGGGCCTTGACCCGCGTGCGTCCGCATTCGGGCAAGCCATCCTTGATCAGGACAACGCGCGTCTCGCAAACACGGCGCGGATCCGTCCCCAGCCCGGAACGGGTCTCTGGGTCGACGGAGCCTACTATCCGCCCGATCGCCTGAAGCAGGCGGCAGCCGCTCTGCGAAGCGGTCCGGCGCCGGTGTCCGACCCGGGTCTCATCGCCGAGCACAATTGGCTCCGCTCGGCGAGCGCGCCAAGCCTTCTCGAGACACCCAGGAGTGGGTTCCAGGAGGCGCAGCGCCAGTTCTGGCAAGCTGTCTCCGACGATACCGCCAGTAGCGCGGGCGAATTCTTCGGCGAGTTAGCTCACGAACTCTGGGACGATCTCCCAGGGATCGAACCTGCGCTCGGCTATCTGCCTTTGCTGGGACAGGCCGCCCGGTTCGGCGGAGCGCTGAAGGCGGCGCGGCCTGAGGCCGAGGCCGCCGCCGAAAATGGGATTTCAATTGGTCGATCCGGCTACCGGTCAATCGAGGAATTCAGCGACGCCGTTCTCGCCAAGTACCAAGCACTCTATGATCATCATTACGGCGAGGTGCTTGAGATGGCGAGGAAAGGGATCATCCCCAATACGCCACTCGCGATTGGTGGTCGGCTGGATGGACTCGCCCGGGACGGCATCAGACAGTTCGTCGAAGACGAAGGCGTTCGAGAAGGGTCGGGTGAGCTGATTCAAATCAACAGACGGTTGCCTGACCCCGATGGATCAGGGGCATCTCGCTTCCCTGACATCTACATTCCAAAGGCTGGCGTCATCTTTGACGGCTCATTGGCGCCAAAATTCGCCTCATCCCTCCAGATCGCCGACTTTGGCCGCTTTTCAGGCGGCGCAAAGACGTCCATCGTCCGGCCGTCCAGTCTCCCGCCCAAGGACCTGGGTGGAGGGGGCTCGATCATGGGTTCTTATGGCATCGTTCCACGGACGCCGAAATGACAGCTCCATTTTCCTTTCATGATCTTCACGGCTTCAAGGACTATGTGACGTTCGTTCAAACCTATCTGCCCGACCGGTTTCATCCTCGGGAGAACTACGGCCCCGAAGATCAGTGGACCTTGGATCTGGCCTTCAAAGGACTCCGCCTCGGCCTGCGCATTGCGGTGGAGGAAAAGGGCGACAAGCCGGTCTTCGCGGAATGTTCGCGGCTGGTAGATAAGGCCGAGGCCGAGTACCGGGATGACCGATGGCGTGACGGATTCGCCACCTTGGAGGAGGTTCGCAAGCTGCTCCGAAAGGTTCGGACGTCCTGATGTCAGGGCTTGGCCGCCGGCGCCGCGGTGGTCGCAGCCCCTGCCGCCGGCGCGTCCGGACCGATGCCCAGCCGCCTGGCGCGGGCGACCACCACCGGGGAGATGTCGTCGGCGGCCTTGAGGTCGGCCTCGCCGTCGGCGGCGCGGCCGGTCTTCAGCTCGGCGACGCCCCGGCCGTAATGGGCCCAGGCGATCTGGGGCTGGAGCCTCAGCGCCGCGTCGTAGTCGCCGATGGCCTGCTGGTACTGGCCCAGCCGCAGACGCACCAGGCCGCGGCTGTCGAGGAACTCGGCGGTCGAGGGGCGCAGCTTCAGGGCGCGGTCGCAGTCGGCCAGGGCGATCTGGAGCTCGTGGTTGGCCAGGGCCCTGGCCCAGCAGCGGCCGTTGAGGGCGAAGGCCAGGCGCTCGTCCTTGGGATTGGCGGCGATCCACTGGTCGTAGTTGTCGACGGCCGGCTGCATCAGGCCGACGGCCTCGTAGGCCTGGGCGATCTCGAGCCGCAGCTGCGGGTCGATCCTGGCCGCCGCCTCGAAGTCGGCCCGGGCGCCGTCGGGGTCGCGGTCGGCCAGCTTCAGCCGCCCCCGGCCGAGCAGGGCCAGGGTGAAATCCGGCTTGAGCTTCAGCGCCTGGTCCAGGTCGGAGACGGCCAGCAGCGGCTGGCGGTTGCCCAGCCGCGCCATGGCGCGGTCGTAGGCGAGCTGGGGATCGGCGGGGGCCAGCGCCATGGCGTGGGTGAAGTCGTCGATCGCCTGGGGATATTCGCGCCGGGCGCTGGCGGCGGCGCCGCGGCGGGCATAGCCGCTGGCGTCGGTGGGCTGATCCCCTGCGGGGACGGCGGCTCCCGGGGCGGGCGGCGCGGCTGCGGTAGCCTCGGTGACGGGCGGCGGGGCCGGGGCGCTGTCCAGGCGGAACACCGGGCCGCCGTTGTAGGTGAAGTAGAGCTTGTCCTGGCTGCGGGCGATGTAGATCCGGTGCGAGAGCATGAAGTCCGCGCCGATCAGCATGTCGACATCGCCCAGGTCGATGGCGCCGATCCTGAGCCGGGTGTGCTCGATCTCCTCGTCGCCGATCCTGAAGCTGTCGACCGGCGCGATCCAGGTCTCGATCGAGCGCCGGCCGAAGCCGTTGGTGAGCCCCGCCGGGGTCACGCCGGGCCCGTCGTGACGGATGCCGGCGCGGCCGGCCGCGCGCAGGGTGAGCACCGAGGTGGAGGCCCCGCTGTCGAACAGCACCTTCATGGTGACCCCGTTCACCTTGGCCGTGCCGATCACCGGGCCGGTGCGCCCGCGCGCCTCGTCCAGCAGGACCACCGAATAGGGGGCGCCGGGCGCGGCCCAATAGGCCAGGGGCTGGCCCTCGCAGCCGTGGGGCTGGAACATGCGGACCGCGCCGTTGGCGAGGTCGAGTTCGACATCGGCGACCATCAGGAAGTTGCGCCCGAGGATGCCGTCGATGGTCGGCCCGAACTCGGTGCCGCCGACCAGGAACTGGGTGTGGTGGAAGGGCGCGCCCAGCAGGGTGAAGTCCGAGACGGTGGCGAGCCCGACGTCGGCTTCGCCGTTGACGCCGCTGACCGTGATGCCGGACGGCAGGGCGCCGACCCTCAGGTGGTAGCGGTCCACGCGTGAGCGGCTGATCGAGCTGAAGAAGGCCCCGAGGTCGACCAGCAGGCGGGCGTCGACGCCTTCGATCCTGGCGTCGATCACCGGCGACAGGCCCTGCATGGTGACCGGCATGGTGACGACCAGGTCGAGCTTGCAGGCGGCCGCCGCGGGAAGGGCGGGGACCAGCATCGCGGCCAGCATCGACAGTATCAGCACAAGTCTGGAGCGCATCCCGGCAGACTAATCCTGGGGCCAAGCTTGGGGGAAGGCCGTTTTAGCGCCGGCCTAACGACCTCCACGCGACGGCTAGGCTGCCTTTCGACACCGCAGTCGACCAGGAGCCTCCGTTGGGCAAGTCCGCACCCACGCCGCCGCCGGCCCCCGATCCGGCGACCATCATCAACGCCCAGACCGGGGCCAGCGAGCAGACCGCGCAGTTCCAGTCGGGCCTGAACAACGTCAACTACCAGGGCCCCCAGGGAGACGTGTCCTATTCGATGCAGTCGCCGGGCCGCTGGACCGAGAACGTCCAGCTGAATCCCACCGAGCAGGCGACCTACGACACCGTCGACAACGCCAACTATCGGGCGGCCAAGGTGGCGGACAACCAGATCCTCAACGTCGGCAAGGCGCTGGAGAATCCGGCGCCGGCGATCCCGCAGCTGCAGACCGGCGTCTCGGCCGTCTCGCCCTTCGTGACCTATGGCGGCGCGGGTGCGACCTCGCCGCTGCCGGGCGATCCCTCGAGCGCCCCCGCGGGCATGCGCTACGACCAGTCCTCGGGGTGGATCCCGACGACGCCCTACGGCGTGGACGCCACCGGCGCCCATCCGGGCCAGATGTACGATCCGAATCAGGGCTGGGTCGCGGCGACCGGCCAGGCGGCCTATCCCTCGAGCGGGCAGCCGACAAGCGCGGCGTCGCCGCAGAGCGGCGCCCTGGCGCTCTCCGGCGCGGCGGCGTCGAACCCCGTGGCGGCCACCCAGCTCGCCACCTACCAGAACGCGCGCCAGATGCTGGATCCCCAGTGGCGGCAGGCGTCCGAGCAGCAGCAGGCCCGGCTGGTCGCCCAGGGGCTGAACCCCGACAGCGCCGCCTACCAGAACGCCCAGACCCTGTTCGGCGACCAGGAGAACGAGGCCTACGACGCGGCCCTCTACAACGCGATCACCGCCGGCGACGCCGAGCAACAGGCCCTCTACGGCCAGAACCTGTCGTCGGCCCAGCTCGGCAACCAGGCCGCCCAGCAGACCTTCCAGAACCAGGCCTACGCCACCCAGCTGCCGATCGACGAGTTCACGGCCCTACTGGGCGACAGCCAGGTGGCCATGCCGCCGTCGTCGCCGGCCCAGAACACGCCGGTCCAGCCGGCGAACGCGCTCGGCGCCTACCAGCTCCAGCAGAACGCGCTGCAGAGCGACTACCAGGCGCAACTTCAGAACAGCCAGTCCGGGCTGACCGGACTGTTCAACCTGGGCGCCGCCGCCCTCAAGACCTTCGGAGTCCCGCTATGAACCCGGCCAACCCCCAGGCGCCCCAGCCCCAGGCCCTGCTCTACGCACCCGCCGAGCCGACGCCGCAGGACTACGCCGACGCCCTGGCCCAGCTGGGCCGGCAAGGCCAGGCGGGCAT
Organism: Caulobacteraceae bacterium; assembly: GCA_025450315.1. Classification (GTDB taxonomy): domain Bacteria; phylum Pseudomonadota; class Alphaproteobacteria; order Caulobacterales; family Caulobacteraceae; genus JANWHQ01. The sequence continues at coordinate 42,145 of JANWHQ010000014.1, forward strand.
CCGCACGCCCGGCGCCCTGGCGTCGAACCTCGCGGCGGACGCCCTGCTTCAGTACGGCCAGGCCCGGGCGCAGCGGCAGCAGGCGGCGAACGGCGCCTTCGGATCGACGCCGGGCCCGGGTCTCCAGCCGAACGACTGGCGCGCGCTGCTGCAGCCTGCCCGAGCCAACCTCTACCCCTCGGCCTACGGCGCGCCTGCCGATCCCACGGGTGGCTCATGATCGCCTCGACCGTCGCCAATTGGCTGGCGTTCGGCGGGCTGTCGTTCCTAGTCTGCTCGGCGTCGGTGACCTTCGCCTTCGGGCTCGGCCGCGTGTTCCAGCGCGTGGGCGACCTGCGCGCGGACGTGGACCAGCTGAAGCAGGGCGAGGCCGAGGAGGGCAGGGCGCGCTCGTCGCTGCGCGAGGCCTTCGCGCGCTTCGAGGCCCGCATCGAGGCCAAGCTCGAGCACCTGGACGCCCGCGTCGCCGAGCTGACCCAGGCCCTGGCGGGCGGCCGCGGCCGTCGCGTCCCGACCTCCCGCGCCGACGGGGAGGGCCGGCCATGACCACGCCCTTCCTGGCCCAGGACCTGCGCCGCGACGAGGGCCTGCGCCTGGAGGCCTATCCCGATCCGCTGTCCGGGGCCGAGCCCTGGACCATCGGCTATGGCCACACCGGCCCGGAGGTCGGGCGCGGGCTGGTCTGGACCCCGGCCCAGGCCGAGACGGCCCTGATCGCCGACATCGCCCGCGCCTGCGAGCGGCTCGACGCGCATGCGCCCTGGTGGCGCGGACTGGACGACCCTCGCCAGGACGTGCTGGCCAACCTGGTCTTCAACATGGGCTGGCTCGATGCGGCCGGGACCCACGGCCTGGGGACCTTCCACCAGGCCCTGGCCGCCATCCGGGACGGCCGCTGGCGGGACGCGCACGACGCGCTGCTGGCCAGCGCCTGGGCGCGGGAGGTGGGCCCCCGGGCCCGCCGCCTGGCGACCCAGCTCCTGCGCGGGGTCCGGGCGCCGGAGGAGGCCGCCGCATGACGCCCCAGGCCCAGGCCCTGCTGGCCGGCCTCGCGCTGGTCATGCTGGGGCTGCTCGCCGGCTGCCTGGTCTTCGTGGCCGTGCCCCAGGCCAACCAGCAGCTGGTGACCTTCGCGCTCGGCGCCCTCGCCGGGGCGACGACCATCGGCGGCGCCGGCCACCTCGCCGGCTCGCTCAAACCCGGCGCCCAGCCCCCATCCCCTCGGCCCTGACGGAGAGATCCAACCATGTCGTTCCTGTCCCAGTCCCTGAACCAGCTCGAACACGGCCAGATCGCCGAGTGGGCGAGATACTCGATCGGCTACGTCAAGCGCCGCATCGGCCAGCCCCTGCCGCCCCAGGCCGCCGACGCCGTCGCCGGCGACATCGAGGGATTCAAGGCGGCGGTCGAGGCGGCGGCCAATGCCTATCTGGTCGCCAGGCTCGGCCCGCTGGGCGGCGCCCTGGCGGCCAATGTGGCCGACCACGCGGTCCAGGCCGTGGCCACCACGCTGGAAGCGGCCACCCGCGCGCTCGAAGCGGTCCCCGCCAACGCCCCCGCGCCCCAGGCCTGAACCGATGCCGACCCTGCGGCTGATGCTGGCGCTCGCCCTGACCGGCGGCGGCTTCCTGGCCGGCTGGCGCGCGCACGGCTGGAAGGACGCCGCCGCCGCCGCCAAGGCCGAGGTCCACGCCATCCATGTGGTCCAGACGCAAGCGGCGGTCGCCCAGAAGGTCGCCGTCCGCCAGCAGGCGGCGCAGGACCGCGTGCGCGTGGTCACCCGGACGATCACCAAGGAGATCCCCGCCTATGTCACCCTTGAAGCCGACGCTGGCTGCGTTGTGCCTGATGGCTTCCGCCGGCTGCACGACGCGGCCGCCGCAGGCGTGCTCCCCGCCGCCGAACCCCCCGGCAAGTCTGCTGACGCCCCCTCGGGCCTTGCTCTCTCTGCCGTCGCCGACACGGTGAGCCGCAACTACGGCATCTGCCACGAGACCGCCGAGCGGCTGAAGGGCTGGCAGGACTGGTGGGCCGGCGTGAGCGCCGCGCGCTGACCGCGCCCTGGAGCCGGGCCCGCGCCGCTGCTAAGAGCCGCGCCCACGGACGGGTGGCCGAGTGGTTGAAGGCAGCGGTCTTGAAAACCGCCGTGCGCGCAAGCGCACCGTGGGTTCGAATCCCACCCCGTCCGCCATATGCTGTTGTTTTTATTGTGGAAATCTTCCGATATCGGAAGACACCCATCGAACCACCCACCTATAACAGCGAGGTGCCACGCAGGGAGTCGAGCTCGGCCCGGTGCCGTGGCCCCAATCAACACCGGGGCACCACGGAACGTTAACGGCCGAATCGTATTGACATTGTCAGCCGCGTGGCCAAGTTCTGCGGTGTTATCCGCTACGCCCGTAGGCGGGCACATATCCGAGGCCCCCTGGTGCGGAAACGCGCTGGGGGGCGTCGACTTTGAGCATGCCGACAGTCGCCGTGCTTATCGACGGCGGCCATCTCCGAGCCCAAGCCAAAATCGCAAAGCTCAAGTATGAGCCCGGCCTGATCGAAAAGGCGGCCCTCGCGTGCGTTCACGCTGACGAGCGCCTTCTCCGCATTCTCTACTACGACTGCTCCCAGTACGAAGGCCGCGCTAGGCTACCGGTCTCCGGACTCCACCACGAATTCAAGGCCAGCGACCAGTGGCTCAAGGATCTCGCGGCGAAGGACCTGTTCGCCGTACGGAGGGGTGTCCTCAAGTTCCGGGGATGGAAGCCAAAGAAAATCCCGCTCGCGAGTAGTCCCCTTACCGACGCGGACTTCGATCCAGACTTCGAGCAGAAGGGGGTCGACATGCGAATCGGCTTGGACATGGCGAGCTTTTCGGAGCGACGTTCCGTTGATCGCCTCATTCTGGTGACTGGCGATACCGATTGCGTTCCCGCGATGAAGCATGCGCGGAAGGCGGGGCTTCAGGTTGTTCTCGTGCAATGGCCCAAGGGTCGCGCCATTCCCGAACTCGCCTGGCATGCTGACTACGTCCGCCACGTCGCGTGGCCCTGAGCCGCTCGCCTACGTCATCAGCCTGAACCTGAAGCGGCGGCACCTGTCGGAAAGCCAGCGGGCGATGGTGGCGGCAAAGCTGGCGAAGCTTGAACCGGGGCGCCCGTCCAAAACTGCCGATATTTCGGCAGTTTCTCAGCAGTGCCCGCCCAGCAACGCGCTGGCCCAATGCAGTCAGAAAAAGGATCGACGCGCCGGCGGACACGAGGAACAGGAGTGACGCCTGCGTTGTGACGAATGTGACCGAGGTCGCTTGTCCGCCGCGGACGGAACCCTAGACTTGGCTCGACTTGGTCAGGAACGAAGCATCATGCAGGCGCAGACGGGCCTCGCCCTGGCGATCGTGGCCATATTGCTGGTCAAGCACATGGTCTTCGACTTCGTGCTGCAGACCCCCTACCAGCTCGCCAACAAGCATCAGTACGGACATCCGGGCGGGTTGCTGCACGCAGGTCTTCATGCCATCGGCACGCTGGCGGCCATCGCCGTGGCCCGCCCATCGCCAGCCATCGCCGCGGTAGTGCTGGCTGCGGAATTCGCAGTCCACTACAATGTCGACTGGGCCAAGGAGCAGCTGCTGCGCCGCGCCGGCTGGCCGCGCACCGACGGGCGCTACTGGGCGGTGTTCGGCGCCGACCAGCTGATCCACAACCTCGGCTATCTGGTGATGACGGCCGTGCTGGTCAGCTGACGAGCCGCGCCAGTTCGGCCGCCACCAACAACAGGAAAGCGGCTTGGCCCGACCGGATCGCGATCTGGAAGTGGCGGAATTTCTCGCGGCAGATGCCGGCCAGCATGTGCAGGTGCGAGAGCTTGTCGTGGCGCTCCCGCTCGAGATCGATCTTTTCCATGGCCTCGACGTACTGGTCGACCGGCAGATCGAACACCGTCGCCTCCCAGAAGATGTGATCGTCTCTTCCGCGACGTAAGCGAGGCAGGACCGTCGTCAGCGAAAAATGGCACGAGATCAGGAACGCCCCCGCCGCCAGCAGGAACAGGGCGTTGGTCAGGCCATGCTCCAGGCCGAGGTGCGGGGCGCGGCCGCCGACGAAGGCGTCGATGCAGAAGATCACCATGGCCCCGTCGAAGGCCAGCAGCACGCCCGACTTGGCGTCGCACAGGATGATGTTGTCCTGTAGCACGCCCCGCTCGAAGGCCGCGAAGCGCTCGTGGATCAGCTCTCGCTCGATGCGGGCGATCTCGTGCATGGGAGTCGGCATCCTGGCTCCTTTTCTTCTGCGCTCAGGCTGCCGTCCTGCGCGCGCCGGCACGGTGACCGGCGTCACAGGGGAAACGACGGCGATCAGCGAAGCTTCAGACGTCGCTCGAGCGACCCAGCTGAAGGAAACTTAGCCATGTCCTCTTTCTCTCGTCCATCGGTGGCGGCGCTGCTCAGCCTCGCCCTCGCTTTGCCCTTCCTTGCCTCGGCCCAGAGCTCCGTGCGCGAGATCGTCGTCCAGGGCGCCGCCCCTGGCGTGGAAGTCCGTTCCGAGAAGGTGTCGTTCACCGACCTGAACCTCGATCGGCCGGCCGGCGCCCACACGCTGCTCGGCCGGTTGCGTGGCGCGGCCCAGCGCGTGTGCGGCACGGATGGCGGGCGGGCCGACCACGACTACCAAGCCTGCGTCGCCAAGGCGCTGGACCGTGCGGTGACCGAGGTCGACAACCCTCTGCTCACCTCGCTTCATCACAGCCGCGGCTGAGGCGCGGTCTCGCCAACCTGGTGGAAGGGCCGGCCGGCTTCGGCCGGCTCCTCTTGTGTCAGGACCTCTTGCCTGCGAGCTTCGCCGCCTCGGACTTGCAATCGTAGGGCAGACCGGGCCCGCTGCAGAAGTCCGGCCACTTGCCGGTCCGGGTCCAGTAGTCGACCAGGCCCCAGCGCGCGGCGAGCGCCATGAAACGTCGATCCTGGCGCATCGGCAGGGCTTGCGGCATGAACAAAACCGTAGGTGGGTTGCTCGGGGAAAGATCGTCACGCGAGGCGCGATTGGCCAGGGAGAATGCGTCGTCGACGAAGCCGAGCCATGAGAGCTGGAGCACGCGGTCGCCCAAGGGTATGGGAGCGCCGGGGGGCAGATCCATGAGGGCGGTTCTGGCCCGGGCGAGGTCCCGGGGCGCCCGGGTGCGGGCAGCCGTCACGACGAGCTTCAATCGATCGATATTCGCCGCCGTCAGAATCTTCGGTTGTTGTGACGGCGTGTCCAGGAAGGCTTGCAGCCCCGACCAGTCGTGGTCGGCCTGGTACAGATTGAAGCGCTCGATCCACGGCAGCGGCCAAAGCCGCGAGATGCGGGCGAGCTCCTGTTTCGCCTCGCTGATCTGCCCGGTCATCGTGAGCGGCAGGACCAGATCCTGGTCGGCGCTAAGTGGATTGGCCGCCACCGCCCGCTGATACGCCACCAATCCTTCCTGCTCTCGCCCCACATCCTGAAGGAAGGCGCCCCTGAAAATCTCACCGTAGGCCCATGAAGGATCGAACGACGCGCCCATGATCGCTCTGTCGCGGCCGACGAAATCTGAAGTCGGCCTCAGGAGATAAAGCGCCACGTGGGCATCGATGTCGGCCGGATCGATGCGTAAGGCCTTGTCGATCTCCAGTTTCGCCTCCGTGGCCAAGGGCTCGTTCATCGCGGGCGGCAGGTAGTTTCTGTAGTAAGCGTCGAACTTGGCCAGGAGGGAGTGGCCCGCGGCGAAACCCGGCGCCTTCTGGGTCAGCTGTCTCGAGGTGTCGAGCAGGGCGAAAATCTGTTGCGGGTCGTCGCCGGCGCCAACCTGGTCCTCGAAGATGTCGCAGGCCTTGAGCAGCAGGGTCATGGCGTCGGGATCGGACAGGCCGCCCTTGGGCCGCAGCGCTCGCGATGTGCAGTTCAGGACGGCGATGATGCGGGCGCCGAGCTGGGCCTGCAGCTGCTCGGACCGGGCGGCGGGCCCATCCAGCGCAGCCGTCCATAGCGTCACGCCCTGCCGGGCGTCGTCGAGGCGCACCCGCACCTTCAGCTGGTCGGCCTCGCGCGCCACCGTGCCGCCGAATATCAGCCGCACGCCAAGCCTGTGAATGCGATCGGCCCCCCCGGGGCCAGTCAAGGCCTGGGCGTCGTCGCCCGTGACGATCGGACGTCCGTTGCCGCTGAGGACGCTGGCCAGGTCGTCGGTGACGGCCGAGGCGAAGGCCTTCACCTCCTCGCCGCCCCCAAGGGTGCTGAAGGGCACGATGGCGATCCGTTGCGCCGGCGGTCCCGACCAGAACTGTTGCGAGGCGAACCAGCCCAGGGCCGCCACCGCCACCACGGCGATTGCGACGGCAAGGGGGAGCATTGGCAGCTTCAGCCGCCGCCCCTTCACCTTGCCGCCTTCGGCCGAGGCCAAGGCGAAGATCGGCACCACCTCGGTCATCTTTTCGAGCCGCACGCTGCCCTGCGGCTTCAACCGCTCGCCGAGCGTCCCCCGGATTGCGCGCCTGACGTCGCCAGAGGCCAGGACCGCGCCCGGCGAGGCCATCTGCTGGATGCGGGCTGCGACATTGACGCCGTGGCCCAAAAGGTCGCCCGAGGGGGTGACGGAGACGTCCCCGAGGTGCACCCCAACGCGCACCTGCGGATCGTCCGCCGAGGCGATCTCCTCGGCTGCCTCCAGCGCCGAATAGACCGACGGGAACTCCAGCATGAAGCCGTCGCCAGCGGTGTTGAACACCCGCCCGCCGCGGGCGCCTGCGCTCTCGTTGATCCGTTCGCGCAGAGCCGCGACCGCCCGGACTGCTGCAGCCTCGTCGGTCTCGGTGCGGCGCGAATAGCCGGCCACGTCGATGGCCACGATGCTGGCGAGCTTGCGGGTCGCGCCGGTGTCGCTGGCCACGGGTCAGAGCGCGAGGTTGGGGCTGGCCGCGGCTCTGAGCGCGCCGCGGTCGAGCACCTTGACGCCATAGGGACCCAGCTCGATCCAGCCCTTGGCGCGCCAGCCGGAGAGTTTGCGGTTCACCCGCTCGCGCGAGGCGCCGATCAGGCGCGCCATCTCTCCCTGCGACAGGGCGATCGTCGGCCCCGGCGCCTCCAGCAGCAGACGCGCCAGCCGCCCGCCCAGATCCATCAGGGCTGTCTCCTGCAGCAGTACATCTGTGAGCCGCAGCCGGCGCGCCATCATGGCCAGCAGCTCCAGCCCCGACGACGGCTCGTCCCTCAGGGTGTCGAGCACTGCCCGGCGGCCGATACGCCAGAGCTCCGTTCGCGGAACGGCGCAGACATCCGCCGATCGCGGGCCGCCGTCGAGCACCCCCATCTCGCCGACGAGCGCCCCCGCCCCCAGCTTGGCAAGCCACACTTCGCGGCCGTCGGGCCCGGGAACCGCCACGTCGAGCTCGCCGGTCAGCACGACATAGACGGCGTCCGCCTCGTCTCCCGTGCGGAACAGCGCCTGGCCGGGCTCCAGCCTGACCGGAGTTCCCGACAGGGCCAGCTCGCGCCGGCGCGCCTCGAAAAGTACGCCGAACACGGGATTACGCGCCAACGCGTCCGCTAGATCCTCCGGCCGCCGGAAAGGGGCGGCCGGACCGCTCGGATGATCGACCGAATTCACCACGCTCGCTCCCCCGTGCGGTGGAAAAAACTCTACCAGCCTCGTACGGTGCAACCAATGGAGTTGGCGTGCGGCTCGCTCAGTCAGAGGCTGCTTCATGGGCCACATTTCACGGAGGCTATCGGTTCACGGCCCTACAGCGCGGTGGCCGCAAGGGTGGAGCATCTGGGCATCATGTGCTGTGACCAGAGTCATAAGAGGCGAACACCACGTTCAGGGCCGCCCATGGTCTTCGGCTCTTGATGCGCGTCAGGGTCCTACCATCACCGCCGGCCGGCATTTCGTGCGGTGTTGAGAGCCCAGCGCGGGCGCGAAGCGTGATGCACAGAAGAAGGAGGAACTCTACTGGGGTGGCAGGGGCTTCTCACCCATGTAGCAATCCCCTGAGTGTCGTCTTTGCGGATGGGTGCCAAGGTCCGGAAATGGCGCTGGGCCGACTTAAGGCTGGACGGCCACAGGCACCGGCTCAGCGGAGGTTCTAAATCGCGGCCAAGGGTGGATTTCGGAAGTCGACCTCTAGCCTGTTTGCGGCAGGGCGAGGTCAGGAATGTCCGAATTACGGCTGGGGGTCTCGGACTGCTCTTGACTCATCTCTTCCATTGGGAAGGTCCGTTTCCGGCGCGGGTGGGCTGAGGGGCGATCACTGCGTTCATTGTGGCTCTGGTGTTCGCCTTCCGCCGTCCGAGGACTGGCGCGCGGGCTCAGGCAAAGGGCGCATCAACCCAGTCGTCTGGTCATCGGGCGGGTGCAGATGGATTGATAGCCCAGGGACGCACGCGGGACACGAGCGCATCACGGAACGCGGCCATGTGGGTCTGCAACGCCGTCCCCAGGCCCATAAATTGCCGCGCCCACGTTAGGGGGATTCGGCGTCGGTTCCTCGCGGTCCTACCTGCGGCTGCGCCAAGTTTCCCTACCCTAGCCCTGAAGGTTCCCTGCTCGGACTTGGCCCGAGAACCGCCTAAGTAGCGGATCTATCGTGGGTATTCTGGTCAGTCGGGGCCATTTCGATCTCAGGATCGCGAAAATTCCCTGAGAGCAGGGACTTTGGGGCGGAGAAAGGTTGTCGGCACACTGCGTCAACCACCACCTCCGCCTCGACCATCGCAAGGGCAGGCTTGATCAGCTGGGTTGCACGAGAGGCAGGCCGGCGGCGCGCCATGCCTCTATCCCGCCCTTGAGGAGATAGACCTCGCAATGCGTCGCCGTCTGGGCCAGCGCGGCCGCGTTCATGCCCGTGCGACCGCCGCTCTTGCAGTGGAAGATCACCGACCGGCCAGGCTGCGTCGACGGAGGGTTGAAGCGGAGGGTCGACAGGGGCGCGTGAGTCGCCCCCGGAATCATGCCCGACCTGATCTCGGCCGCTTCGCGAATGTCCACGATCTGTGCGCCGGCGCGGGCCATCTCCGCCGCCTCGCGCGCGCTGATCTCCTTGGGCCTGTTCATCTCTTGTCTCCTGTTGATCCACGCTGCTCTTCGCAGAACAGCTCGTTGAGAAGGCCGAGGACCGCGCGGGTCCGGGCATCCGAGAGCCTGTAGAACACCGTCTGGGCTTCGCGCCGGCAGCTCACGACGCCCTCCTCGCGCAGACGCGAAAGGTGCTGCGAGAGCGCCGATTGGCCGAGGCCGACCGCGTGCGACATCGCCGTCACCGTCATCTCGTCCGTCGCCGCGAGGCGGCACAGGACCATCAACCGGTGCTCATTTGCGAGATCGCGCAGGAACCGCGCGGCCTCCGCCGCCCGGCGCTCCAGGTCCGCGATTCCCGCGTCCGCCACAGCTTCCAACATCGTGAGGGTGCTCGCTCGGCTCCGATTACATTAGCATTTGCTAATTTAGTGATCATGCATATATGTGTCAACGCGGCGCGGAATCGGAGCATGACGACGATGTCGAGCCTGGAGATCCGGGCCTTCTTCGATAGGGCCACCAAGACGATCACCTATCTGGCGTGGGATTCGGCGACGCGCGAGGGCGCCGTGATCGACCCCGTGCTCGATTTCGACTCCGCTTCCGGCGAGGTCGACACCCGTTCGGCGGACGAGGTGTTGCGGGCAGCTGAATCCGAAGGGCTGCGGCTGGCCTGGTCCCTGGAAACCCACGCCCACGCCGATCACCTCAGCGGCGCGCCCTATATCAAGGCCAAGACTGGCGCCAAGATCGGGATCGGCGAGCACATCCGCGATGTGCAGAAGATCTTCCGCCCCATCTTCAACGCCACCGACCTGAACCCCGACGGAAGCGACTTCGACAAGCTGTTCGCCGACGGCGAACGCCTCCCGCTCGGCGATCTGGAGATCGAGGTCCTTCACACGCCCGGTCACACGCCCGCGGACGTCAGCTACCGGATCGGGGACGCCGTGTTCGTGGGCGATACCCTGTTCATGCCGGACTACGGCACCGCCCGCGCGGACTTCCCCGGCGGTGACGCGCGCCAGCTCTACCGGTCGATCCGCAGACTGCTCAGTCTCCCGCCTCAGACGCGCCTGTTCATGTGCCACGACTACAAGGCCCCTGGCCGCGAAACCTATGCGTGGCAGACCACGGTCGAGGCGCAACGGCAGCACAACGTCCACATTAGCGACGGAGTGAGCGAAGCCGACTTCGTGGCCATGCGCGAAGCGCGAGACGCTGGCCTTTCCGCCCCGGCGCTGCTGACCCCCTCGATCCAGGTGAATATCCGGGCGGGCCGCTTCCCACCCGCGGAAGCCAACGGCGTCCGCTACCTGTTGGTCCCGGTGAAGGTCAGAGGGCCGTCCGCCGCCGAAGCCGTCGGTCCGCGGCGCTAGGGCGGTCCGCAGCCATGTCCCCGCAAGACCTGCTCGCCGTCTTCGCCGGCGGGATCGTCGGCTTCTCCCTGGGCCTGATCGGCGGCGGCGGCTCGGTGCTCGCTGTCCCGCTGCTGCTCTATGTGGTGGGGGTCCGCGATCCGCACGTCGCCATCGGCACCAGCGCCCTGGCCGTGGCCCTGAACGCCTTTGCCAACCTCGCCCAGCATGCCCGGGCCGGAAACGTGAAATGGCCCTGTGCCGCCACCTTCGGGGCCGCGGGCGTCGTCGGCGCGCTGATCGGCTCGACGGTGGGCAAGATGGTCAATGGCCAGCATCTTCTGGCGCTCTTCGCGATCGTCATGGCGGTGGTCGGCGCCTCCATGTTGCGCGGCCGCTCCGGCGAAGGCGATCCGACGGTGCGCATGGACTCGAGGATGGCCCCTCGCCTGGTGGCGGCCGGCCTTGGCGCAGGCCTGTTGTCGGGCTTTTTCGGAATTGGCGGCGGCTTCCTGATCGTGCCGGGGCTGATCGTGGCCAGCGGCATGCCGATCCTCAACGCCGTGGGCTCCTCCCTGTTCTCGGTCGGCGCCTTCGGCCTGACGACCGCGGCGAACTACGCCTTGTCCGGCTTGGTGGACTGGAAGATCGCGATCCTTTTCATCATCGGCGGGGTCGTCGGCGGCCTCGTGGGCATGAAACTGGCGATCCGCCTTGCCGATCGTCGCGGCGCCCTGGCCAGGATCTTCGCCGTCCTGCTGTTCGCCGTCGCCGCCTACATGCTGTACCGCAGCGTGGGCCCGCTTGTCGGGCTGCACTGAACCTCAAGCGCCCATCGATCCGGTGGTGGCGCAGCGGACGACGCCCCCCGCCGGCGCTCGAGAAGGCCGGCCATCGTGGCGACGCCCCGACGGGCTGGTCCGCCCGACCGGCTCGCTGCGGACCGCTTCCACCGCCAGCCCTGTAGGCGCGGCGTCACACAAGACCTAATCTCCCGCGCTAGGACTGCGGCGGGGGCTGGTGGGTGGAGGTGGCCTTGGAGACGGAACGGTCGGCCGAGGCGGCGCGCGAACCTCGTCCCATGCCCGCGATCGACGTGTCGTGGGCCAGCGCCCTGGTGGTCGACGACGTCGAGGAGAACCGCGATCTGCTGGTCCGCCGGCTGCGGCGCCTGGGGATCACCGACGTCGGCCAGGCGGCCAACGGCCGCGAGGCGCTGGAACGGCTGGGCGAACGCAACTTCGACCTCGTGCTGCTCGACATCATGATGCCGGAGATGAACGGCTACGAGGTGCTCGACGTCCTGAGGCGCGACGGGCGCACCCACGACCTGCCGGTGCTGGTGATCTCGGCCCTCAGCGAGATAGACGCGGTGGCCCGCTGCATCGAGCAGGGCGCCGAGGACTTCATCTTCAAGCCCTTCAACCCCACCATCCTGCGCGCGCGGGTGCTGGCCTCGCTGGAGAAGAAGCACCTGCGCGACGCCTGGAGGCGCGAGTTGGAGCGCAAGCGGGCCGAGCTGAACGAGGCGCGCAACCTGCAGCTGGCCCTGGCGCCGCCGCCGGCCGAGCGCTCGACGCCCCTGGGGCGGATCGCCATCGAGGTGGTGCTGGAGCCGGCCAGGGAGGTGGGCGGCGACCTGGTCGACCATTTCGAGATCGGCGAGCGGCTGCAGGCGGCCCTGGTCGGCGACGTCTCCGACAAGGGCGCCGGCGCGGCCCTGGTGATGGCGCGCACCCACGCCCAGTTCCGCGCGCTGGCGGCCCGGCCGGACGCGGAGGCGCTGTTCGCCGATCCGGCGCGGGCGGTCTCGGCAGTCAACGAGGCGCTCGCCGCCAACAATCCGAGCTGCATGTTCGTGACCCTGTTCCTGGGCGTGCTGGACGTCGTCACCGGCCAGCTCGCCTATGTGCGCTGCGGCCACGTCCCGCCCTGGATCCGCCGCGCCGACGGCGGCGTCGAGCGGCTGGAGGCGGCCGCGGGCCTGCCGCTCGGCGTGATGGAGGGCGCGCCCTATCGGTCGGGGCGCACGGCCCTGGCCATGGGCGAGACGCTGCTGGTGGTGACCGACGGGGTCACCGAGGGCGCGGCGCCGGACAAGTCCCTGTTCGGCGAGGCGCGGATCGGCGACTGGCTTGCGGCCGCCGGCCAGGCCGCGTCGCTGGATGCGCTGGTGGCCCAGGTGCGCACGCACGAGGCCGGCGAACCCGCGTCCGACGACGTGGCCGCGGTGCTCCTCAAGATCCAGGCCGCCGGCTAGCGGTATGAAGACGCTGGACCTGGAGCTGGTTCTGGGTGTCGACGGCGTCTCGGCCGCGGTCGAAAGGGCGCAGGCTTGGCTGGAAGAGGAGGGCGAGGTCGACGCCCGGGCGGCCATGCACGTGGCCCTGACGCTGGACGAGCTGCTGACCAACGCCTCGACCCACGGCGGCGCGGGCGGACAGGCGGCCCAGGTCCGATTGGAGGTGGCGGCCGATCGCGTGAAGGTGCAGATCGTCGATCCGGCGGCCGAGTACGACCCTCGCCAGGCGCCCGAACCGGACCTCGACGCCAGCCTGGAGGACAAGCGGATCGGCGGTCTGGGCGTTCACCTGGTCATCAAACTGTCGCGTGACCTGACCTACGTCCGCGACAAGGATCGCAATCGGACCAATTATTGGATCGCGCGGAACGGGCCGCGGGGCTAGCTTCGTTCGGGGAGGGGCGCCGATGAGTGCTGACATCGCCGCCGGCAACGGCGCATCGAAAGAGGCGCATAGGCTTCTGGAAGCGGCGCCGATCTCGGTGGTCATCGTCACCGACGACGGGCGCTATCTCTACCGGAATCCCGCCCACAACGCGATGTACGGCTACAAGCCCGGCGACATCCCCAAGCGCTCCAGCGAGATGTGGGTCGATCCGGCCGAGCGCGCCCGCCTGCTCGCCATCTTCCACGAGCAGGGACAGCTGACCAATGTCGAGGTCCAGCACCACACCGCGGACGGCCGCACCTTCTGGGGCCTGATGACCTGGCAGCGGCTCGAATTCGACGGCCAGCCGGCGCTGGCGGGCTGGATGTACGACATCACCGACCGCAAGGAGGCCGAGGCGGCGATCGAGGAGGCCCGGGCCCTCGCCGAACAGGCCAACCAGACCAAGTCCGAGTTCCTGGCCAACATGAGCCACGAGCTGCGCACGCCGCTGAACGCCATCATCGGCTACGCCCAGATCCTGCAGGAGGACGCCGAGGACACCGGTCAGGACGAGATGCTGCCGGACCTCAAGAAGATCGAGAGCGCGGGCAAGCACCTGCTGGGCCTGATCAACGACATTCTCGACCTGTCCAAGATCGAGGCAGGCCGGATGGAGATCTATCTGGAGCCGGTGTCGGTGCCGGGCCTGCTGGACGAGGTCCGCACCCTGACCGCGCCGCTCGCCTCGGCCAACGGCAACAAGGTGGAGGTGTCGATCGGGCCCGGCGTGGAATCGATCCAGACCGACGTCACCAAGCTCAAGCAGTCCCTGCTCAACCTGGTCAGCAACGCCTGCAAGTTCACCAAGGAGGGCCGGGTGGCCCTGGAGGTGCGCCTGACCGACGGGCCCGGCGGGCGCAACATCGTCTTCGAGGTGTCGGATTCCGGCATCGGCATGACGCCCGACCAGCAGGCCAAGCTGTTCCGGGCCTTCTCCCAGGCGGACTCCTCCACCACCCGCAAGTTCGGCGGCACGGGCCTGGGGCTGGCCATCACCAAGCGCCTCTGCAACCTCCTGGGCGGCGACGTCGTGGTGACCTCCGAGGAGGGCAGGGGCAGCCGCTTCACCATCACCCTGCCGCTGCGCGTCGCCGACCACTGGAACGCGGTGGAAGGACCGGCGCCGGAGGTGTCGGGTCCCGAGCAGGCGGCCACCATCCTGCTGATCGACGACGATCCCCAGGTGCACGACCTCCTGGGCCAGATGCTGGTCCGCGAAGGCTACCGGGTCGAGCACGCCACGTCGGGGCCCGACGCCCTGACCATGGTGCAGAAGGTGCGGCCCGCCGCCATCCTGCTGGACGTGATGATGCCCCAGGTCGACGGCTGGACCGTGCTGAGCGCACTGAAGCGCGATCCGGCGCTGGCCGCCATCCCGGTGATCATCGTCTCCATGCTCGACGAGCGGCCGCTCGGCCTGTCGCTGGGCGCGGCGGAGTTCCTGACCAAGCCGATCGACCGGTCGCGGCTGGTGGAAACCGTGCGCAAGCATGCGGGCCCCGCCAAGGGCGTGGTGCTGGTGGTCGACAGCGACAGCGCCCAGGCGGCCCAGATCGCCCAGGCGATCAGCGAGACCGGACGCACCGCCGAGTCGGTCACCAACGGCCGCGCAGCCCTGGACTGGCTGGGCGCCCACGCGCGTCCCGCCCTGATGGTGGTCGACATCGATGCGGCGGTCAGCGACGGCTTCTCGCTGCTGGACGCGCTGCGCAACGACCAGGCGCTGAGGGGCGTGCACCAGATCCTGCTGGCCGAGCGCGAGCTGACGCCGGCCGAACTCGGCTACCTGTCCGGCCTGCCGGGCACGGTGGTCAGCAAGGGCGAGGACGTCTCGGCCGCCCTCGTCAGCGCCATGCGCGACCATAGCGAGGTGGACGAGTGACCCGGGTCCTGCTGGTCGAGGACAACCCCGAGAACCGCGACATGCTGAGCCGGCGGCTGATCCGGCGCGGCTATGTGATCGAGTTCGCCGAGGACGGCGAGGAGGCGGTCCGCAAGGCCAAGGACGTCCGCCCGGCGCTGATCCTGATGGATCTCAGCCTGCCGGTGATGGACGGCTGGGAGGCCACGCGCCGGATCAAGGCCGACGCGGCGACGACCGCCATCCCGGTCATCGCCCTGACCGCGCACGCCATGGCGTCCGACCGCGAGCGGGCCCTGGAGGCGGGCTGCGACGACTACGATACCAAGCCGGTGGACCTCGAACGACTGCTCGGCAAGATGCTGGCGCTGCTCCCCGCCGGGAGCGCGCCCGCGTGAGCCGGGGCCTGTCGCAAGAGCTTCACGGAACCCCAGCATTTTGCCGGCGCGCGGGAGGCTGACATGCAGATCGACAAAACCGACCTTGGGGACGCCGTCACCCGCCTGAAGCTGGCCGGCCGGCTCGACATCAACGGCGCGGCGATGGCCGAGATCCCCATCAGCCTGGCGGCCAAGAACTGCCAACGGCTTGTGATCGACATGTCCGACGTCAGCTACGTCTCCTCGCTCGGGGTGCGTCACCTGGTGATGGCGGCCAAGACCCTGGGGCGGACCGGCGGCAAGCTGGTGCTGTTCTCGGTGACCGAGCCGGTGGCGGAAGTCCTCCAGACCATGGCCATCACCGACATCATCCCGATGGCGGCCACCGAAACCGCGGCGCTGGACCTGGCCTGAGGCCGCGCCGCGTCGTCCAGTTCAGAGGTCAGGGCAGGAGAGTCCGGCTTTGCCCACCACGAGCGTCCTGGCGCCCCTGCTGACGGGGCTGGGCCTGTTCTTCTGCGGCGTGCGCTTCATCGCGGCCAATCTGACGCCGCTCGCCGGCCCCTCGGCGCGCCGGCTGTTCCGCGGCGCGGTCAAGACCAACTGGACGGTGGCGCTGGCGGGCGTGCTCGCGGGCCTGGTCAGCCAGAGCACCAGCGCCGTGACCCTCGTGGTGGTCGGCCTGGTGCGCGCGGGGATCATTCCGGAGGGCCGCGCGGTGCTGCTGCCGGTCTGGTCGCAGGTGGGCGCCGCGGCGCTGGTGATCATCGTCTCGCTGCAGACCGGGCCCGCCGTGGCCTGCGCCCTGGCGATCGCCGGCGCTGTCCTCTACTTCGATTTCAAGCTTTCCGAACGCCTGCGCCACGCCGTGCTCGTGCTCCTGGGCGTGGGCCTGCTGTTCCTGGGCATGGAGATGCTGAACGTCTCGAGCGTCCCCTTGCGCATCTGGCTGTCGGCCGAGGGCCTGCTGGCCAAGCGCGAGAACGTCGCGGTCCTGCTCGTCCTGGGTCTGGTGCTGGCGGCCATCACCCAATCCTCCACCGTGGCGGGCGCTTTCGCCGTGGCGGTGGTGCGGGCCGGCATCTTCGACCTCGACGCGGCCCTGGCGCTGCTGGTGGGCGCCAGTGTCGGATCGGCCATCAACTACGGCGTTCCCGGGTGGAGGGGGGAATCGGTCGGCGGCAAGGTCCTGCTCTTCCAGGCCGCCCAGAAGCTGTCCAGCGCGACCCTGCTGATCTTGCTGTTCGCGGCCAGCGAAGGACGGCCGCAAACCGCGCTCGCCGGCTATCCGATCAGCGCGACGGCGGCCTTCGCCTGGATCTTCCTGGCCATCCAGGTTGGCGGATCGGTGATCTGCACGCTGCTCTACGGCCCTCTGTCGCGGCTGATGGAGAAGATCGCACCGCCCAAGGAGAGCGAAACCCTGGCGCGTCCGGCCTATCTGCTCGACGAAGCCCTGGCCGATCCGGCCCTGGCGCTGGAGCTGGTGGAGCGCGAGGAACAGCGGCTGCTGCAGCGGCTGCCCGCGATGCTGGACGCGGTTCGCGCTGAGGGGGGCGTCGGGGGCTTCTCCCCCGAGGTCCTGCGCGAGGCAGGCCTCAGCGTCTCGGACGCCATCCGGCGCTATCTGGCGGCCGTCCTGGAATCCGATCCGGGGCGCAACGCCGTGGTCCTGGCGATGCGGCGTCAGCGCGTGCTGGACAACGTGGTCGCCCTGCACGAGGCGGTGGAGGAGTTCCAGAGGGCGGTGCGGATCGCCCAGCCCCAGGCCGGCGAGGCGGTCGGGCGCATGGTCGAGAGCCTGCACATGTTGCTGGAGGTGCTGACGGACGTGGCCTCGAGCCACGAGCCGGCCGAGCAGGAGATGTCCCTGGCCCTGCTCGGCGACCGGCGGCAGGTGATCGAGGGGCTGCGGTCGCGGCTGCTCGGCGCTTCCAAGGACGCCAAGGTGCAGGAGGCATTGTTCCGCAGCACCGTGCTGTTCGAGAGGATCCTCTGGCTGGCGCGAGATACCGCCGTGGCCCTGATGCGGGCCTCCAGCGAGGCGCCGGCGGCGGAAGCGACCGAGCCGCAGCCGCTCTTGGCCCCGGATGAAGCCTCGGCATAGGATGCGCCTGCCCGGGGGGTTTCGACGTGTCCGATGAGATCCAGATCCTTCGCCCGCAAGGGCGCCTCGACAGCGCCAGCAGTCCCACGCTCGAGCGCGAAGCCTTCGAGGTCATCGACGGCGGCGGCCGCCGGCTGCTGATCGACTTCCACGGCCTCGACTACATCTCCTCTGCGGGCCTCCGGGCCGCCCTGGCCGTGGCCAAGCGCATGAACGCCGCCGGCGGACGCCTCGCCCTCTGTTCGCTGAGCCCCCAGGTGGCCGAGGTGTTCGAGATCTCGGGCGTGAACGCCATCATCGACATCCACGTGTCGGCCGAAAGCGCCACCGCGCGCCTGACCGGCGGCTGAGGCGACCCGTGGCCGCCCGGGCCCGCGCGTCCCGCTCCGCCGCCACCCCCGCCGAGGCCTTGCCCGTCTCGCTGATCGAGGAATTCCTGCTGCTGGCCCTGGAGGACAAGGGCGGCGAGTTCAGCCGGATCCCCGAGACCTCGCTCAGCTGCGGGCTCGCCGGCGCGGCGCTGATGGACCTGGCGATCCGGGGCCGCATCGACTCCGACCTGCACCACCTCTGGGTGGTCGATCCGACGCCCACGGACTCGGCCGTGCTGAACGGGGTGCTGGCCGAGATCGCCGCCGAGCCACGGCGGCTGCATCCGCGCGAATGGATCGCCCGGCTGATGCCTCGCGCCGCGCATCTGCGCCGGGAGGCCATCGTCCGCCTGTGCGACCGCGGCGTGCTGCGCCAGGAGGAGCACGCCTTCCTGTGGGTGCTGCAGGCGCGCCGCTATCCGGTGGAGCGGGGCGAAGAGCGGCTGGAAGGCAAGCGGCGCATCCTCGCCCTGCTGTTCAACCACGAGATCCCCGACCCGCAGGACGCGGCTCTGGTGGCCCTGGCGGACGCCTGCGGCGTGTTCGGGCGGATCCTCCACGCCGGCGCCTTGGAGGAGGCCGGCCCGCGCATCCGCCAGCTCCGGCGCATGGACCTGATCGGCGCGGAGATCGCCCACACCGCCGAGATCATGAACCGGGAGATCCGCGCCGCCGAGCGGCGGACGGTGCTCGCCGGTCTCGCTGGCAATGTGATGGAGTGGTACGACTTCGGCATCTACGGCTACTTCGCCGCCATCATGGGCCAGAAGTTCTTCCCGGCCCACGATCCGGCCACCTCGCTGATGGCCTCGTTCGGCGTGTTCGCCGTGGGCTTCCTGGGCCGACCCATGGGCGCCCTACTGTTCGGCCACCTCGGCGACCGGCACGGTCGCAAGCACGCCCTGACCGCCTCGGTGCTGTTCATGGCCGTGCCGACCCTGTTCATCGGCTTTCTGCCGACCTACGCCCAGGTCGGCATGTTGGCGCCGGTGCTGCTGATCGTCCTGCGCCTGTTCCAGGGGATGGCCGTGGGTGGGGAGTTCACCACCTCGATGGTCCTGCTGGTGGAGTCCGCCCAGCGAAGCCGGCGCGGGCTCGTCGGCAGCTTCGCGCCCGCGGGGGCGTCGGCGGGGATGCTGCTGGGCTCCATCGTGGGCGCGGCGGTCACAGGGTTGCTGTCGGCCGAGGCGATCTCCGCCTGGGGCTGGCGCGCGGCTTTCCTGTTCGGCCTGGTCATCGGCCTGGCGGTGCTTCTGGTGCGCCGGCGGTTGCCGCCGGACCCGACCATTGAGGCCATCGGCGAGGCCCGCAAATCGCCAATCGTGGCGGCGTTCAAGACCGAGTGGCGCACCATCCTGCGTATCACCGGCATGATGCTGACCCTCGGGATCGGCTTCTATCTGAACTTCGTCTACCTCTCGACGTGGCTGAGCCAGTACACCCACCTCGCGCGGCCCACCGTGCTGCTGCTCAACGCCCTGATGTTGGGTCTGCAGCTGGTCCTGCTGCCGCTGGGCGGGGCGCTGTCGGACCGGATCGGCCGCAAGCCCCAGATGCTGCTCTCCACGCTCGGGTTCGCCCTGCTGGCATGGCCGCTCTACACCGTCATCGGCCATGGCTCGCTGATCGCCGTGCTGATGGGGCAGGCGGGCTTCTCGCTGCTCCAGGCCGGGATCTCCAGCGCCGTACCGGCCTTCTCGGTGGAGGCTTTGCCCAAGTATGTGCGCTGCACGGCCCTGTCGTTCGGGACCAATCTCGCCCAGGCCTGCTTCGGCGGCACGGTGCCCATGGTCGCTGTCGCGCTGATCGCGGCCACCGGCTACAAGCTCGCGCCTTCCCTCTATTTGACCGCGGCGGCGGTGGTGTCGTTCCTGGTCGTGCTGAGCAGCCGGATGCCGGCCGAAGAGGACATCGCCTAGGGCGCGTCGGGTCGGGACAGCCGCGTCTCCCACCGTCGTCGAGATGGCCGCCGGTCGTCGCATGCGTCGCTATCTGCACGCCGTGACGTTCAAATTTCGCGGCGAGCGGGCATTAACCTTTCATATAGACAATCCGCGAGTACCTGATAAGTTGTGCAAGAAATGGCGGATATCGGGGGTTGCAATGCCTGGTCCTCTTTCAATCAAGTATGTCAACCTGCATCCCACGATTACCTTCGAACAATCCTCCAGCCTCACGGGCGGTCAGACCCAACTCGGGATCGACACTTGGTCGGTCATGCCGGGCGACAAGCTGAAGAAGGATGGCGGCGAGGAGCAGGTGGTCATCTCCGAGACCCTGCTGGCCGCGGTCGCGAACGGCGACACCTGGATCATGCTGGGCTGGATGAATCCGTCGACCGGCTATCAGTTCGGAGTCCGCATCAACGTGCCCGTCCAGGTGCTGATGATGGGCCATCAACCCTATTACGAGGTCGCGTCGGGCTATGATGCTTCACCGGCCTGGGCCAAGACCGTATCCAATCCGGCCTTTCCATACACGATCACAGCGCCGGACAAGGAGCGCATCAGCATTCTCGTCAGTCCGACGGCGCATCACACGTCCTTGGAAATCGTCGCCACCATTCAACCGAAGGCTTGATCCACGAACCGGAGGCGCCGGAGCACGCGATGACGATCTTGTATATCAAGATTATCGACGAACATTCGCCCAACCCCATCGGGCTCCAGCCTGAAAGCGGCGTCTGCAAATTCAAGTTCCGAGGCGGCGATGCTCGCGCTCAGAAGGACAGCGCCAGTCTCCTGGCCGGCTATATGCAGGATCCGGATGTGTCACTCGAGGCGGGCGTGGAACAGACGCTGGATCTCGATGGCTATACGCCGCCGGAAGCCGTTCGCCTGTTGTTCGACGTGAACGACGAATTCTGGTCAGACAGCGGCACGATGATCTATCGGTGCTCCACCTCTCTGACCACGGAAATCGAGGAGGTTGGCGAAGCCTTCATCGACTTCCTCGCGCTGTTTCCGTGAGGGGATCGCCCCATCGGCGTCCCGGACGGCCGCGTGGCGATCCGGGGCCTGGACGACTGAGCTTGACGCTGGGTCCCCGCTCGAGGCCGGGATGACGAGGCGGGATGGCCGATTCAATCCAGACCGGCGGCCTCAGCGCCTCCAAAAGGTGGTGACCAGCAGCGCGATCGCCGACAGCGCCATCACACCGAAGGTCAGCCACAGCCCGAGCTGTGACAACACCCCCCCGACGCGGTCGCCCAGCGTGCGCCGGCTCGAGTTCAGACGGGCGATCACGTAGAGCAAGGGCACGGCGGCGATGCCGTTGATCACCGAGGTGACCACCAACGCCTTGAACGGGTCGATGCCGATGAAGTTGAGGCAAAGCCCCACCACCGTCGCGACGATGATCACCCCGTAGAAACCCCGGGCGTCCCTGAATTTGCGGCTCAGCCCCTCACGCCAGCCGAGGGCCTCCGAGAGCGCGTAGGCCGCCGAGCCCGCCAGCACCGGGATTCCCAGCAGCCCCAGTCCGATCACGCCCACGGCGAACAGGTCCCGCGCGATCTGGCCCGAGTTGGGGAACGAACGCACCAGCGGTTCCAGCGCCTTGGCCGCGTCCGCGGCGGTGTTGATGGTCTTCTGGCCGTGGCTGAACAGCACCGTGGCGGTGGTGATGATGATGAACCACTGCGCCACCTCGGCCGCGATCATGCCGGCGATGGTGTCCACCCGCATCTGGGTGATGAAGGTCTTGGGCAACCGGGGCCGGCCATCGGACCCCTTGGCGATCCCTTGCGCCGTCTCCTCCTCGACTTCCTCGGAGGCCTGCCAGAAGAACATGTAGGGCGAGATCGAGGTGCCGAACACGCCGGTGATGATGAACAGGAAGCCGAAACTGAACTCTATGTGCGGGATGAACGTGGCCCTGATGATCTGCAGCCAGGGCTCCTGCACGATCAGCGCGGTGGCCGCGTAGGACAGGAGCGCCAAGGCCAGCCACTTCAGCACCCGCGCATAGACCCGATAGGTGACCAGGACTTCCAGCAGCACCACCAGCAGGGTGGTTCCGGCCGCGAACAGCCAGAAGGGCAGGGGGACCACCAGCTTCGCCGCCTCGGCCACCGCCCCGATGTCCGCGCCGATGTTGATGGTGTTGGCGATGATCAGCATCGCCACCAGGCCGATCAGCACCCGCCGGGAGTAGCGCTCCTTGATCGCCCCCGCGAGACCCTGGCCGGTGACGGCTCCGATCCTGGCGCAGGCCTCCTGCACGGCGATCAGCATCGGGATTTGGTAGAGCGCGGTCCACAGCTGGCCATAGCCGAACTGGGCGCCGGTCTGGGCGTAGGTGGCGATGCCCGAAGGGTCGTCGTCGGCGGCGCCGGTGATCAGGCCCGGCCCCAGCGCCTTCAGGCCCCGCCAGAAGGCCGCACCGCGTCCCTCGGCCTCGGGTTGCTGGCCTTCGCCGTCCTCGATGCGATCCAAGCCCGTCTCCCGACCAGCGTCACGGGTCGCCAGGCCGCACCTGGACTATGGCCCGCGTTGGCGCGCGGCCGCAACCGGAACGCGGCCAAGCTCGCGCAGTCCACAGAGCGCAGCGGCGGCCGACTGCTCGTGCTGGTCGATGCGGCGGCGCTTGCCGGCGTGGACGCCTGGCTGATCGGAGCGGCCTTCGCGAATCTCGCGCCAGGGCGCAGGCTCGGCGCCATGACAACCCTCGGCGAACTCATCGCCAACCTGGCGTTCGCCTGGGCCGCGGGCAGCCTGATCGGGCTGGAGCGGACCTATAACGGCCGCGTGGCCGGCTTCCGGACGCATGGACTAGTCTCACTGGCCGCCGCGGTGGCGATGAGCATCGCCTATCTGCCGCTGCTGCGGCCCGGCAGCTTCCCGCCTGGGACGGTGCTGCTCGATCCCAGCCGGGTGTCGCAGGGCGTGATGACCGGCGTCGGCTTCATCGGCGCGGGGGTGATCTTCAAGGAGGGGGTGACGGTCCAGGGCCTGACCACCGCCGCCTCCATCTGGACCACCGCCGCCATCGGCCAGACCTTCGGCATGGGCCTGTGGGCGCCGGCGGCCGCTGGAACGGTGCTGGTGCTGGTGATCCTGGTCGTCCAGCGCAAGATCGAGGGCATGGTGCCTTCGCGCGCGCTGGGCCTGGCGACGCTGCGGTTCGAGGCCGACAAGGCGCCTGGCGAGGCGGGGCTCAACAAGCTGTTGGGATATCCGACGAATTCCTTGGAGAACTTCAGCTATTCGCTCGCCGAAGGCGGCCGCGTCGTCGAGTATCGGGCCGACCTGAACGCGCCCCGCCAGGGCGGTTTCGCCGACGTCCTGCAGCGGCTGAAATCCACGCCGGGCCTGATCGCGATCGATCTGGAGCGGATCAGCAAGTAGCGGGCGAGGCGCGCCTCAGCCGATCGGATCGGGTCCGCACCAGCCGGGCAGGAACTGGGCGTCCCTGGTCTTGGCCAGGGTCAGGGCCTGGGTGAGGGCGGCGGGGAAGTCGTGTTCCAACAGCTTGGCCTTCATCCGGCGGCGCAGGAAGTCGGCCCAGAGGAACTCGCTGAACGGGGTGGCGTCCTTGGCGAAGCCTCCCGCGCGCCGCAGCTCCCCCGCCAGGCTGCGCCAGGGATCGTCCTGCATGTCGGCCACCGACCTTGGGATCTGCTCGAAGTCCACCCGCCGGCCGCCGGCGTCGTAGGGAAAGCACCAGCCGCGATGATCCAGGAACACCCAGAAGGCGTCCTTGGTCAGGCCCGACAGGTCCGCCAGGGGCTCGATCAGCACGCCCTTGACGCCCTCGTCCATCAGGGCGCGGGCCAGATGGTGGTGGTCGACGATGTAGTTGCGCCCCCTGGGACCAATGACCACCGGGATCATGTGCCGGCCGAGGAATTCGGGTCCGTCGCGATCGACGTGCTCGCGCCACTGGCGCTGCTTCTCGCGCACCTCGCGAAGTCCCACGGTGATCTGGGTGGGCCTGAGTTCGGAGAGCTTGACCGGATTGATCAGCGGTTCGCGGCTGGCCATCGGGCGTCCCCCCGTCAACGGGCGGTCCTCAGATAGGCGATGAGCGCAGCGCGGTCCTGCGGGCTGTCGACCACGAAATTCATGCCGGTCCCAGGGGCGAAGCCCTGAGTGTCCTTGAGGAATTCGTCCAGGCGCGAGGGGCTCCAGGATCCGCCCAGGGACTTCAGCGCGCCCGAATAGACGAAGTCGGATCGCGCCGCGACCTTGCGCCAGACGATCCCCTTCAGCGACGGACCGTCCGGGCCGCTGGCTCCGGCGAGCGAATGGCAGGAGGCGCACTGATCGGCGAACAGCGTCCGGCCGTCTGCCGCCAGGGCGGGGCGGACGGCGAGCAGGAGCAGCAGGACCAGGATCGGGCGCACGGCCAAGCTTCTGCCTCCGCCGGGCCCCTGTCAAAGGCGCCGCGGGCGAAGAACGTCCGGCGGCCGATTGCACGGACGCGGGCGCAGACGCACAGTGGCTGCAAGCCATGGCGGGAGGCCCGATGCGCACAGGACGCCAGTACCGCGAAGCCTTGAAGGACGGCCGCGAGGTCTGGGTCCTCGGCGAGGGGCGGGTGGATGATCTCTCCAGCCATCCGTCGACCCGCGCCATGGTCGACGCCTATGCCGCCTGGTACGACCGCCATCAGGATCCCGCCTGGCGGGACATCCTGCTCACGCCCGCCGACGCCGGCGGCGAACGCCGCCCGCGCGCCTTCGAGATTCCCCGCGGGTCCGACGATCTGAGGCGGCTTGGCGAGGCGATCTCGAAGGTCGCCTTCCTGTCCGGCGGCAACGTGACCCACACGCCCGGCTATGGCGCCCTGATCGCCCTGGGCCTTCTGGACACCTTGCAGGCGATGGGTCTTTCCGCCGCCGAGGTCGCCAACGCCTCGACCTATCGCGATGAGCTCGCGCGGACGGGCCGCTTCCTGACCTTCTCCGCGGGCGGGGCGACGATCGGCTTGCGTTTCCGCGAGGCCGAGGCCGACCGGGCGGCCATCCGGGTGGTGCGCGAACGCGACGACGGCCTGGTGGTCTCGGGAAAGGTGGGGATGCACACCGCCTCGCCATTCGCCGACGACGTCTTCGTCTCCGGCGCGACCCGCCGCACCGCCGAGAGCGAGCACTTCAACTGGTTCATCATTCCGGTGGCCGCGCGTGGCGTGCGGGTCGTGGCGCGCAAGTCCGCCGCCCGCCACGCCGACCCGGCGGTGGCCCCGCTGAGCCACGCCTACGACGAGCTGGACGCACAGCTGTGGCTCGACGAGGTGTTCATCCCGTTCGAGCGGGTGTTCACCGCCGAGACCCCGCTGGGCTCGGGCCGGTCCGCGGGCAAGGACGGCGCGCCGGCGCGCGACAGCAATCTGGTGGCCTGGCTGCTCTGGCACCAGCTGCACGGATGGCTGGCCAAGCTGGAGTTCGGCCTGGGCCTGGGGCTCGCGGCGTCGGACGTCATGGGTTTCCGGGCCAATCCGGCCGCCGTCGAGCAGCTGATCGACATGGTCGTCGAGGTGCAGACCATCCGCACCTGCCTGACCGCGGCCGAGTGCGATCCGGACGTGTCCGAGAGCGGCTTCCTGCTGCCCCGCCAGGTCCACCTGGCGTCCGGAAGCCTGCATGCCCTTGGCGTGCGCCAGAAGATGACCGAGACCTTGCGCCGGCTCCCCGGCTCCTCGCTGGTGGTGGCGCCATCGCCCGGCGACTTCGCCGATCCCGACATGGCCGCGGGGCTGGGCGAGGCGTTCGGGGGCGGCGGCTACACCGCCGAGCAGCGCGCCGCCCTGCTGAACCTGATCTGGGACCACGTCTCGTCCGGTCTGGACGGCCGCGAGTCGGCCTACGAGCTTCACGCCAATGGCGGCGTGCCGGCCTGGCGCATGCGTCTGCGCGGATGGTTCAAGGACTACGACGGCCTGGCCAACGGCGTGCTGCAATGCCTGGCCATCGACATGCCGCACATCCGCGTCTCGGGCGTGGCGCAGCCGTCGGGACCGCGGCCGGCGGTCCCCGGCGGGCCGGTGGCGCCCAGCGCGTCGATTCAGGCGACAGAGGGTCCTGGGGGGCGGCCCGGGGAGTGGGTCGGTCCGCCCGCCAAGGGCTGAGGGCTAAGTCAGCGGCCCAGCATGGGCTTGCCTTCGTGCGCGACCAGCAGGTCGTGCATGTCGTCGGCGTGCTCTTCCTCGACCTCCAGGATCCGCTCGATCAGCACCCGCGTGGTGGGGTCCTTGTCGGCGAAATAGCGGACCAGCTCCTGGTAGTGGGCCACGGCGATCCGTTCGGCGACCAGGTTCTCCTTGATCATGTCGACCAGGTCCTTGCCCGCCTCGAACTGCGAGGCCGAGCGGCCAGTCAGGGTGTCGGGATTGAAGTCGGGCGTGCCTCCAAGCTGGGTGATCCGCTCGGCCACCCACTGGGCGTGTTCCTGCTCCTGACCGGCGTGTTCGGCGAACTCGGCCTTGGCGCCGGAGCTGTTCAGGCCCGAGGCGACGATGGAATGCTGGGTGTAGCGCAGCACGCAGACGAGCTCGGTGGCCAGCACGCTCTGCAGGATCTCGACGGTCTTCTTGGGATCGCCGCCATAGGATTCGGCGACGACCGCGCCGTCCTCGAGACTGCGGCGCGCCTGGTCGCGCAGCGCCTTGACGTCGCTCAGGAATGGCGTCGACGTGTCCTGGTTCAGGCTCATGCGGGGTCCCTCCGGCTAAGGTTGTGCTTGAGCAAACGCGCGGCCGCGGCAATCCGATCCAGCGATGACCGTTCAAATGCCCGTGGGCGGCGCGCCTTCTAGGCTCCAGCCCGCGACGTTGCGCCGAAGTGGAACAGGCGCAGGCGCTCCCAGTCCAGAGGCCATGATCCAGATCAAGGACAGCCGGGCCCCCATGGGCTCGCTTGCAGCGGGGCGCCGGCTAGGCGTTGCGCCCTTGCGCCGGCGCTGATACCGGCTTCGCCGACGTCAGGAGAGCTTCATGGCCCGCATTATCGGCGCGATCGCCACCTCGCATACCCCCACCATCGGCTTCGCGTTCGACGCGTCCAAGCAGCAGGATCCGGTCTGGAAGCCCATCTTCGAGGGCTATCAGCCGATCGCCGACTGGCTGAAGGAGAAGCAGCCTGACGCCCTGTTCGTGATCTACAACGACCACGTCACCTCGTTCTTCTTCGACCACTACTCCGCCTTCGCCCTGGGCGTCGGCGAGGAATACAAGGTCGCCGACGAAGGCGGCGGTCCGCGCAACCTGCCGCCGATCAAGGGCCACGGCAAGCTGGCGCGCCATATCGGCAAGTCGCTGGTCGCCGACGAGTTCGACATGTCGTTCTTCCAGGACAAGGGCCTGGACCACGGCTGCTTCTCGCCCCTGTCGGTGATGATGCCGCATGATCCGGAGTGGCCGATCCCGATCGTGCCGCTGCAGGTGGGCGTGCTGCAGTTCCCGGTTCCGTCGGCCGCGCGCTGCTACAAGCTGGGCCAGGCCCTGCGCACCGCGATCGAGAGCTATCCCGAGGACATCAAGGTCGCCCTGGTGGCCACCGGCGGCCTGTCGCACCAGATCCAGGGCGAGCGCTGCGGCTTCAACAACCCGGCCTGGGACGAGGAGCTGATGGAGCTCTACGAGAAGGACCCGGTGGCCCTGACCCGCATGACCCATGCCGACCACGCCCGCCTCGGCGGCATGGAGAGCTCGGAGGTGGTGATGTGGCTGATCGCCCGCGGCGCCCTGTCGGCGGCCGTGAAGAGGGTGCACAAGAGCTACTACCTGCCCTCGATGACGGCCATCGCCACCGCCATCTACGAGAACGAAGCCCTGCCGATGACCGCGGCCCAGGCCGAGGCCGTCCGCGCCAAGGCCGGCGCCCAGGTCAAGGGCGTCGAGGGCCTGGAGGGCACCTATCTGTTCGACCTCGATCGCAGCGTCGGCCACTACCGATTGAACAAGTTCCTGCACGACCTGGTCATCCCCGAGCACCGGGCCATGGTGGTCAATGATCCGGAGGCGGCCTTCGCCAAGTACGAGCTCTCCGAAGAGGAGCGCGACATGATCCGCCGCCGCGACTGGCGCGCGCTGATGCAGTACGGGGCGATCTTCTTCGTGCTGGAGAAGTTCGCCGCGGTGGTGGGGGTCTCGAACCTGCACGTCTACGCCGCCATGCGGGGCCAGACGCTGGAGGACTTCCAGAAGACCCGCAATCAACAGGTGGTCTACGGAGTGGGGGGCAAGGAGACCCAGGCCAAGGTCGAGGCCAGCGCCTGAGCCGGGCGGGATCGCCATGGCGTCCGCCAAGCTGTTCACCCCGCTGAAGGTCGACGAGCTCGAGCTCGCCAACCGCATCGTCATCGCGCCCATGTGCCAGTATTCGGCCGAAGGCGGCGCCATGACCGACTGGCACGTGATCCACCTCGGCCAACTGGCGCTGTCGGGCGCGGCCATCCTGATCATCGAGGCCACGGCCGTGACGCCCGAGGGGCGGATCAGCTACGCCGACGTCGGCCTCTATTCGGACGAGACCGAGCAGGCGATGGGGCGGGTGCTGGACAGCGTGCGGCGCTGGTCCGACATGCCGGTCGGCATCCAGCTGGCCCATGCCGGCCGCAAGGCGTCCACCGAGATCCCCTGGAAGGGCGGCGGCCAGATTCCGCCGGACCGCGAGCATGGCTGGCGCACCGAGAGCGCCTCGGCGGTTGGGTTTCAGGACGCCGATGTCCCCCCCATCGCCCTGGACCGCGAGGGTCTGGGGCGGGTGCGCGAGGCCTTCGCGGCGTCCGCCCGGCGCGCCGCGCGGCTGGGTCTGGACGCGGTGCAGATCCACGGCGCCCACGGCTATCTGCTGCACCAGTTCCTCTCGCCCCTGTCGAACCGGCGGGACGACGCCTACGGCGGCTCGCTCGAGAACCGGCTGCGCTTCCCTCTGGAGGTGTTCGATGCGGTCCGCGAGGCCTTCCCTGCCGGCAAGCCGGTCAGCGTGCGGGTCTCGGGAACCGACTGGGCCCCCGGAGGCTGGGACATCGCCCAGACCGTCGCCTTCGCCCAGGCGCTGGAGGCCAGGGGCTGCAGCGCCGTGCACGTGTCGAGCGGCGGGCTGACGCCGGCCCAGCAGATCCCGCTGGGGCCAAGCTACCAGGTCCCCCTGGCCAGGGCGGTGAAGCAGGCCGTGCGCATCCCGGTGATCGCGGTGGGGCTGATCACCGATTTCGAGCAGGCCGAGGCGATCCTGGGGACCGGCGACGCCGACCTCGTGGCGCTGGCGCGGGGCGTGCTCTACGACCCCCGCTGGCCCTGGCATGCCGCCGCCCATTTCGGAGCCCAGGTCAAGGCGCCGCCGCAATACCTAAGATCGCAGCCGCGCCAGTATCGCGACCTCTTCCTTCCGATCGATCGCTGAGCGCTGCGCCGCAGGCCCGCCAGCGGGCCGGCCCCGTTGAAACGCCCAAAGCCGCGCACCGGAATAGTTGATCGTCCAGGCCAGGGCGGCGGCGATGCAGAGCGCCGCGTAGTGGTTGGAGACCATCGGCCAGCCCGTCGCCACCAGGGCCACGAACACCAGGTAGTTCAACAGGTTGCCGACGCCATTGCAGGCCATGTAGCGGACCCATTGGCCGGGCAGGGTCTTGAGCTTCAGCTTGCGGAACACGAACAGGCCGTTCAGGACGAAGGTCGCCTGCATGGCCCAGAACAGCGAGATCAGCCGCGCGATGTCGGGATGAAGGCCCGAGCCGATGCTGGTGGTCAGAACGATCGCGTCCAGCACGAAGCCGGCCAGGCTGACCGACACGTGTCCGCCGATCAGCAGGCCCTCACGGCGGCAGAGCGAGGAGGCGAGCATCCGCTCGGAGCGAATTGATCGCGGGTTGGTTCCGCCGCCTCGCCCCGCATCAGCCGCCGCTCTGGATTATCTCCCGCTCCACGACGTGCCCGTTGCGGACCAATCCATCGGGATCACGACGTGGGGGGGGCCCAGCTTCCGGATGCACTCGGGCAGGCCCGTGAAAGCCGTCTGCTCGGCCAGGGGCGGCATCTTGAACAGCTTGGTCAAGCTCAGCGCCGCCTTGTCGAAGCCCCGGCCGGGGGCCTTGTCATCGAGGACCTCGCAACTCTGCAGCGTGCCGTCATCGGCGATGGCGCAATCCATCACGGTGCGATCGCTTTTGTGTTCCCTTTGTGCGTGTGGCGGATAGACGCTCGCCACGTCATCGCCGGACGGGCGACGAAGCCATTTCGGATTCTTGATGTAGGCGACCGCGTCCTTGTTGTCCGGCGCGGGACAGCCGGGCGCCGCGGGGGCAGGGACTGGGTCCGCCGCCATCGCCGAGCTCGCCGCCATCGCCGTCGCGGCCACCACCAACACCATCATTTTGCGCGAGAAAACCATGGATTCGCATCCCCCCGGATAGATCGACGACGGCGATATTGGCCAAGCCGCCGCCGCTAGGCAATCACTCTTGATGGGGTCAACGATGGGGCGCCCCGCGCCTCACCAGATCCGGGCGCGGTCCTCCGGCGCGAGATAGAGCCTGTCGCCCGGCTTGACGTCGAAGGCGGCGTACCAGGCGTCCATGTTCCGCACCACGCCGTTGGTCCGGTACTGGTCGGGCGCGTGAGGATCGGAGGCCATCTGCTCGCGCAGGGCGTCCTCGCGGGACTTGTCGCGCCACTCCTGGGCGTAGGCCAGGAAGAAGCGCTGGTCGCCGCTCAGGCCATCGATGACCGGCGCCGGCTTGCCGTCCAGCGACTTGTGATAGGCGTCCAGCGCCACCAGGGCGCCGCCGAGGTCGGCGATATTCTCGCCCATGGTCAAGGAGCCGTTCACGTGCGCGCCCGGGAAGGGCTCGTAGCTGTCGAACTGCTTGCCCAGCACCGCCGACCGCGCTTCGAACTTCTTGCCGTCCTCTTGGGTCCACCAGTTGGCCAGGGCCCCCGTACCGTCGAACTTGCGGCCCTCGTCGTCGAAGCCGTGGGTCATTTCGTGGCCGATGGTCGCTCCGATGCCGCCGTAGTTGGCCGCCGCGTCGAAGCCGGCGTCGAAATAGGGCGCCTGCAGGATGGCGGCCGGGAAGACGATCTCGTTGGCGGTCGGATTGTAGTAGGCGTTCACCGTCTGGGGCGTCATGCCCCATTCGGAGCGGTCGACGGGCTGGTCCAGCCGCGCCACCTTGCGCCGCCATTCGAAGGCGTTGGCGCGTTCGACGTCGCCGTAGAGGTCGGTGGGGTCGATCTGCAGCTTGCTGTAGTCGCGCCATTTGTCGGGATAGCCGACCTTGACGGTCATGGCGTGCAGCTTGGCCAGGGCCTTGGCCTTGGTCTGCGGGCTCATCCAGTCCAGGCGCTCGATGCGCTCGCCCAGGGCCGAGCGCAGGTTCTCGACCAGATTGCGGATCTTGGCCTTGGCGTCGGGCGGGAAGTAGCTGGCTACATAGACGCGGCCGACGGCCTCGCCCATCGCCTCGTTGTCCAGCGCCACCGCCCGCTTCCAGCGCGCGCGCTGCTGGGGCTGGCCGGTCAGCACCGTGCCGCGAAAGGCGAAACGGGCGCTCTCGAACCGGTCGGGCAGAAACGGCGCGGCCTGGTCGACCAGGTGGAAGGCGGCCCAGGCCTTCAGCACGCTCATGGGGGTCTGCTGGTAGATGGCGGCGATCTTGGGCAGAGCGGTCTTCTCGCCGATCACCACATGGTCCACGCCCTTGAGCTCGGCGGTGTCGAGCATCTTGCGCCAGGGATAGCCGGGCGCCGCGCGGGCCAGCTCGGCCACGGTCATGGGATTGTAGATGGCGTCGGGGTCGCGCTCCTGCACGCGGCTCCAACTGACCTCGGCGATGCGGGTTTCGAAGGCGACGACCGCCTTGGCCATGGCGCCGGGCTCGGGCCAGCCGGCCAGCGCCAGCATCTGGGCGACATAGGCCTGGTACTTGGCCTTCTTCGCCGCGAATTCGGGCTTCAGGTAGTAGTCGCGGTCGGGCAGGCCCAGGCCGTCCTGGCCGATATAGACGGCGTAGCGGTCCGGGTTCTTGGCGTCCGCTCCGATGTCGACGCCGAACAGCGAGCCCTGGAACAGGCCGACCCGGCTCTGCAGCACCGCCAGCTCCTCGCGGGTCTTCACCGCCCGCACCGCGGCGAGGTCCGGCTGCAGGGGCCTTGAACCCAAGGCGTCGATGCGCCCCTGGTCCATGAAGGCGTGGTAGAGCGCGCGGGTCTTGACCGCGTCAGCGGCCTCCGCGCCCGAGGGCGGGTCGGCGCTCTCCAATATGGCCCGTACCCGCGCCTCGGCGGTGTCGGCCATGATGTAGTCCAGGCCATAGCGGGATTTGTCCGCCGGGATCTGCAGCCCGGTCAGGAAGCCGCCGTTGGCGTAGGTGAAGAAGTCGTCGCCCGGCCGGACGTGGGTGTCTTCGCCCTGAGCGTCGAAGCCCCAGGTTCCGGTGCGGATCACCGGATCGGACGGCGAGGTGCTGGTTGCGGGGGCGGCGAGGGCGGCGCCGGCGACGGCGAAGCCCATGACGACGCCGGCGAGCAGCCGGGCGCGAAGTTTCTTCATCGAAGTCCCTGATGTGATTTGGCGGGCAGCCTACAGCTAGCCGTGGCCGGGTTAAGGCGGCGCTTCATCGTACGTAGCTCGCGCCGTTGGCGTCGAGCACGGCCCCGGTCATGGAGGCCGGCGCCTCCAGCGCCAGGTAGGCGCAGACGCCGGCGATCTCCTCCGGCTCGGCCACGCGGCCCAGCGGGATGTCGGCCAGCAGCCCCGCGCCGCGGCTCTGCAGGTAGTCTCCGGCCATGCCGGTTCGGGTGAAGCCCGGGCAGACCGCGAAGGCCAGAACGCCCTGGTCCGCATGGCCCCTGGCGATCGACTTGGTCATGGCGACCATGCCGGCCTTGGAGGCGGCGTAATGCCAGTGCAGAGGCGAATCTCCACGATAGGCGGCCCGGCTCGCGACGTTGACCAGCCGGCCGCCCCGGCCGCTGGCCTGCCAATGCAGCACCGCCCGGCGCGACAGGTCGGCGGCGGCCTGCAGGTTGATCTGCAGCGTCCGCGTCCAGGCGGCGCGCCATGCGCCGGCCTCGGCGTCGACCGCGATCGGCTCGAACACCCCGGCGTTGTTGACCAGCACGTCGATGCGGCCGTCCAGCCGTTCCAGCGCCCGGTCCCACAGCCGGTCCGCGCCTGCCGGATCCTCGAGATCCTCGCCGAGCGCCACAGGCGAGTCGCGCCGGCCATGGCCGGCGACGCGGGCGCCCTTGGCCTTGAGGGCGGTCAGGATCGCCGCGCCGATGCCGCGGCTGGTTCCGGTGACGAGGATATGGCGCTGAAGCTCGGCCATCGCGGTCTCACTAGCGGTCGTGCGCCAGGGACGCCAGCCCCCCGCCTGGAGCAAGGGCCCCACCTATGTCAGGCTCCCGCCCGGCGGCAGGCCAGTGGAGGGACAGATGACCAGCTCGAAGCGCGGAATCCGGATCGTCGCGGGGGTCGCGGCGACGGCGATCGCGGCGTTCGCCGGCGGGGGCGCGCCCGCCCAGACCGCCCAGCCCGACTATCATCCGAGCCTTGGCGACCTGATGACGATGGCCGTCCAGCCGCGGCACATCAAGCTCGGCCTGGCAGGCCGGGCGCGAAACTGGACCTACCTCGCCTACGAGGCCAGCGAACTGCGCAACGCCTTCAACCGCGTCGCCCGCACCGTGCCCAGCTATCGCAACAACGACATGGCCGGGATGGTCGCGGCCAATATCAAGGAACCGCTCGACCGGCTGGACGATGCGATCAAGGCCCGCAACGGCCGCCGCTTCGACGCGGCCTATGCCGAGGTCACGCACGCCTGCAACACCTGCCACCAGGGGCTCGGGCATCCCGAGGTGGTGATCCAGGTCCCGCAGGCCTGGATGTTCCCCGATCAGAACCTGGGGACCGCTCGCGCGTGGCCTGCGACACACGCCGTCACCGGCAGGTGAGCCCGAAGGCCGGATCCGCGATCCGGGAGCCGGGGCGGCGGCGGGATTGGGAGCAACCTCAGCCGGTCTCGCCGATGTAGACGCGCTGGGCCCGGGTGCTCAGCCGGACCAGAAGTTCGTAGGAGATGGTGCCGGCGTCCTCGGCCACCTCGTCGACCAGCGCGTTCGGCCCGATCAGTTCGATCCAGGCGCCCGGGCGGGCGGCCTCGCAGCCGGTGACGTCGAGGGCGACGAGGTCCATGGAGACGCAGCCCAGATAGGCGCGCCTCTGGCCCTCGAACCAGGCCGAGCCCTTGCCGCCCAGCGTTCGCAGGATCCCGTCGGCATGGCCCAGCGGCGCGATCGCCACGCGCGTGGTCTCGTGGGCGGTGAAGGTGGCGTCGTAGCCGACGCTTTCCCCGGCC
This sequence comes from Caulobacteraceae bacterium, assembly GCA_025450315.1. Classification (GTDB taxonomy): domain Bacteria; phylum Pseudomonadota; class Alphaproteobacteria; order Caulobacterales; family Caulobacteraceae; genus JANWHQ01. The sequence goes on from JANWHQ010000014.1 coordinate 76,288, forward strand.
GGCACGGTGCGCACCTGCAGGATCTGAGCCTCCAGGGTCGCGACCGTGGCGATGCGTGGATCGTGCCGTTCGCGCGGGCCGCCCCCGTAGAGGGTGATCCCCGGCCGCACCACGTCGAAATGGTAGTCGGGACCCAGGAAGATCCCCGCCGAATTGGCCAGGCTGCGCCGGGCGTCCGGGAACAGGGCCGCGGCCGCCGAGAAGGCCTCGAGCTGGCGGCGGTTCATCGGATGGTCCGGATTGGGGCCGCAGGCCAGGTGGCTCATCACCAGGCCCAGTTCCAGTCCGGCCAGCCGCTCGGGGGCCCGAGCCAGCGCCTCGGCCTCTTCGACGCGAAGCCCCAGCCGGTTCAGGCCGGTGTCGATGTGCAGGGCGGCGGGCAGGCGGTTCTTCCGGCCGGAAAAGGCTGACGCTTCCTCGGCTTGTTCGAGAGTATTCAGAACCGGGATAAGGTTCGCCGCCGCGATTCGGGGCATCGAACCGGCCGGGGCGCCGTCCAGCACATAGATCTCCGCCGCCCGGTGCGGCCCCAGGACATGGCGCAGCTGCTCGCCTTCGCCGACCCGCGCCACGAAGAAGCGCCGGGCGCCCTCCGCCCACAGCCGCAGCGCTGCCGGGCCCGCCCCCAGGCCATAGCCGTCCGCCTTGACCACCGGCGCGACCTCCGAGGCGGGGGCTTCGGCCTCCAGCGCCCTGAAGTTGGCGGCCAGGGCGTCCAGATCGACGCTGAGCCGCGCCTCGCCGGCGCTCATGGCTGGGCGCCTCGTCCCAGCGCCCGGCGGATTTCGGCCACACAGTCGGCGAGCTCGCGCCCGGCCGTGTCGATGACCAGGGTGGCGCTGGGCCACGGCTCGTACTCCCGCGTCTCGACCTCGCGCCAGGTGGGAGGGTCAAAGCCGTCTATGTCGGCGGCGCGGGTCTCGACCCGTCGCCGGTGTTCGGCGCGGTCGGAACAGACGATCTCGATCTCGCAGGCGGCGGCGCCGGCCCGGGCGGCCACGGCCCGCCAGGCGCTGCGGGAAGTCTCGATGGAATTGACCGAGTCCGCGATCACCGTCCGGCCGAGCCTCAGATTGTCCTCGGCGACGCCGTAGGCCGCCTGATACCCCTTGTCGTCCACCGGCGCCGTCGGGTCAGCCCGCCAGATGGCCACCTCGATGGTGTCGATCCTGAGCAGCACCGCACCTGTCGCCCGGGCCAGCTCGCCCGCCAGGGTGGTCTTGCCGGTCCCCGGGAGGCCGCCGAGGATCACGAGCAGCGGTGGGCTCAATGCGGGTCGAACCGGCCTTCGCGGGCCAGGTTGCCGAACTTGGTGATGTTCTCGTCGAAGTGCAGCTTCACCGTGCCGATCGGGCCATGGCGCTGCTTGCCGATGATCAGCTCGGCGATGTGACGGATCTTGTCCATGTCTTCCTGCCAGGCCAAGTGCTCGGGCGTGCCCTCGCGCGGCTCGGTGCGGCTCTTGTAGTAGACCTCCCGGAAGATGAACATCACCACGTCGGCGTCCTGCTCGATGGAGCCGGATTCCCTGAGGTCGGCCAGCTGGGGCTTCTTGTCCTCGCGGTTCTCCACCTGGCGCGACAGCTGGGCCAGGGCCAGCACCGGCACGTCCAGCTCCTTGGCCAGGGCCTTCAGCCCCTGGGTGATCTCCGAGACCTCCTGCACGCGGTTGTCGCTGCGGCCGCCGGTGATGATCAGCTGCAGATAGTCGATGACGATCAGGTCCAGGCCGGTGGTCCGCTTCAGCCGCCGGGCCCGGGCCACCAGCTGGGCCAGGGCGATGCCGCCGGTGTCGTCGATGAACAGCGGGGCTTCCTGGATCTCCAGGGCCGCATCGCGGATCTGGCCGAACTCGGAGGCGTCGATCTCGCCCTTTCGGATCTTGTCCGAGGGAATACCCGACACCTCGGCCAGCAGGCGCATGGCCATCTGTTCGGCCGACATTTCCAGGGCGAAGAAGGCCACCACCCCGCCGTTGACGGTCTTCTTGGAGCCGTCGACCTGGGGCTCCCAGGCGTAGTTGCGCGCCACGTGGAAGGCGATGTTGGTGGCCAGGGCCGATTTCCCCATCGAGGGGCGGGCGGCCAGGATCAGCAGGTCCGAGCTGTGCAGGCCGCCCAACATCTTGTCCAGGTCGATCAGACCGGTGGCCAAGCCCGCCAAGCCGCCGTCGCGGGAATAGGCCTCCGCCGCCATGTCGACCGCGCCCCGGAGCGCCTCGGCCAGGGTCATGAAGCCGGTGGACGACGCGCCGGTCTCGGCCAGGGCGTAGAGCTGCTGCTCGGCCTGTTCGATCTGGTCCTTGGCGCTGTTCTCGGGATCGGAGGTGGCCTGGACCGAGATCTCGCCGCCCAGGCGGATCAGCTCGCGCCTCAGCGCCAGGTCGTGGATCACCCGGGCGTAGTCGGCGGCGTTGGCGGCCGGGGGCGCGCGGTCGACCAGGTCGGCCAGATAGCGCAGGCCGCCCAGCTCCTCGAAGGCCGGGTCGCGGCGGAAGCGCTCGACCAGCACGATGGGCTCGGCCAGCTGGCCCTTGCGGATGTGCTCCTCCATCGCCGCGAACAGGCGCTGGTGGAACGGCTCGTAGAAATGCGGCGCCTTCAGCGCGTCGCCGATGCGCTCGTAGGCGGCGTTGTCGAACAGGATCGCGCCCAGAAGCGCCTGCTCGGCCTCGAGATTGGACGGCGGGCGGGCGGGGACGGGATCGACGGCGCGGAGATCGAGAGCGGGGACGACGGCCATGGCCGGAAAATAGCTTAATGGGCCGTCGGATTTCGAATCACAGAGCCGCGTCCCTCACAGGAACGTTGCAGGAACTGTGGATGGTTTCCACCCCCTGCGGCGCCGCGCCGCGTGGCGCGGGACGGGGCTCAGTTCGGGCCGAACTTGTCGAGCGTGAATCCGATCGCGCGGGCCAGGAAGACCACCAGGACCCACAGGCCAAGCGAGATGCCTCCAGCCAGCCTGGCGCCTCGAGGGAGGGCGTCGGAGGTGTTCCAGGCGCCGATGCTCTTCCAGGTGACCGCGTGGAAGATGGCCATGTTCACGCCGGCCGCGAGGATCACCGCCAGCTTCCACAGGAAGTAGGGGTTGGCGACGTAGTTGGGCGCCTTGCTCATCACCAGCAGGCTGCCCGTGACCGCGGCGATGGCGAAGGCGGCCCAGGTCCAGCGAAGGGTGTCCTTCTCGAGCATCGTGACGGGGACCTTCTTCGAGGCCAGGCCCAGCAGCCGCAGGTCCATGATCGCGACCGACCCCACCACCGTGACGATGGCGATGACGTGGATGGTCTCCAGCGTGGGGAACGCCCAGGTCGATTCGGCGATGAACTGGGACAGCGGCCAGTTCTCGACGGATTGCCAGAAATCTTGAAGAGCCATGGTTTCCTCTGGTTCGTGGAAGGCTTGGTGCTCTGGCGATCAGGATGGCGAGTAGGCGATCCAGCGCCCCAGCACCATGATCACGCACCACAGCAGGATGACGGCGCCCGCGCCGATCCGGACGGCCAGCGTCCCTTGCGAGGTGGCGGTCCAAAGTTCGGCGTGGCGGCGGACCGAGGCCTGGAACCCGAGCGCGACCAGGGACGCGATCACGACCAGGACCATCTTGGTCCAGAAGCAGGGGTTCAGCAGCTCGCGGGCCGGTTCGCCGAGGATCAGGATCAAGCCGGTCGTCAGCAGGACCAGCAGCCCCCACCACACCCAAGGGGCGTAGCGATCGAGCATCTCGGTCATCGACTGGCCGGTTCCCGCCAGCCGAAGGATCCGGAAGTTGATCATCAGCACCGAGACGAAGGTCCCGGCCACGGCCAGGATGTGGGTGGTCTGGGTGAGCTCGGCGATCCAGAAGCTGGAATCGACCAGGGCGCTGACCCGTGTCTTGGACAGCCAGATGGCGAATTCCGGCAACGGCGTTGTCGCAAGCCAATGCGCCAGCGCAACCATCAGATCGGCGATCCAACTCATCAAGCGCGTGTCTCCCTCTCGAGCCTCTGCGACGCGGGCCGGCCGGCAGGACCGCCCCCTCCGGCCACCGCCAACGTTGACAGCGTCAAACAGGCTTCAGCTGAGCAGATCGCCGGCGGGGGCGATTTGATCTGGGTCAAGGGGAGGCGAGGGGGCGCTCGCGAGGGCGCGCGCGACCTGGGCTAGGGTAGGGGCGGATCGGAGATGTGCAGCCAGCCCAGCCGCTCGTTTGCGAAGGCGTGGCCCTTGGGCGCGAAGGCTTCGGGATCGTCGAACAGGCCGGCCAGCAGATGGATCTCGGTGGGCCAGCGATCGCCCCGGTAGGCGATGGGCGAGCCGCAGCGGCCGCAGAAGCTGCGCTCCACGCCCGGCGACGATGCATGGGTCCGAGGCTCGCCCGAGGTGAAGCGCACCTTGTCCCGCTCGAAGCCCGCATAGGCCGCGACCGGGGCGCCGGTCTGCTTGCGGCAGCTCTGGCAGTGGCAATAGGCGGTCCACTTGGGCGGGCCCGAGGCGACAAAGCGGACCGCCCCGCAGAGGCAGCCGCCTTGCGCGTCCTGGGTCATGCCATCCCCTCCTTCCAGGCGCAGAGGCCGGGGTGCGGCCCGGCATCCGGGTCGCCCAGGCCACGCTGGATGGTGTGCCGGGCGACGCGGCGGCGCAAGCGCGCCGGGCAGGCGCTCCCGGCCGACCGGCGTCGCGCTCCGGATCAGACGGCCTGGATCAGGCGCCTTCTTCCTGGGCAGGTTCTTCCAGGGCCTGGCCGGCGGCGCCTTCGAACAGCTCCTCGGCCTGTTGCTGGGCCATGGCGCGGTCCTCGTCGAACTGCGACAGCAGCACGTTCTCGCCGCGGGCCTGACGCTCGGCCTCGTCGTTGGAGCGCGCCACATTGACGTTGACGGTGATCGTGACTTCCGCATGCAGGCGGACCTTCACCGGATGCACGCCGATGGTCTTGATCGGCTTGTCCAGCACCACCTGCGAGCGGTCGACCTGGCCCCCTTCGGCCTGGATCGCCTCGGCCACGTCCCGGCCCGAGACCGAACCGTAGAGCTGGCCGCTCTCGCCCGCCTGGCGGATGATCACATAGGTCTGGCCGTCGATCTTCTTGGACGCCTTTTCGGCGCCCTCGCGGTTCTGGGCGTTGCGCGCCTCTATGTCCTTGCGCTGGCTCTCGAAGACCTTGAGGTTGGCCTCGTTGGCGCGCAGGGCCTTGGAGCGGGGCAGCAGGTAGTTGCGGGCGAAGCCGTCCTTGACGTTGACCACTTCACCCAGGGTCCCCAGGCGCTCGACGCGCTCGAGTAGAATGACCTTCATGGCTCAGCGCCTCACTTCACGACGTAGGGGAGCAGGGCCAGGAAACGCGCGCGCTTGATGGCCTTGGCCAGCTCGCGCTGCTTGGGCGCGGAGACGGCGGTGATCCGCGACGGCACGATCTTGCCGCGTTCGGAGACGTAGCGCTGCAGCAGCTTCACGTCCTTGTAATCGATCTTCGGGGCGTTGGCGCCGGAGAACGGGCAGACCTTGCGGCGGCGGAAGAAGGGCCGGCGGGCCTGGGCGGCGGCCGGAGCGCCCGCGACGGTTTCGTCGGTCATGGCTGTATCGCTCCTCAGGCCATAATGTCGTCGTAGGGGGTGCGGCGCTCGCGTTCGCGCTCGCGATCGCGGCGGGCGAGGATCGGCGACAGCTCCAGGTCCAGCTCCTCGACCTTGAAGGTGCCGAAGCGCAGCACGTCTTCGTTGATCGACAGCTGGCGCTCCATCTCCTTCACCGCCGGCGCGGGCGCGTCGATGGCGAGCAGGGAGTAGTGGCCCTTGCGGTTCTTCTTGATCCGGTAGGCGAGGTTGCGCAGGCCCCAGTACTCGATCTTGGCGACGGTGCCGCCCTGTTCCTCGAGAAGCGCCTTGAGCTGGTCGTTCAAGGCTTCGGCCTGCTGCGCGGAGATGTCCTGCCGCGCAATCAGCACGTGTTCGTAAAGCGCCATGATGTCCTTCTTCCTTGGGGAAGGCGGCGGCGGCCGCGGCGGAAGTCCCGCGCCCGACGACGGTTCTTGGGCGGAGTTGCGGACCGGTCGCCCGCAAGCTTGAGAAGTCCACCCAGGACCGCATTCCCGAGAGGCGCGGCACATAGCCCGAGGGGCGCCATAATGCAAGGCGGCGGGACCGCCAGGGCCTATCGCGCCGGCTCCACGCGGAAGTTCTTCAGCTGCTCGCGCGGCAGGGCCCAGCCGGGTTTCAGCATGATGGCCTTGCGGAAATCCTCATAGGCGCCCTTGAAGTCGTCCTGCCCCCAGCGGGCGATGGCCCGGTAGTAATAGCCCTTCTCCGGCTCTTCCGAGCCGAGGCCCAGGCCCCGGCTGATCTCCGCCTCGGCCTCGCCGAAGCGTTGCAGGCTGATCAGGTAGACGCCTTCCCCGATATGGGCCTCGCCCAGCTTGGGCATGATGCGCAGCGCGTGGCGGAAGTCGGCGTCGGCCGCCGCATTCATCCGGACCCCCAGCTCCATGGCCCCGCGGTTGACGTAGGTGCCGGCCAGGTCGTGCTGATTGAGCGCTTCGAAGTCGATGGCGTGGGTGCAGACGTCCCGGGCTTCGGCGTCGTTGCGGCCGGCATGCGCCAGGTCCGAGCACTGGCCCGCTCTGCCGCCGACGACGAGGGTGGCGGCCTGGGCCGAGCCTGCGACCGCCAGCGCCATGCTCGCGGCGGTCAGCGCCGATACTGTCCTGAGCATCGCCGCCTCCATAGCTGAAGCGCCAGTCTACCACAGCCGGGCCCGCCTGGGCGGCGACGGGGTTCGACGCAGGACGGCGGCGCTCGAGCGAAGAGCGGACTCCGGCCTACGCCGGCGCCCGCGCTCTGCAGTTCCGCCTGCGGCTCAGCGCCAGAAGCAGACGCGGTGGTGGTGACGCCAGGTGCAGACCCGGTGGCGGTAGTGGTGATGATGATGCCACGGACGCGCCTGGGCCAGGCCCGGCGCGATGGCGGCGAGCGTGGCGGCGATCAGCGCCGCTTGGGCGAGCTTCTTCATGTGCGTGTTCCTTTGATTGGCCGAAACCGGAGGCCTAACGGACGTTCTTGACGAATGATGCGGTCCGCCTCTTGGGGGCACAGTCCGCCCGGACGGGGTCCAGTACAAGCTTGGCCCTGGCGCCCATGTTCCGGGGCGGCTCAGAACCGCTTGGTCAGGCCCACGAAGATCCCTCGGCGCGGCCCCCATTGCGGCGCGCCGACGCCGACGCCGGTGCCATCGCGGATTTCGTAATTCTCGTCGAAGGCGTTGATCAGGTCCGCGCGCACGCTGATCGGGCCGGCCGGCGTCGAGGCGAAGTCGTGCACCACCGAGAAATTGACCTGCAGATAGCCCGGCAGGTGCGCGCCGTTGGGGATGTCCTGGCCGGTCAGCGGATCGGCGAGGTCCGCCCTGAGCCCCGAACCGAACAGCAGATCGCCGCTGAGCCGCGTGGCCCCCAGCCTGTAGGACGCGCCGGCCGAGGCGGTGTAGGTCTGATTGTGGTCCAGGTAGATGTCGTGGGCGCCGATATAGGCCAGGTCGCCGGGCGAGAAGTTGAACTGGCTGGAGACGATGTCCCGGCCCTGGGCCTTCTCGACCGAGCCGTTGGCGTAGGCGCTGAACGGACCTCGCGCATAGGTCAGCGACAGTTCGATCCCGCGGGCGTAGCCGGTCCGGTAGTTGAAGGGCGTCAGGATGATCGGCGCGCCGAACTGGCCTTCGTCGATCAGGTCGCGGTCCTGGCGGTAGAAGCCGTCGATCCCCAAGGTCAGAAGGCCGATCTTCTGCTGGGCGCCCACGTCGTAATAGTTCTGGCGGTTGGCGTAGGGCCGGGTGTCCTGGGTGACGGTCGGGGCGGCCGTCGTGCCGGCGAACTTGGCGATGCTCTCCACGGCGACCAGCTCGAAGGGCGGCGGGGTGAAATAGCGGGCGTAGCCGGCGTGAAGGCTGGTTCCCTCCAGCGGCGTCCAGACCGCGTTCACCCGCGGGCTCCACTGGTGCTGGTTGCGGTAGGAGTTCAGGGCGTCGAAGCGCAGGCCATAGTTCAGCGTGACGTCGGCCAGCAGCTTCCACTCGTCCTGCACATAGGCGCTGTAGGTCCATGAGGTCCTGGCCCCGTCGTCGACGATGGTCAGGGGCGCGTCGCTGGCCTGCGCCACGGCGCCCGAGGCGCCGGCCATGACCGGCAGCACCTGCGAGGTCGTGCGGCTGATGGCGCGATCGCCCTGGACGATGATCCCCGAGCGCACGGTGTGGGCCGCCGTCGCCCGCCAGACGCTTTCGAGCTGCAGTCCCGCGGCCGCGTCGCTCTTGTCGGCTGTCTGGGCGATGCCGTCGAACAACAGATCGCCCAGGGGATCGGGCCGGAAGCTCAGGGTCGAATAGCGGCCGAACAGCGAGGCCTGCACGGTCAGGGCGGCGCCCGAATAGAGGTAGCTGGCGGCGGCGAAGGTGGTGCCCTCGGCCTGGCGTTCGTCCAGGTTGTTCGAGAGGAAGTCGCTCCGGCCGTCGGCCAGCAGCGCGCCCCCGGGGCCCAGGCCCGCGATTCCGTTGTCCTGGGCGAAGCTCGGATGCAGGCCGTGGCTGTCGGGGATCTGATAGGTCGACTGGGAGGTCCCGGCGAAGAGCGAGACCCGGCTGGCGTCGTTCAGGATGTGATCGAAGAACAGGAACGCCTGATACTGGTTCGACCGGTCGTGCAGGGGCGTGGCGCTGTCGTCCGGCGATTCCACGCCCACGTCGGTGTGGGTGAAGCTGCCCGAAGCGAACAGGCTGTCGGCGCCCCACGAGCCGCCGTATTCCGCCGAGGGCTCGATCTCGCCGTGCGAGCCGCCATAGACCGACACCTGGCCGCCGTTCTGGAAACCGCTCTTGGTGGTGATGTTCACGATGCCGGCCGTGCGCAGGCCGTACTGCGCGGGCAGGGCGCCGGTGATCAGCTGGATGTTGGAGGCGATCCGCGGGCTCAGGGTCTGGCCGAATACCTGCAGGCCCTCGGGCAGGATCACATTGTCAATGCGGTATTCCAGGTCGCCGTGGTCGTCGCGGACGTGCAGCTGGCCGAAGGAGTCCTGCACCACGCCCGGCGCCTGCAGCAGCACCTGGTTCAGCTGGACGTTCTCGCCGGCGGGCAGGATCTTCACCAGCTGGTCGGACAGCGAATAGGCGGTGGCGCCCAGGGACGGCTCGATCGCCTCGCGGGCCGCGTCCAGCCGGCGGGCGGTGACCACCACCTCCGAGACGCTGTTCTGGGCGGGAGCGGAAGCCGCCGGGGCTGTTTGCTGGGCCAGGGCCTCCCGCCCGGACACCAGCGCGCCAGCAGCCGCCCCGAACAGAGCCAAGATGGGGACGCCGCGCCGGGATCGAGCCATGGCCTGAGCGGTAGAGGCTGCCGTCGCCCGGAGGCAGAGGCGCCGTTCCCGGTTCGCCCGAGAATTTTTCCCAAAGCGACGAAGGGGGTATGAGCGCACCGTCAGCGCCCCTATCGAAAGCCGCTCCGGCCATGTCCCTGCGAAGCCGAGTCCTCGTCGCCATCGCGCTGGTGCTTTGCATCAACGCCGCCCTGGGCGCGGGCCTGGCGGTCGTGCGGGCGCACGCGGCGCTGCGCGCGGAGCTCGGGGCGGCGCTGCAGGGCGCAGAGCGCTCGGTGCGGGGCGCGGTGCAGTCGCATGCGGTCCCGGCCCCCGATCTTCCGAGGCTGGTGCGCGGCTATGACGGCGACCGTCACCTGCGCGCGCTGCTGCTGGCCCCCGGCGGCGGCCAGGTGTTGCGGTCCGCGCCGTTCACGCCGGCGCACGCCGCACCCGGATGGTTCTCGACCCTGGTCGATCCCCGGCTCGAGGCGGTGAGGATCGCCGCGCCCGGCGGGGCCGCCATCCGGCTGGAGCCGGCGCCCGGGGCGGACCTGGCCGACGCCTGGCTGAACTTCGCCGATCTCCTGGCGGTGCTGTCCTTCGCCTGCCTGCTGGGCTGCGGGCTCGTCTATCTGCTGATCGGCGAGGCGCTGAAGCCGCTGGTCGACCTGGCGGAATCCCTCCGGCGCATCGGCGCGGGCGACTACCAGATCCGGGTCGACGAGGGCGGTGTGTCGGAGGTCGCCAGCATCGCCCGCGCCTTCAACCTGATGGCAGGACAGCTCGCCTCGATGCGCAGCCGCAACCGGCTGCTGGAGGACCAGCTCCTGAGGCTGCAGGACGAGGAGCGCGCCGACCTCGCCCGCGACCTGCACGACGACATCGGGCCCTATCTGTTCGCGGTGAACGTCGACGCCGCGATGATCCCCCAGCTGGCAGCGTCCGGCCGGGCCCAGGCCATCGCCGACCAGGTCCGGGCCATCCAGGCCCACGTGGCCCACATGCAGGGCAGGGTGCGCGACATCCTGGGCCGCCTGCGGCCCACCCGGGTCGTCGAGCTGGGGTTCGTGCCGGCGATCCAGGACCTGGTGGAGTTCTGGCGGGGCCGCAGTCCCGAGATCGACTTCGCCATGGCCGTCGAGGTCGACGAGAGCCGGCTGGCCGACGAGATCCGCGAGGCCGCCTATCGGGTGGTGCAGGAGGGCCTAAGCAACGCCGTGCGCCATGGCCGTCCGTCCGAGGTGCGGGTGCTGGTCCGCGACGACGGCTCGGGCGAGCTGCTCGTCGAGGTCAGGGACAATGGATCGGCGGCCGCCGCCGGGGCCGGCCGGGCGCCGGGCTTCGGCATCACCGGCATGAAGGAGCGCGTGGCCCTCGCCGGGGGGACGCTCGACATCGCCCGCGGCCGGGGCTGGGCCGTGACCGCCCGCCTGCCCACCGGCCGGCGGCGCCGCGCGCGCCAGAAGGCTACGGCATGAACCTCCTGCTGGTCGACGACCACGCCATCGTGCGCGATGGCCTGAAGCGGCTGATCGCGTCCCGCTTCGCCTACGACATGCACGAGGCCGCCGACGGCCGCGAGGCGCTGGCGGTGCTGCGCCGCCAGCCCATCGACCTGGTGATCCTGGACCTGAACCTGCCCGGCCTGGGCGGGGTGGAGCTGCTGCGCCGGATCGTCCAGACCAGCCGCGCGCGGGTGCTGGTGTTCAGCATGCACGCCGAGCCCATCTACGTCTCGCGCGCCATCGAGGCGGGCGCGGCGGGATACATCTCCAAGAACATCGCGCCGGACGAGCTGCTGACCGCCGTCCAGCGCGTGGCCTCCGGCGGGCGCTATGTCGAACAGGAGATCGCCCAGAGCCTGGCGGTCGGCGGTGCGGCGCCCGGGGTGGGCCAGCTGACCTCGCGGGAACTGGAGATCATGCGGCTGCTGGGCCAGGGGCGGAGCCTCGCCGAGATCGCCGACGCGGTGGGCCTGGGCTACAAGACCGTGGCCAACACCCTGACCCAAATGAAGGCCAAGCTGGGCGTCGCCAGGACCGCCGACCTGGTGCGCATGGCCGTGGAAGCCGGCGTCTCCTGACATCGCGGCATGACGGCCAAGGCGCCATAGGCTAACAGGCCAGCGCCGCCTGGCCGCGGCGGCGCAAGGCGAGGACCTTCCCAGGAATGCACGGACTGGTGCGCGCATTGCCGGCGCCGTTGCTGTTGGCGCTCATCGGACTGGCCACCGGCGCGGCGACCTACCTCGGCGGCGCCCTGGCGCTGCGCGTGAAGGACCACATCCGCTTCATCCTGGGCTTCAGCGCCGGGGCGGTGATCGCCGTGGCCCTGTTCGACCTGCTGCCCGAGGCCGCCCAGCTCTCCAAGGACCTGCCGCTGCGCGACGTCCTGGGCTTCACCGGCGTCGGCTTCGCGGCCTATATGCTGCTGGACCGGATGCTGATGCGCCTGTCGCGCAAGAACGCGGGACATCTGGGCCCCGCCAGCCTGACCACCCACAGCTTCATGGACGGCGTCGGCATCGGCCTGGCCTTCCACGTGTCGTCCGGCGCGGGCCTGGTCCTGGCCCTGGCGGTGCTGGCCCACGACTTCTCCGACGGGGTGAACACCGTGAGCGTCAGCCTCACCACCTCCGGCCCCCGCACCGCGCGCGGCTGGCTGACCGCCGACGCCATCGCGCCCATCGTCGGCATAGCGGTGGGCCAGCTGCTGCCGATCCCCGAGCAATACCTGGCCCTGCTGCTGGCGGCCTTCGCGGGGGCCTTCCTGTTCATCGGCGCCTCGGAGCTGGCGCCGGAGAGCTACCAGCGCCATCCCCGGCTGTGGACCAGCGTCTCGACCGCGCTCGGCATGGCGGTGATCTACGGCGCGGTGCGGCTGGCGGGCTGAGCAAAGCCAAAGGGCCGCAGCTTGCGCCGCGGCCCTCCGATGTCTCACAGATCCCGCCGCGGCGGGATCAGCCTAGCACTTGTAGTACATGTCGAACTCGACCGGGTGCGGGTGCAGCTGCAGCCGGGCGACTTCTTCCATCTTGAGCTCGATGTAGGCGTCGATGAAGTCGTCGTCCATGACGCCGCCCTTGGTCAGGAAGGCGCGGTCGCGGTCGAGGTTGTCCAGGGCTTCCTTCAGGCTGCCGCAGACTTCCGGGACGCGCTTCTGCTCGCGCGGGGGCAGGTCGTAGAGGTTCTTGTCCAGCGGCTCGCCCGGATGGATCTTGTTCTCGATGCCGTCCAGGCCCGCCATCAGCAGGGCCACGAAGGTCAGGTAGGGATTGCCCATCGGGTCCGGGAAGCGGACTTCGATGCGCTTGCCCTTCGGCGAGGACACCCAGGGGATGCGCACCGAGGCGGAACGGTTGCGGGCCGAATAGGCCAGCTTCACCGGAGCCTCGTAGCCCGGCACCAGGCGCTTGTAGGAGTTGGTGGTGGAGTTGGAGAAGGCGTTGACCGCCTTGGCGTGCTTGATCACCCCGCCGATGTAGTAGAGGCAGGTGTCCGACAGGCCCGCGTAGCCGTCGCCGGCGAACAGCGGCTTGCCGTCCTTCCAGATCGACTGGTGGCAGTGCATGCCCGAGCCGTTGTCCCCGAAATAGGGCTTGGCCATGAAGGTCGCGGTCTTGCCGTAGGCGGCCGCCACGTTGTGGATGATGTACTTATAGAGCTGCATCCGGTCGGCCATGGTCAGCAGGTCGGAGAACTTCAGGCCCAGCTCGTGCTGGGCGGGCGCCACCTCGTGGTGGTGCTTCTCGGGCTCGAGGCCCAGCTCACCCATCACCGACAGCATCTCGCCGCGCAGGTCCTGGCAGGAGTCGACCGGATTGACCGGGAAATAGCCGCCCTTCGGGCCCGGGCGGTGGCCCATGTTGCCTTCCGGATATTCGGTGCCGGTGTTGGCCGGCAGCTCGGTGGATTCGAAGGCGTAGCCGGTGCGGTTCGCGTCGGTCGACCAGCGCACGTCGTCGAACACGAAGAACTCGGCCTCGGGTCCGAAGAAGACGGTGTCGCCGACGCCCGACGACTTCACATAGTTCAGCGCCTTCTTGGCGATCGAGCGCGGATCGCGGTTGTAGGCGTCGCCGGCGTCCGGGTTCACCACGTCGCAGAACAGGAACATCGTGGTCTGCTGGTAGAACGGATCGATGTAGGCGGTGGTCAGGTCCGGCCGCAGCTTCATGTCAGACTCGTTGATCGCCTTCCATCCGGCGATCGAGGAGCCATCGAACATGGTGCCGTCGTTGAGGAACTCCTCGTCGACCAGGGCGATGTCGAAGGTGACGTGCTGCATCTTCCCGCGCATGTCGGTGAAGCGCACGTCGACGTATTTGACGTCCTTTTCCTTGATCTGAGCCAGGATTTGATGGGCGTTCATGCTGGTTGGTCCCCTGATGATGCGAGTGGGCGCTTGCCGGCCCGTTGGAGTTAGATGGCGGTCGCGCCGGTCTCGCCGGTGCGGATCCGGATGACTTCGGAAACATCGGACACGAAGATCTTGCCGTCGCCGATCTTGCCCGTGCGGGCCGCCGACTGGATCGCCTCGAGCGCGGCGCCCAGCTGGTCATCATTGACCACCGCCTCGATCTTGATCTTGGGCAGGAAGTCCACGACGTACTCGGCGCCGCGATAGAGCTCGGTGTGGCCGCGCTGGCGTCCGAAGCCCTTGGCTTCGAGAACGGTCAGCCCCTGGACCCCGATCTCCTGCAGCGCCTCCTTCACGTCGTCGAGCTTGAAGGGTTTGATGACGGCTTCGATCTTCTTCATTGGCACTGGCGAATGCGAGCGTCGGGCCGCCTGGTCCGGCTCGGATCGCGGGCAGGAAGCACGCGGCCGCGCAGGCTGCAAGAGGCTGAGGCGCCCTATGGGGCCGGGTCGGAGGCCCTCCTCCCGGGCGCCCGATAATCGCGCATAAGGCGCCTAGGAATTAGGCGCAAGAGTCGCCGCTCCTCCCTCCCGCCGCGAGGCGGAGCGTCCTATAGGGGATCATGAACCATCGGCTGGAACTGCTGACCGTCGCCGAGATGTCGGCGGCCGACCGCGCGGCGATCGCCGCCGGGACGCCCGGGTCCGTCCTGATGCAGCGCGCCGGCTCGGCCGTGGCCGCCGCGATCCAGGAGCGCTGGACCGTGCGGCCGGTCGCCGTCCTCTGCGGACCGGGGAACAACGGCGGCGACGGCTATGTGGTCGCCGAGGTCCTGGCCGGGGCGGGTTGGCCGGTGCGCACCGCCTCGCTGGCCCGCGCGGGGCTCAAGGGCGACGCCGCCACGGCGTCGGCGGCCTGGACCGGGCCCGACGCGCCGCTTTCGGCCGCGTCCTGCGACGGCGCCGGACTGGTGATCGACGCGCTGTTCGGCGCGGGGCTTTCCAAGCCGCTGGCGCCGGAGGTCCAGGCGCCTTTGCGGGCGGCCGAGGCGGCCGCGATCCCCATCGTCGCGGTCGACTTGCCGTCGGGTCTGCCCGGCGACGCAGCCCAGCCGCTGCAATATGCGCCGCGCGCGGCCCTGACCGTCACCTTCCACAGGAAGAAGCCGGCGCATCTGCTGGAGCCGGCCCGCGGCTTCTGCGGCGAGGTCGTCGTCGCCGACATCGGCCTCGCCGAGCCGTCAGGCGCCGCCCTGTTCGAGAACGGCCCGGGGCTGTGGTCGGCCGCCTTCCCCTGGCCCGACGCCATGGCCCACAAGCATTCGCGGGGCTCCCTGGTGGTGGTGTCCGGCGCCATGACCCATACCGGCGCCGCGCGCCTCGCCGCGCGCGGAGGGCTCCGCATCGGCGCGGGCCTGGTGACCGTGCTGTCGCCGCCCGAGGCGGTGATGGTCAACGCCGCCCATCTGGAAGCGGTTATGCTGACCCCTTTCGCCAGCCCCGAGCGCCTGGCCGAAGCCGCCGCCAAGGCCCGCGCCGCGGTGATCGGCCCGGCGGCCGGCGTCAACGCCGCCACCCGCGCCAACCTGCTGGCCCTGGCCGGCGCCGGCGCGGCCCTGGTGGTCGACGCCGACGCCCTGACGGTCTTCAAGGACGACCCCGAGGCGCTGTTCGCGGCGCTGGGCGCGGGCGACGTGATCACGCCGCATCCGGGCGAGTTCGAGCGCGTGTTTCCGGGACTCCTGAACGGGTCCCACGACCGGATCGCCGCCGCGCGCGCCGCGGCGGCGCGGGCGGGAGCGGTCGTGCTGCTGAAGGGGCCCGACACGGTGATCGCCGCGCCGGACGGCCGGGCCGCGGTGAATGGGTCCGGCGCGCCGTGGCTCGCCACCGCCGGCTCGGGCGACGTGCTGGCCGGATTCATCGGCGGGCTGCTGGCCCAGGGCATGACCGCCTTCGAGGCGGCCTGCGCCGGCGCCTGGATCCATGGGCGGGCCGGCGCGCTGTTCGGTCCGGGCCTGATCGCCGAGGACCTGCCCGACCTGGCGTGCGGCGTGCTGGCCGACCTCAGGCTCGGCGCGGCCTGAAGCGTCAGCCTTCGCTCTTGGCGGGATCCACCATGCCGCGCACCAGCTGGATGCGGATGTGTTCGCCGGTCACCGCCTTGCCGGTCCAGCTGGTTCCGATCTCGCCCTGCATCAGGGGCGTGCAGTAGGTGAAGGGGAAGGGGAACGGGTGGGACTGCTTCAGGCAAAGCTTCTCGCCCTTGATCTTCCAGTGTCCCTTCGAACGGTCGTGCCTGCGGCCTTCAGCGTCGTAGCTGCCGTCGGGATGCAGCCAGAGCTCGGCCTGGCGTCCGTCCGGATAGGTCGAGACGATGGTGTTGCCGAAGGTCTCGCGCAGCGCCGTGGGCTCCGCCGCCAGGCAGGGGACCGCGGCGGCGAGGGCCATGGCCGTCAGGGTGATGCGCATCGGCGTCTCCAAGGTTTGGCGCGGCTCAAACGCCCAAGCCTGGGATTCGTGCCATTGGTGGCCGACCCGGCTCGACTCAGTCCTGGCAGCGTCCCTCGCGGCGCTCCAGCGTGGCTGTCCGCCGGGCCAGGTCGCGCCAACCCTCCGCCGCCTTGATGAAGTCCGCCTTGGCCGCCGCATTCATGGCCGCCTCGGCGCGGCGCTCGAGTTCGGCCGCGCGCGCGAGGCATTGCTTGCTGCCCAACATGGCCAATCCGCTATCAGGCCTGGGGCGGCCATTCGAGCTTGGCTGTAGCGTTTTATGTGGACTACCCGACGCAGCGTAGCCGTAGCGGCTCCGATCCACCTCGGACGCAGGCCCTGGCCCTCCGGCTACGGTTCAGCCGGGGTTCATCTCGCCGGCTGCTGAATGAAGGCTCGTGATCGGGCGCGAATGTCGCGATCGCCGCCTGTTCCCGCTTCGCATTGGGACCCGGTTCCGGCCGAACGATCCGCGGGGCGCGGCGTTCACCATACCGAAGCTCGGGCGAAGCGGCGTCGGACCCCGGGCGGGGCGTCCGCGGCGATCGCCGAAACTCTGAGGAGTATCCTATGGGACACCTGTTGAAGAAGGCGATGGTCTCGGCCGCTGCGGTCGGGGCCCTGGCCCTGCCGCTGGGAGCACAGGCCCAGGCACAGGCGTGGGGGTCCGGGGGCGCGCCGCCCCGCGTGCACACCGACCTGGGC
>JANWHQ010000015.1 GCA_025450315.1 Caulobacteraceae bacterium
CGGCTCGTCGAAGGTCGAGGAGATCACCTCGCCCTTCACGGTGCGCTGCATGTCGGTGACTTCCTCGGGCCGCTCGTCGATCAGGAGCACGATCAGGTAGCACTCGGGATGGTTGGCCGCGATCGACTTGGCGATGTTCTGCAGCATCACCGTCTTGCCGACCCGCGGGGGGGCGACGATCAGGCAGCGCTGGCCCTTGCCCAGCGGGGCCACGATGTCGATGACCCGGCCGGACTTGTCCTTCAGCGTCGGGTCTTCGATCTCCATCTTCAGCCGCTCCTCCGGATAGAGGGGCGTCAGGTTGTCGA
This sequence comes from Caulobacteraceae bacterium, assembly GCA_025450315.1. GTDB lineage: Bacteria > Pseudomonadota > Alphaproteobacteria > Caulobacterales > Caulobacteraceae > JANWHQ01. The sequence continues at coordinate 309 of JANWHQ010000015.1, forward strand.
AGTGGACCTTGTGGCGGACCTGGTCGGGATCCTCGAAGTTGATGGTGTCGACCTTCACCAGGGCGAAGTAGCGCTCGCCTTCGCGGGGCGCGCGCACGCCGCCCTCGACGCTGTCGCCCGTGCGCAGGCCGTAGCGGCGGATCTGCGAGGGCGAGACATAGATGTCGTCCGGGCCGGACAGGTAATTGGCCTCGGGGCTGCGCAGGAAGCCGAAACCGTCCTGCAGCACCTCCAGCGTGCCGCCGCCCGAGATCTCGACCCCGCCGTCGGCCAGCGTCTTGAGGATCGAGAACATCATGTCCTGCTTGCGCATCGAGTTGGCGTTCTCGAGCTCGAGCGCCTCGGCGAAGGCCAGCAGGTCGGTGGGGGTCTTGTCCTTGAGCTCCTGCAGCGACATGCGCTTCAGGCCCATGGTTTCGACCGGAGACGGGCCGTCGTCTTCCTCGTTCGCGTCGGGAGCATTCTCCTCGAGCACGGGCGCGGCGGCCGTGTCGGTCAGGTCGTCGAGAGGGGATTCATCTGGCATGGAATGAGACCTGGGAGGTCTGGCTCCGGCGGAATCCCGCTGTGGCGGGGGCGCCGGGCAGTTATGAAAGTCAGGGTTTGACGCTCGTGTCGCCCTCCCTCGGAGAGGCTCGGCGATAGGGCGTCTTGGGAGGCGGGAGCGCGGAGACTTCCGCGCCGACGAAGGGGAACCACAGGCGAGGATCGAGGTCAAGCGGCGCTTGAGACGCAGCCGGCTCCGATTCAGTTGCCGAATTCGGTGGTGACCGCCAGCACCATGACGATCGCCGCCACGAACGGCAGCTCGTTGGTCAGGCGCCAGAAGCGTTCCGAATGGGGCCGCTCGCCCCGGGCGAAGGCCTTGCGGGCCCGGCCCAGGAAATGGTGCCAGCCGGTCTGGAATACAATCCCGACGATCTTGGTCAGCATCCAGGGCTTCAGCAGGAAGCCCCAGCCGCGGGCGTGGCCGTCGATCCAGATCAGCCAGGCGCCGAAGACATAGGCGACGATCATCGCCGGATTCGTGATCCCGCGCAGCAGGCGGCGCTCCATCACCTGGAAGGTCTGGTCGGTCTCCGAGCCGACGGCGGTCCTGGAGTGGTAGACGTAGAGCCGCGGCAGATAGAGCAGCCCCGCCATCCAGGCGATGACGGCGATGATGTGCAGCCCGCGCGCCAGGTCGTATTGGCCGAGCAGGAAGGCGATCATGCCGCCCGGCCCTGCAACGGGCAGCCGCGCCAGCCGCTCTCGCAGGCCCGGCCGTCGGGTTCAGTCCCGGACGCGCGGCCAAGGGCCCGGACGGCCACGTCGGCCAAGGCGTCGATGAACACCGGCTCGGCGCTCACCGTCGGCGCGCGCAGATAGACGTCGCAGCCATGCAGGTCCGCCAGCTCGGCGTAGTCGCGGTCGAGCTCGACCAGGGTCTCGACATGCTCGGAGACGAAGGCGACCGGATCGACCAGCACGTTCATGCCGTCCTCGCAGGCCTCAGCGATCGCCTCGGGCGTCGACGGCCCGATCCATTTCAGGGGCCCGACCCGGCTCTGGTAGCAGACCCGGAAGTCCCACGGCCACTGCAGCCGGGCCGCGATCGCGGCGCAGGTCTGCTCGACCTGCCAGCGGTAGGGGTCGCCCTTCTCGATGTCGCGCTCGGGCAGGCCGTGAGCCGAGAACAGCACCCGCACCTTCTCGGGTTTGCCGGCGGCCTCCCAGCAGCGCCGGATCCGCTCCACGTGCGCGGCGACCAGGCCGTCCAGCTCGAACCAGCAGCAGGCGGCCCGCACCCGGCCCGGGCCCCTGTAGGCCTTCTCCCACGCCTTCAGCGACGAGCCGGTCGTGGCCGAGGAGAACTGCGGATAGAGCGGCACGATCACCACCTCGTCCGGCCCGAAGGCCTCCACCTCGCGCGCCGCCGCCTCGGTGAACGGGCGCCAGTAGCGCATGGCGATGAAGGTGCGGACCTCGTCGTCCGGCAGGCGCCGGGCCAGCGACAGCGACAGCGCGTCGGCCTGGGCCCGGGTCTCCTTCAGGAGGGGCGACGAACCGCCCATATGAGCGTAGTTGCCCCTGGCCAGCTTGCCCCGCCGGGCCGAGATCAAGGCGGCCACCGCCAGCCTCACCGGCGCCGGCAGGGGCATGATCGCCGGGTCCTTGAACAGGTTGAACAGGAACGGCCGCACCGCCTCCAGGCTGTCGGGCCCGCCGAGGTTCAGCACCACCACGGCGATCCGCCGTGCGCTCATCGGCTGGCTCCGAAGCCGGTGACCAGCTCCACCACGCGCGCGACGTTCGCCGGCGGCGTGTCGGGCAGGATGCCGTGGCCGAGATTGAACACGTAGGGACCCGGGCTCCAGGCCTCGAGCATGCTCCGCACCCGGCGGTCCAGCGCCTCGCCCCCGGCCCTCAGCAGCAGGGGATCCAGCGCCCCCTGGATGGTCAGGCGCCTCTGCAGGCGTTGGCCCAAGGCGAACGGCGCCTGGACGTCCAGCGCCACCGCGTCCACCCCCGCCCGCTCGGCATAGCCTTCCACCAGCGCCCCGCACCCCCTGGGGAAGCCGATCACCGGCTGGGTCACCCCCGCCTGGCGCAGCCGCGCCACGATGCGGGCATGGGGCTGGGTCACCAGGCGCTCGAACTCGTCCTCCGGCAGAAGGTCGGTCCAGCTGTCGAACAGCTTCAGGACGTCCGCTCCCGAGGCTGCCTGCAGCTCGAGATAGCGGGCGGTGGCTTCGACCAGCACCTCGATCAGGGCGTCGACCTGGCCCGGGTCGGAAACGGCCAGGGCCCGGGCCTTGCTGCGATCGCGGCTGGAGCCGCCCTCGATCATGTAGGTGGCCACCGTCCACGGCGCGCCGGCGAAGCCGATCAGGGCCCGATGCGGCTCCAGCTCCTCGCGCACGTCGGCCAGGGTCTCGCCGACCGTGGCCAGCAGGGCCAGCGCGCCGTCGAGCGCCAGCCTCAGATCCGCGACCTTGGGCAGCGGCCCGAGCCTGGGGCCCTCGCCTTCCTCGAACCAGACCTTCTGACCCAGCGCCAGGGGGATCAGCAGGATGTCGGCGAAGACGATGGCCGCATCCAGCGGGAAGCGCCGCATGGGCTGCAGCGTCGCCTCGGCCGCCATGTCCGGGCTCAGGCAGAAGCGGATGAAGTCCTTCGCCCGGCTCCTCAGCTCGCGATATTCGGGCAGATAGCGGCCGGCCTGGCGCATCAGCCAGATCGGGGGCCTCGGCAGGACTTCGCCCGCCAGGGCGCGGAGCAAGAGGGGCTTGGCCGCATCGGTCATGCCGCTCTCCTAGTTCGCCCAGCCCTGACTTGTCCAACAGGGAGGGGGGTCCTGCCTCTTCATTCCTAAGAAGAGATTCAAGAGATCAGAGGGGGAAGTAGGGGGGCTGGAACCGTGGACAGCCGCCGTGCCCTCCGCCCTCGGAGGGTCTTATCCGCAGGCATTTTGGCGTTTCGTCCCCGGGACGCGCCGGTCTGTGGAAACCGGGGACGGATGGCGAAGGCTTGGAAACCCTTAACGAATCCCTAACCCGCATGGTGAATGAAAGGTTAACGCCGCCGCCCGTCCCGGACCGCTGGACAGGCTCGGCTGTTGAGCGTCCCTGGGGCCGCCAATCCGTGCAAAATCGCGGGACGGAGAGGCCGGTTCTCGACAGGGGCCTTGGCAAAGGCCGCCGCGGCCGCTTTCTTCCACCTCGCCGCACAGAGCCGCCCGCCCGAATTCCCGGGCTTGTCCACAGAAGGCCCGGCGAACCATGACCTCCAGTCCCCGCCTCGCCACCTACTTCCACGTCCACCTGGTGTCGGACTCCACCGGCGAGACGCTCAACGCCATGGCCCGCGCGGTCTGTGCCCGCTTCGACGACGTCCTGCCCATCGAGCACATCTTCGCCCTGGTCCGCTCCACCCGGCAGCTCGAGCGGGTGCTGGCCGAGATCGCCGGCGCGCCGGGCGTTGTGCTGCACACCATCGTCGACAAGGACCTGCGCGCCCAGCTCGAAGCGGGCTGTCGCGAGATCGACATGACCTGCATCGCCGCGCTGGATCCTCTGGTCACCGTGCTCGGGCGCTATCTCGGCGCCTCGCTCTCCAAGCGGGTGGGCGCCCAACACACCCTGGACGCCGGCTATTTCGAGCGGATGGACGCTTTGAACTTCGCCATGGCCCACGACGACGGCCAGGCCAACACCGACCTGGAAGCGGCCGACGTGGTGCTGGTGGGGGTCAGCCGCACCTCCAAGACCCCGACCTCGATCTACCTGGCCCACCGCGGGGTGCGGGCCGCCAACATCCCCCTGGTGCCGGGCACGGAGCCGCCGGCGCGGCTGTTCGAGCTGAACAACCCGCTGATCGTCGGCCTGACCGTCTCGCCCGACCGGTTGCTGCAGATCCGCCGCAACCGGCTCCTGAGCCTGCGCGAGGAGCGCGAGAGCGCCTATGTCGAGGAAGAGGCCGTGCGCGAGGAGATCGTGCGGGCCCGGCGCCTCTTCGAACGCCACCGCTGGCCGGTGATCGACGTCACCCGCCGCTCGGTGGAAGAAACCGCCGCGGCCGTGATCAACCTGCTCAGCGCCCGCCAGGGACACGTGGCGGAGATCATCGCATGAACCCGGCTGGCGCCCCGGACGTGGTGCTTGCCTCCACCAGCGCCTCGCGCCGGTCGCTGCTGCAGGGCGCCGGCGTGAGCTTCACCGCCAGGGCGGCGGGCGTGGACGAGGCGGCGGCCAAGGCCGCGCTGCTGGGCGAGGGGCTGGGGCCGCGCGATGTCGCCGACGCCCTGGCCGAGCTGAAGGCCGTGCGCGTCCGGGGCGGCGAGGCCCTGGTCATCGGCGCGGACCAGACGCTCGATCTGGACGGCGAGCTGATCGACAAGCCGGAAAGCCTCGAGGAGGCCCGCGAGCGGCTGAAGCGCCTGCGCGGCCGCGCCCACAAGCTCCACGCCGCAGTGGTGGTGGCCCAGCACGGCCAGCCGATCTGGCGCGAGGTGCAGACCGCGACCCTGTGGATGCGGCCGTTCTCCGACGACTTCCTCGACGCCTATCTGGCCCGCGAGGGCGAGGGCGTGTTGTCCTCCGTCGGCTGCTACCGGCTGGAGGACATCGGCGTGCAGCTGTTCAGCCGCATCGAGGGCGACTACTTCACCATCCTCGGCCTGCCGATGCTGGGCCTGCTCGACCTGCTGCGCCGGCACGGGGTGCTGGGCATATGAGCCGGGACATCACCGCCCAGACCCTGATCGCCGGCGTGGTCGGCGACCCGGTCCGCCATTCGCTGAGCCCGGTGATCCACAACGCCTGGATCGAGGCGGCCGGACTGGACGCGGTCTATCTCGCCCTGCCGGCCACGGCGGACAGCTTCGCCAGCCTGGTGAGAGGGCTTGCGGGCGGGGCGGCGCTGGGCGTGAACGTCACCATCCCGTTCAAGGAACCGGCGGCGGCCCTTGCCGACGTGCGCAGTCCGGCGGTCGAGCGCGCCGGCGCGGCGAATCTGCTGGTGTTCAGGGACGGCCAGGTCCGCGCCGACAACACCGACGGCCTCGGACTGCTGGAAGCCCTGGGCCAGGCCGGATTCAATCCCGATGCCGGGCCGGTGGTGGTGCTGGGCGCGGGCGGCGCCGCGCGGGGGGCGGTGGCGGCCTTGCTCGCCGCCGGCGCGCCGAGCGTGCGTCTGGTCAACCGTTCGGTCGAGCGGGCCAAGGCGATCGCGGCCGGCGACGGCCGGGTGATGGTCTGCGGCTGGGGCGAAGCGGCCCAGGCGCTGGACGGCGCCGCGGCGGTGATCAACGCCACCTCGCTCGGCATGGCCGGTCAGCCGCCGCTGCAGCTGTCGCTGGAGACCGCGCCGCGGGGCGCGGTGATCATGGACATGGTCTACCGGCCCCTGCGGACCGGGCTGCTGCGGGAGGCCGAAAGGCTCGGCCTGCCGAGCGCCGACGGCCTGGCCATGCTGATCGGCCAGACGCGGCCCTGCTTCGAGGCGTTGTTCGGCCGGCCGGCGCCGGACGTCGATGTCCGCGGCCTCTGCGAACAGGCCCTGGGCGCAAGCTGATGATCGTGCTTGGCCTGACCGGCTCGATCGGCATGGGCAAGTCCACCACCGCGCGCATGTTCGCCGAGGAAGGCGTCAAGGTGCACGACGCCGACGCCACGGTGCACGCCCTCTACGCCCGGGGCGGCGCGGCCGTGGCGCCGATCGGCGCGGCCTTCCCGGGCGCGGTCAAGGAGGGCGCGGTCGACCGCCAGGTCCTGGCCGGCGAGGTCGGCAGGGATCCCGAGGCGCTGGCGCGGCTGGAGGGGATCGTCCATCCGCTGGTGGCGCGGTCCCGCGACACCTTCCTGGCCGCGGCGCGCAGGGACGGCGCCGACGTGGTGGTCCTGGACGTGCCGCTGCTGTTCGAGACCGGCGCGCAAGAGGGGCTGGACGCGGTGGTGGTGGCGAGCGCGCCCGCCCACGTCCAGCGCCAGCGGGTGCTGGAGCGGCCCGGCATGAGCGCCAGCAAGCTCGACAGCCTGATCGCCCGCCAGATCCCCGACGCGGAAAAGCGCGCCCGCGCCGACTTCGTCGTCGACACCGGCCAGGGGCTGGATCACGCCCGGAGCCAGGTGCGGCAGATTCTCCGGACCGTGCGCGACCCGGCCTGGCGCCCCGCCTGACCCTTGCGGCGCCCCGCGAAGCGTCGCATTGAATCGGCATGGCCCGCGAGATCGTCCTCGACACCGAGACCACCGGTCTTGATCCACGCACCGGCCACCGGCTGATCGAGGTGGCCTGCCTGGAGCTGGAGGATTTCATCCCCACCGGCCGCCACTTCCACCGCTACATCGACCCCTGCCGCGAGATCGATCCCGAGGCCCAGGCCGTGCACGGCATCTCCATCGATTTCCTCAGGGGCAAGCCGCGTTTCGAGGAGGTCAGCGACGAGTTCCTCGAGTTCGTGGCCGACGCCCCGCTGATCGCCCACAACGCCGGCTTCGACCGAAACTTCGTCAACCACGAGCTGGGGCTGGCCAGCCGGCGCCTGCTGCCGGACACCCAGTGGATCGACACCCTGGGGATGGCCCAGAAGCGCTTCCCCGGCATGTACAACTCGTTGGATGCGCTCTGTAAGCGCTTCAAGATCTCGCTGGCCGAGCGCGAGAAACATGGGGCGCTGATCGACTGCCGGCTGCTGGCGGCGGTCTATCTGGAGCTGTCGGGCGGCAAGGAGCGGGGGCTGGACCTGGCCCCCAAGGTCGTGGCGGTCGCCGCCCTCCAGGTCGCCCAGCGCAACAGTTACGGCGCCCGGCCAAGGCCGCTGGCGCCGCGATCGACCGAGACCGAGCGCGCCGCGCACGCGGATTTCATCAAGACCGCCCTGAAGGGCGGGGGCCTGTGGGCCGAGCTGGGCCTGGACGAGGCCTAGCGTGGTGAATCTGAAGTTCGCAAGATGATTGCGGCCGAGGGCCGCGCTCACTGCGTCGGCGGCGGGCCGCTCACCACCTGGCCCTGGGCCTTCTGGGCCATGTAGATCCCGGTGAAGTCGATGGGGTCCAGCATGAAGGGCGGGAAGCCGCCTTGGGCCGACAGCTCCGACACGATGTGCCGGGCGAAGGGGAACAGGAACCGCGGACACTCGGTCATCAGCACCGGCTCCATCTCGCTGTCGGGCACGCCGGCGATCTGGAACAGGCCGCCATAGAGCAGCTCGCAGTGGAACACCGCGGCGCCCTCGCGCTGGGCCGAGGTGGTCAGCTTGAGGTCGACCTCGAACAGGCCGTCGGGCCGGGCGCGGGCGTTCATCTCGACGCCGACGTCCATCTGGGGCGGATTGCCGCCCATCTGCAGGGAATCGGGCGCATGCGGGTTCTCGAAGGAGAGGTCGCGGATGAACTGGGCCAGGACGCGGATGCCGGGAGCCTGGTTGGGATCGACCCCGCCGGGGCCCAGGTCGCCTTGGTTGGTGTCGGTCATCGTCATGGGCCCGGATCGCTGCGCCCGGGGTGCAACCGGGCTTCAAAAGGCAAGCCGCGCAGCTAGCATGTGGCGGCGCGTGCACGCAACGCCGCTGACGTGGCGTGAACGGCTCTCTATATAGCTGGTTCGAAGGACCTCGTGGATGTGAGCCCGGTGCAGCTGTTCGTTCTGGTGATCTTCGCCCTTTTGGCCGCAGTGGTGCTCTATAACCTCTATGCGGTCCTGGGCCGGCGCGTCGGCCGCCAGCCGACCGACGATCCGCAGCCGGCGACGGCTGGGGTCCCGGCCGAGCATGCGCCCGTCCAGCCCGATCGGGCCGCAGGCGACGTCGAGCTTGGGGGCCTGGCCGCCGTGAAAGCGCGCGATCCCGCCTTCGACATGGACAAGTTCCTCGATGGCGCCCGCTCGGCCTACCAGATGATCGTGCGCGCCTTCGCCGCCGGCGACCGCGCCACGCTCAAGGGCCTGCTGGCGCCCCAGGTGATGGACCGCTTCGAGGCGGCCATCGCCGCGCGCGAGGCCGAGGGCAAGAGCGAGAGCATCGATTTCGTGCATCCGCCGCGGACCGACCTGGAGACCAGCGAGGTCGACGGCGACCGGGCTCGGATCAAGGTGAGGTTCCTGGGCGAGTTCGTCAGCCGCACCAAGGCCGCCGGCGGCCAGGAGGCCTCGGCGGAGCGGCGCACCGCCGAGACCTGGACCTTCGAGCGCGACCTTTCCAGCCGCGACCCCAACTGGACCCTGGTCAGAGTGGACGCCGCCGAGGCGTGATGGGCTGGCCGCGCCGTCTCCTCGCGGCCGCCTGCCTGCTGGCGCTGGCCGCCTGCGCCACGACCCCGCCGCCGCCCGCGCCGGTCCGCCATCGCCCACAGGTCCACCGACGTCCCTCCCTTCCCCCGCCAGCGGCCGCGCGGCCGCGCGCGGTGTCCTGGTCCGAGCTGCCGGGATGGGCGGACGAGGACCATCTGGCGGCGCTGGCCGCCCTCGGCGCCGCCTGCCGCGTGCGCGGCGGGCCCTACGTCGACGCCTGCCATGACCTGGCGCGCGAAAGGCCCCGCAGCGACGCCGACGCGCGGCGGTTCATCGAACGCTGGTTCGCGCTGGAGGCCCTGCCCGACGAGGGCCTGCTCACCGCCTACTACACCCCCGTCTACGAGGCCCGCCGGTCGGCCGATCCGCCGTTCACCGCGCCGCTGCGCCCCCTGCCCGCCGATCCGGTCCTGGCCAGCGAGGATCGGGCCGCGATCAACGCCGCGCCCTCCGATGACGCCCTGGCCTGGCTGAAGCCCGAGGACCTGTTCTTCCTGCAGGTGCAGGGATCGGGCGTGCTCCAGATGGACGACGGGACCCGCCAGAAGGCCGTCTACGCCGGCTCCAACGGGAAGACCTTCGCGCCGATCGGCCGGGTGATGCGCGAGAAGGGCATCCTCGACGACCGCCGCACCTCCGGCCAGGGCATCTCCGACTGGCTGGCCGAACACAGAGGCGACGAGGCCGAGGCCCTGATGGACCAGGACCCGCGCTACGTCTTCTTCCGCGTCCAGCCCGACGACGGCCGTCCGCCCCAGGGCGCGGCGGGGGTCGAACTTCCGCCTGGCCGGGCGGTGGCGGCCGATCCGGCCTTCCACCCCATGGGCGAGCTGTTGTGGATCGACGCCGCTGATCCCCGGCTCGAGGGCGCGGGCCGGGGCTATCGCCGCATCGTGGCGGCGCTGGACGTCGGCTCGGCGATCAAGGGGCCGGCGCGGGCGGACCTCTATGTCGGCCTCGGCCCAGACGCCGGGCGGGAAGCGGGGCTCGTGCGCCACCGCCTGATCGTCTATCGGCTGGCGCCCAGATGAAGCAGCGGTCCCTGAAACCGGAAGAAAGCCGGCTCTGGCGCGTGGTGGCTTCCACCGTCCGCCCGTTCGCCGGCCGTGTCCTGCCGCCCGAGCCGGAGCCGCCGGCCCGGCCGGTCGCCCAGATGCGGGCGGCGCCCGAGCCCGAGCCGCATCGTCCCACCGCGCCTGCGGCCCGCCGAATTCCCGCCGCGCTGCATCCCATCGAGCCCAACCGCGCCCGGCGGATCGTCATCGGGCGCGAGCCGATCGGCGCGCGGCTCGACCTGCACGGCCTTGACCAGGACCGCGCCCGCGACGCCTTGGAGCGTTTCGTCGTCCAGGCCCAGCTGCAGGGGTGCCGCGCCGTGCTGGTGATCACCGGCCAGGGCCGCTCGGGCGGCGGGGTGCTGCGCCGGCGCGCGCCCGAATGGCTGGCCGACGCGAGGCTGCGCGGCATCGTGGCCGGCGTCTCGGCGGCCGACCGCCGCCACGGCGGGGACGGAGCCCTCTATGTGGCGTTGAAGCGGCCGGCCGGGCGCTAGCCTTCCTCGTCCAGCCCCACGGGCAGGCCGACGATATGGAAGCCGGCGTCGACGTGGATCACCTCGCCGGTGGTCGAGCGGCCCAGGTCGGAGAGCAGCCACAGGGCGCAGCCGGCGATGCCCTCCATCGAGGTGTCCTCGCGCAGCGGCGACCAGCTGCGGCCGCGCGCGATCATCTTGCGCCCGTCCTGGATGCCGGCCAGCGACAGGGTGCGGCGGGGGCCGGCCGAGACGGCGTTCACCCGGATCTTGTGGGGGCCCAGGTCGCGGGCGATGTAGCGGGTCGAGGCCTCCAGCGCCGCCTTGGCCACGCCCATCATGTTGTAGTTGGGGATGGTGCGCTCCGAGCCCAGGTAGGTGAGGCAGATGATCGAGCCGCCCTCGTTCATGATCCGCGCCGCCCGGCGCGAGACGTCGACGAAGCTGTAGGCCGAGATGTTCATGGCCAGCATGAAGCCCTCTCGGGTGGTGTTCTCCACGAACGATCCGGAGATCTGGCTCTTGTCGGCGTAGGCGATGGCGTGGACCAGGAAGTCGATCTTGCCGAAGGCCGCCTCGACCTCGGCGAAGGCCTTGTCCATGGCCGGGTCTGAGGTGACGTCGGCCTCGATCAGGGTCTTGACCCCGATGCTCTCGGCCAGGGGCCGGACCCGGCGCTCGAGCGCCTCGCCCTGGTAGGTGAAGGCCATCTCCGCGCCCTGGGCGGCCAGCTGGCAGGCGATGCCCCAGGCGATGGAGTCCTTGTTGGCGACGCCCATGACCACGCCCTTGCGGCCAGCCATCAGGTCGCCCTTGGGCATGTCGTAGCCTTCGTCCGCCATGCGTCTCCTCCCGGGAGGTCCGTGAAGGCCCCCTTCTGACCGGCCCGCGCGCGGGCCGCAAGCTTGGTCGGAAGCGGAGGACTACTCCGCGGCGAGCAGGTCCGCCACGCTCACCCGGCCGAGCTGGCGGGCGGCGGCGTCGTTGGCGGCGGCGATGGCGGCCCGGACCGCGCCGGGCAGGCGCTCGCCCACGGGGCAGGCCTTGGAGCCCACCGGCGGCACGCCCATGTGAGCGCTGCCGTTCACCGCCCGGAGCACGGCGTCCAGGCCGATCTCGGCCGCCGGGCGGGCCAGCCAGGCGCCGCCCGAGGCGCCGCGGCGGGTGCAGATCAGGCCCGCGCGGGCCAGCAGGGCGGTCACCCGCCGGACCACCACCGGATTGGTGGCCACCGATTGGGCCAGCTCGTTCGAGCACACCGCCGAGGCGGCCGAGATCGCGTCCTTGTGCGCCAGATAGGCGAGGACGTGGGCCGCCACGGGAAAGCGCTGGCTGTCGCTCATCGCCCAACACCTAAGCATTCCGGGGCGCGTTTGGCAGGCGCCGCGGGCGAAATCCTCACCCGCCGCCCGCGGTGGTGAGCTCCAGCGTCACCCGGTCCAGCACCAGCCGGCCGTCGGCCGTGGCGATCAGGCGGCCATCGTCCAGGCGGATCAGGCCCGCCTCGCCCAGCTCGGCGAGCTTGGGGCTGCCGCGCTCCAGGCCCAGCGGCCGCAGTTCGGCCAGCGCCACGCCTTCCAGCGTGCGCAACCCCATCAACAGGCGCTCCTCGGCGGCCTGGCGCTCGCTCAAGGCCTCGCGCTCGGCCCAGCCCAGTTCGGACTCGCGCACCTCCCGGAGGTAGTCGGCGGGCCGGGCCGCCGCGCGGACCGCGGTGCGCACGCCGTTCAGGGTGAGCCGCCCATGGGCGCCGGGCCCGACCCCGACGTAGTCGTGGCCGCGCCAGTAGGCGAGGTTGTGGCGCGAGCGCGCGCCCTCGCCGCGCGCGTGGTTGGAGACCTCGTAGGCCTCGAAGCCCCGGGCGGTCAGCACCTCCTGGGTCGTGGCGAACATGGCCGCCGCCGTGTCGGGATCGGGCGGCGTCCACTGGCCGCGTCGCACCGCGCGGCCGAAGGCCGTGCCGTCCTCGATGGTCAGCTGGTAGGGCGAGATGTGCTCGGCGCCCAGCGAGGTTGCGGCTTCCAACTCGGCCGCCCAGGCCCAGGGGGTCTGGCCCGGCCGGGCGTAGATCAGGTCCAGCGACAGGCGCGGGAAGGCCGCCCGCGCGATCATGGCGGCGCGGACCCCTTCCTTGACCGTATGGTTGCGCCCCAGGAAGCGCAGGGCCTCCTCGTCCAGCGCCTGCAGGCCCAGCGACAGCCGGTTCACCCCGGCCGCGGCGAAGGCGGCGAAGCGGCCGGCCTCGGCGTCGGTGGGATTGGCCTCCAGCGTCACCTCGACCGGCCCGTCGGTGGGCCAGAGGTTGGTGGCCATGCCGATGATCGCCTCGGCCCATTCCGGCGGCAGCAGCGAGGGCGTCCCCCCGCCCAGATAGACCGAGACCAGCCGGCGCGGGCCGGTCAGCGAGCGGTGTCCCTGCAGGTCGGCCAGGATGGCGCCGGCCAGGAGCGCCTGCTGCTCGCCCTGGCCGCGGTCGCGCACCACGTTGAAGTCGCAATAGGGGCAGATGCGGGCGCAGTAGGGCCAATGGACATAGACCGCGACCGGCGGGGCGTCGCTGGAGCGAGGACGCGGCAGCGGGCGGACCGGGGTCCGCGGGGACAGGGTCAAAACAGCGCCGCCTTCAGCTTCTCGAACGCCCGCGCGCGGTGGCTGATGCGGTCCTTGATGTCGCTGGTCAGCTCGCCGAAGGTCTTGTCGAAGCCCTCCGGCACGAAGATCGGATCGTAGCCGAAGCCGAAGGTCCCGCGTCCGGGGAAGGTGAGGGTCCCGTCGATCCGGCCCTCGACCACCACCACCGGCCCGTCGGGCCAGGCCACCGCCAGGGCGCTGGTGAACCAGGCCGCCAGGTCGTCCGAACCGGTCTCGTCGAGCCGCTGCTCGACCTTGCGCATGGCCAGGTCGAAGTCCTTCTCGGGCCCCGCCCAGCGGGCCGAATGCACCCCCGGCTGGCCGTCCAGCGCCGCCACCGAAATCCCCGAGTCGTCGGCCAGGGCGACCAGGCCGCTGGCCCTGGCCGCTGCGCGGGCCTTGATCATGGCGTTGCCGACGAAGGTGGTCTCCGGCTCGTCGGGCTCGGGCAGGCCGAGCTGGCCGGCCGAGATCACGTCGAAACGGCCGCCCAGCAGCACGTGCAGCTCGCGCGCCTTGCCGGGGTTGTGAGTCGCCGCCACCAGGCGGGTTCCGGGGTCGAGTCGGAGGGGCATGTCCCCTGATAGCACGCCCTATTCGCGCCGTTCCACGATCAGCGGGATGCCGTTCAAGGACCTCAGGGTCAGGCGCGACACCGGCTGGGGCGTGTGGCCGGGCAGCGGGCTGAAGCGGAAATGGCGGATCAGCCAGGCGACGTAGAGCACCGTCTCCTGCATGGCGAACGAGGCGCCCACGCAGACCCGCGGGCCCATGCTGAAGGGCATGTAGGCGCAGCGGATGGCCTCCTGGGAGTCGTCGCGCTCGAAGCGGTCGGGGTCGAAACCGTCGGGTTCCGGCCAATGCTCGCGGTGCCGGTGCAGCAGCCACAGCGGTATGAACATCACCGAGTGGGGGGGCACGACGCGGTTCCCCAGTTTCTCCTCCCGGCTGGAATCGCGGGCCACGAAGGCGACGGGCGGATAGAGCCTCAGGGTCTCGCGCACCACGTCGCGGGTGAAGGCCAGCTTCTTGATGTCGCCGAACTGGGCCGGCCGGTCGCCGAACACCTGTACGGCCTCGGCGTGGACCCGCTCCTGCAGGTGCGGGCAGCTGGCCAACAGGTACATGGCCCAGGCCAGGGTGCTGGCCGAGGTCTCGTGGCCGGCCAGGAACAGCACCGCGATCTGGTCCAGCAGCTCGGTCTCGTCGAAGCTGGTTCCGGTCTCGGGGTCCACCGCGGCGATCAGCGAGGCCAGGATGTCGTCCCGGGGCGTGGGCCGGCCCTCGCGCAGGGCCTTGAGCCGCGCGTCCAGCGGCCGCTTCAGGTGCATGCGGATGCGCCGGGCCGCGCGCGCCCCCCGTCCGGCGCCCGGCAGGAGGCTCGTGGGAACACGCAGCAGCCTCAGGAAGCCGTGGCCGTAGCCGATGTCCTGGAAGGTCTCGAAGGCCTGGAAGATGTCCTGCGAGCGCCCGGCCGTGATCGGCTCGGAGTAGATGGTGCGGAAGATGATGTCGCCGGTGAAGTGGGTGGTCTCCACGTCCATCATCACCGGCTCGCCGGCCCCGGCCCCCGCCAGCCGTTCGTCCAGCCGCTGCACGGCCGCTTCGGCCGCGTCGCGCATCATCGGGAACACCTCGCGGATGCGCGCGACCGAGAAGGCGGGATCCATCATCCGGCGCTGGCGGCGCCAGACCTCGCCGTTGGAGACGAAGATGCCGTCGCCCAGCAGCTGGTTCAGCATCGACCCCATCAGCATGCTCTTGGGGAAGTCGGCGGCCCGGCGCACCAGCACCTCGCGCAGGACGTCGAAGGCCCGCAGGATGAACAGCGAGCGCTTCCGGCCCAGCGGCAGGGTGGGCAGGCGGATGTGGCCCACCTGCAAGGTGCCGTAGGAGCCCTCCACGAACATCGACAGGGCCGAGCGCAGGCCGATGCGCAGGTACTGGTAGAGCGAGCCCTTCTTGGGCAGGGGCGGCGGCCGGGGCGCAATGAACACACTCATGCCGGCAGGGGCTCCTGGTCGGGCAGGCCGAGATGGCGCGCCGCCTGGGCCAGGGGCTCGGGCCCGGCCGTCAGCTGGAAGAAGTCGTAGCCGCCGGCCCGGTCGTTCGAGCGGATGTACTGGAAGTGCATTTCCAGCGGCTGCCGCTTCAGGGCCCGGTAGCGCTCGTCCTCCAGCACGGCGTGGAACCTGGGCGAGAACCGCAGCGGCCGATCCGCGGGCGCGTGGTGGTCCAGGCCCGCCAGGGGATGGATCGCCGCCGCGCATCCCGCGTCGCCGGGGCCGGTGACGTCGACCCAGGGGATATGCGCCGCGGCCGCCAGCGCCGCCATCTCGCGCCGGTAGTCGGCGTCGGCGGAGGCCGACAGGGAATAGAAGGGCAAGAGCGAGCCCAGGGTCAGCAGCGCCACCGGCCGATCCCGGCCCAGGTCCGGATCCTCGATCAGCGCGCGGCCCAGGGCGCGGCAGGCCTGCTGGCCGCCCATGCTGTGGGCCACCACCAGCACCTCGTCCCAGCCGGGCTCGCGGGCGGCCTCGGCGATCTTGCCGGCGAAGAGGCGGGCGCGCTCGGCGAAGGCGGGGATCTCGCCGCGCCCGGCGTCGGTGACCCCGATCATGCCGCGCGCCAGCCATCCGACCGGCAGCCGGCGGTCGACCACGCCCCAGAGCGGGACCGCGCCCAGCCAGATCAGCAGGGGCGGCAGGGCGCCCACGAACCAGGGCGCGCCCAGGCGGTGCGCGATCACCCCGCCGGCGCCGCAGAGGACCGCCGTCAGCAGCGCCAGCAGCAGCAGATAGGCCGAGCCGACCAGGGCCGGCATGGAGGAGGCGACCTCGATCACCGGGGCCTCCGCGCGGGCGCGCGCCATGATCCCCAGCCGGTGATAGTCGAGGAACGACCGCAAGGTCCGCAGATAGAGGCCCGGCCCGTCCTTCGGCCAGACCGCGCGCACCAGGTCGAACCAGTGCAGGAAGAGGTAGTCGATCTCGACCCGCTCGCCGCCGGGGTGCTCGGCCAGGATGCGCCAGCCCGAGCTGATCTCGTCCAGCGCCTCGAGCTCGCCGATCTCATAGCAGGCGCCGGTCAGGGCGCCCTGGCGCGCGGCGTGCTCGGTCCACAGCCGGTGATATTTCTTGGGGCTCGCCGGATCGTAGCCGGCCACATAGAGGACGCGACGCCGCCGGACCTGGCCGTGAGCTGCGGGCCCCCCGCCCGAATCTGCCGCCATGCTGGAGCCCTTCGCCGAGGCTCGGACTTATCGCGGCCGGGGGGCGGCGGTGTCAAACCGGCCTAGTGGCGCGTGGGCGCGGGAGCCGCGGCCGCCAGCTGGGCCCGGCCGACCGGCGCGCCGGCCGAGCTGGCCTGGGCGAGCAGGGCCGCGCAATCGGCGTCGTGGGCCCCGCCGGGGGCCAGGAACGGCAGGATCGCCGCCAGGGGCGAGAGCAGCGCGCCCAGGCCCACCGCCGCGCCGGCCTGGGCGATCGCGGGGCCGGCCTCGATCTTCATCGACGGATGGATGAGATGCCCCTTGACGTCGAAGGGCGCGATGATCCGCACCAGGCGCGGCTTCTTGGTGTGCCCCTCGACCTTGAGGTTCAGGATCTCGGAATTCAGGTCGATGGTCCCCTGGCCGCCGGCCAGCACCACGCCGGTGTCGAGCACGAACTGGCGGGCCGTCATCACGCCGTGTCGCACGTTGAAATCCACCACCGCGCAGCGCAGCGGCGTGGTCTTCGGATCCTTGGCCAGGAGCTGGAACAGGCCGGGGACGACGTTCACGCCCATCAGCTCGGCCAGGGACTGGCGCATCTGGCCGCCGGGGATGGCGATGGTCACGCGCCCGTTCGAGCTGGCGGCGGCCTTGTGGACGGTGTCGCCGGTCCCGCCGAGGGCCGCGCGCGCCTCCAGCGGCCCGGTCAGCGGCGGAGCGCCCTGCACCTTGGGCAGGATGTCCTCGATGCGCATGTTGCTGACCCGGAAATCCACCTTGCTGGAGGGCGCCGCGCCGCGGGCGTCGATGCGGGCGCGGCCCGAGACCACGCCGTGCGGCATGGTCAGGGTCACCGGATCCAGTCGCAGCAGGCCCTGCTCGAGGCTGACGTGCAGGGCGACCTTGCGCAGCGGCAGGCGCTTGCTGGCGGCCACGGTGTCGGCCCGGTAGCGCACGTCGGCGTCCATCGAGCGCAGGCGGCGCACGTCCAACGGCGCGTCGGGAAGGATGCGGCCGGTGGAGGCCTGGGCGCTGGCGGCGGCCTTCTCCTCGCCCGGGGCCTTGCCGGCCTGCGGCCCGCCGAACAGGGCGCCGAGGTCGGTGATGTCCAGCACCCGCGAGCCCAGGTCGGCCTTCAGGAAACGCCGGCCCTTCACCTTCTCCAGGGTCATGGCGCCGTGCAGGTCGCTGCGGCCGACCCGGCCCGAGAAGCGGGTGATCTTGTAGGTGGTCTGGTCGCGGACCACCTGGCCCGACAGGCTGTAGGCGGGTGTGTTGGGCAGCACCACGCCGGTCAGCAGATAGAGGTCGGCGAGGTCCGGCCCCGAGACCGTCGCGGCGGTCTCGATGTGGCCGAAGTCGAAGGGCCGGATCACCAGGCCGTGGGCGGTGATGTGCGTGGCGCCGGCGTGGATGTCCATGTCGAAGGGGTAGGGCCGGTCCTTCTGCACGTGCACCAGCGGCCCGCCGGTGACATGGGCCTGGAACGGCGCCGCGTTCAGGCTGCCGGCGCCCTCCAGGCGGAAGGCCTGGGCGCTGGCCGATCCGGCGTTCTCGGTGGTGGTGACGTGGCCGGTGAAGCGCAGCCGCCGCTGCACGTCGTCGATCCGCACCCGGCCGTCGTTCAGCACGAAGTGCTGGATCAGCGGCAGCTTGGCGCCCCTGCCGCCGCCCTTGCCGAAGGTCCAGTTGTTGCGGCCGGCCTGGTTGGCGTAGAGCGCGATCGACGGGTGCTCGATGTCCACCAGCGGCAGCTCGACGTGGCCGGCGAGCAGGGGCAGCAGCCTGACCTGCACGGTGGTGCGGCCGAGGTTTGCCATGTCGGTCTTGCCGCCGCCCAGCCAGGCGGGATTGCCGATCCGCAGGCCGCCGATGGTGGCCCATGGCCGCCACGAGAACGGATGCACCTGCAGATGGCCTTCGATCTGCACCTGCCGGCCCGTCCGCGTGGAGAGGTAGCGGGCCAGGGGACCGCGGAACCAGTCCCAGCTGAACAGGGCGAAGAACACCGCCACGGCGATGGCGAACAGGGCCCAGATCGCGGTGGTGCGGATCAGCCGCCAGCGCCGCCGGCGGTCGGCGAACGTCTCGTGGACGCTCGACCCGGCCTGTGCGCGCCAACGCCGCAGCCGCGCGCCGAGGGCGGGGCCGGCATGGGGCTCGCGACCGGTGGAAGACGGATTGGCCAAGGGCCCTCCAGAACGCGGACTTGCGGAGGAAAACCCTCGCCGCCGGGATCGTTCCGGGGCCCTGGCGCCTCCGTGGGGGCGCTCAACCCTGGCGAACAATGTTGCGTCGATTTGATAGCGTGTGAAGTTGACGCAAGGCCGCGGTGCTGTCTTTTTGGCCCCCAGTACAGCGGGTTCGGTGAACTCAAACCGTAAGCTGGACGTCGTTCAACTGGCTTCGGGCCGTCATCCGCGCAGGGAGAAAACGCTCGTGACCGCCGACTCCGCCGTTCCTGGTCTAGAACCGGCGCCGACCCGGCACGCCCGGCTGGTGGCGTGGGTGCGCGAGATCGCCGCGCTCGCCAAACCCGACCGCGTGGTCTGGTGCGACGGGTCCGAGGCGGAATGGGAGCGGCTGAGCGAAGAGCTGGTCGCGGCCGGCACGCTCAAACGGCTGAATCCCGAAAAGCGCCCCAATTCCTTCTACGCCGCCTCCGATCCCAAGGACGTCGCCCGGGTCGAGAGCCGCACCTTCATCTGCTGGGAAAACGAGACCGACGCCGGCCCGACCAACAACTGGATCGAGCCCGACGAGATGCGGGCCACCCTGTACGGCCTGTTCGACGGCTGCATGCGCGGGCGCGCCATGTATGTGGTGCCCTTCTCGATGGGCCCGATCGGCTCGCCGATCTCGGCGCTGGGCGTGGAGATCACCGACAGCGCCTACGTAGTGCTCTCGATGCGGATCATGACCCGCATGGGCCAGGCGGCGCTGGACGCCATGGGCGAGGACGGCTTCTTCGTCCCGGCCGTGCACTCGGTCGGCGCGCCGCTGGAGCCGGGCCAAAGGGACGCGCCGTGGCCGTGCAACGAGACCAAGTACATCGTCCATTTCCCCGAGAGCCGCGAGATCTGGTCCTACGGCTCCGGCTACGGCGGCAACGCCCTGCTCGGCAAGAAGTGCTACGCCCTGCGCATCGCCTCGATAATGGCCCGGGACGAGGGCTGGCTGGCCGAGCACATGCTGATCCTCAAGCTGACCTCGCCGGAGGGCAGGGCGCACTACGTGGCCGCCGCCTTCCCGAGCGCCTGCGGCAAGACCAACCTCGCCATGCTGCAGCCCACCGTGCCCGGCTGGAAGGCCGAGACCATTGGGGACGACATCTGCTGGATGCGTCCGGGCGAAGACGGGCGGCTCTACGCCATCAATCCCGAGGCCGGCTTCTTCGGCGTGGCGCCGGGGACGGGGGTGGCCACCAACAAGAGCGCCATCGACACCCTGCACGCCAACTGCATCTTCACCAACGTCGCCCTGACCGACGACGGCGACGTCTGGTGGGAAGGCCTGACCGAAACGCCGCCAGACCACCTCACCGACTGGCGCGGCAAGGACTGGACGCCCGAG
Source organism: Caulobacteraceae bacterium (assembly GCA_025450315.1). Lineage (GTDB taxonomy): Bacteria > Pseudomonadota > Alphaproteobacteria > Caulobacterales > Caulobacteraceae > JANWHQ01. The sequence continues at coordinate 20,027 of JANWHQ010000015.1, forward strand.
ACCCCCGGCCCCGCCGCCCATCCCAACGCCCGCTTCACCGCCCCGGCCGGCCAGTGCCCGGTGATCGCGCCCGAATGGCAGAACCCCGAGGGCGTGCCGATCTCGGCCATCCTGTTCGGCGGTCGCCGGGCCTCGGCCGTGCCGCTGGTCACCGAGGCCTTCGACTGGGCCCACGGCGTGTTCCTGGCCTCCAACGTGGCCTCGGAAGGCACCGCCGCGGCCGAGAACAAGATCGGCGAGCTGCGCCGCGATCCCTTCGCCATGCTGCCGTTCTGCGGCTACAACATGGGCGACTACTTCCAGCACTGGCTGTCGATGGCCGAGCGGTCCGACGCCGCCAAGCTGCCGCGCATCTACTTCGTCAACTGGTTCCGCAAGGACGCCCGCGGCAAGTTCGTCTGGCCGGGCTATGGCGAGAATTCGCGGGTGCTGAAGTGGATCGTCGAGCGGCTGGAGGGCAAGGCCGGGGCCTCCGACACCCCGATCGGGCGCACGCCCGACAAGGCCTCGCTGGACACCTCGGGCCTGGACCTCACCGACGAGCAGCTGGAGCTGTTGCTGACGGTGGATCCCGAGGTCTGGAAGGAAGAGGCCGCGCTGATGGCGCCCGACTACGCCAAGTTCGGCGACCGGCTGCCGGAAGTCCTCTGGGCCCAGCATCGCGCGCTGCTCGAGCGGTTGGAGCGGGCCTCGGCCAAGCTGGTCGCCGCCGAGTAGCCGGACGCGATTCCAGGGCCCATCGACGGGCTCTATCCGACCCATGTGACCAATCGATTGGACGCGCCCTGGCCCGAGGCCGAGATTGCGCGCACACAGGCGTGTTCCCGACCACGAGGAGACCCCCATGAACATTTCGAGCAGCAAGACGCTGGACAACCTGAAGGCCGCCTTCGCCGGCGAGAGCCAGGCGAACCGCCGCTACCTCTACTTCGCCCAGAAGGCCGACGTGGAAGGCTACAACGACGTCGCCGCCGTGTTCCGCTCGACCGCGGAAGGCGAGACCGGCCACGCCCACGGCCACCTGGAGTTCCTCGAGGCGACGGGCGACCCGGCCACCGGCCTGCCGATCGGCGAGACCGGCCTGAACCTCAAGGCAGCGATCGCCGGCGAGACCCACGAATATACCGACATGTA
>JANWHQ010000016.1 GCA_025450315.1 Caulobacteraceae bacterium
CGACCATCGCCTCGCCGCTGACGCCGCTGTTCCTGATCGCGGCCATCGCCATGGGCCTGTTGGCCACGGCCACCATCCCGCGCGAGGAAGAGCCCCAGATCAGCGTGCCCATGGTCGACATCATGGTCCGCGCCGACGGCGTCTCGGCGCCGGACGCGGTCGAACTGGTGGCCAAGCCGCTGGAGGCGATCGTCAAGAGCATCGCGGACGTCGACCACGTCTACACCCAGGTCGACGACGACCAGGTGCTGGTGACGGCCCGCTTCAAGGTCGGCACCGATCCGGACAACGCCATCGTGCGTGTGCACGAGAAGATCAGGGCCAATTACGACAAGATCCCTCACGGAATCCCCGAACCGCTGATCGTCGCCCGGGGCATCAACGACGTGCCGACGGTAGTGCTCACCCTGTCTCCCGCGCCGGGCGCCGCCGGCGCCTGGACGGACCAGGCGCTCTACGACGTGGCCGACAAGCTGAAGGTCGAGATCGCCAAGGTCCCGGACGTCGGGCTGACGTTCGTCACCGGCGGGCGACCCGAAGAGATCCGGGTCGAGCCCGATCCGACGCGGCTCAACGCGCGCGGCGTGACGCTGGGCGCCCTCGTCGACGCCGTCCGCCAGGCCGACCGCGCCTTTCCGGCGGGAAGCCTGCGCGACCAGGGCCGGTCGGTGGACGTGGCGGTCGGCCGTACGCTGCAGACCCCGGGCGAGATCGGGCTCCTGGACGTGCCCTCGATCACCGGCGGCAAGACCTACGTCCGCGACGTCGCCAACGTGGTGCAGGCGCCGCGAGAGGACCAGGCGCGGGCGTGGCGCTACGCGCGGATCGGCGCCGGCTGGACGGCGGCGCCCGCCGTGAGCCTCGCCGTCGCCAAGCGCAAGGGCGCCAACGCCGTCGTCGTCTCTCAGGCGATCCTGACGCGCGTGGCCCAGCTGAAGGGCTCGCTGCTGCCGGCCGACCTGCAGGTGTCCGTCACCCGCAACTACGGCGAGACGGCGAACGAGAAGGCCAACGAACTCCTGTTCCACCTGGGGCTCGCCACAGTCTCGATCGTGATCCTGATCGGCTTCGCCATCGGCCTGCGCGAGGCCCTGGTCACCGCGATCGTGATCCCCACCACGATCCTCCTGACACTCTTCGCCTCCAACCTGATGGGCTACACCATCAACCGCGTCAGCCTGTTCGCGCTGATCTTCTCCATCGGCATCCTCGTCGACGACGCCATCGTGATGATCGAGAACATCTCCCGCCACTGGGAGATGCGCGACGGCCGCAGCCGCGCCCAGGCGGCGATCGAGGCGGTCGCCGAGGTCGGCAATCCCACCGTCGTGGCGACGCTGACGGTGGTGACGGCGCTGCTTCCCATGCTGTTCGTGTCTGGACTGATGGGCCCCTACATGGCGCCGATCCCGGTCAACGCGTCGGCGGCCATGGTGTTCTCGTTCTTCGTGGCGGTGGTCATCGCCCCGTGGCTGATGATCCGTTTCGCCCGCCGGGCCCTAACCGACGGCCACACGCCGCCTAAGCGCCACGACGATCGGCTCGGGCGGCTCTACCGGAGTGTGGCCGGGCGGGTGATCGCAACCCGCAGGAGCGCCTGGATCTTCCTCGCCGCCGTGGGCGTGGCCACGCTCCTGGCGTGCGCCATGTTCGCGACCAAGACTGTGACCGTGAAGCTGCTGCCGTTCGACAACAAGTCCGAGCTCCAGGTCGTGCTGGATATGCCCAAGGGGACGAGCCTCGAGGACACCCAGCGCCGGCTCGGTCAAGCGGCGCAGATCGCCCAGGGGCTGCCGGAAGTGGTGTCGCTGGAGTCCTATGCGGGGACCTCGTCGCCCTTCAATTTCAACGGCATGGTGCGGCACTACTACCTCCGCGACGGGGCCGGCCAGGGCGACCTGGCGATCGAGCTCTCGGCCAAGGACCGGCGGCATCGGACCAGCCACGCCGTGGCCCTGGACCTCAGAAAGCGCCTCGCCTTTCTGCCGCTGCCCCCGGGCTCGTCGGTCAAGGTGGTCGAGGCGCCGCCGGGGCCGCCGGTGCTGGCGACCCTGCTGGCCGAGATCTACGGGCCGGACGCCCGGGTGCGCCGGGCCGTCGCCGACAAGGTGGAAGCCCTGTTCAAATCGGTCCCCTTCGTCGTCGATGTCGACAACAGCCACGGCCTCCCCGGTCCGCGCCTGCGGTTGATCCCGGAGCGCGACCAGCTCGACCGCTTCGGCGTGTCGGACCGGGACGTGGACGACTCCATCGCCGCGGCCATGGGTGGACAGGTTGTGGGCTATTCGCATCGGGGGGCGGACCGCATGCCGCTCGAGATCTCGGTGCGCCTGCCACAGTCGCAGCGGACCTGGAGCCCGGACATGGCCGCCCTGCCCGTGGCGGTCTCCAGGACGGCCTCCGGCCCGCGGCTGATCCAGCTCGGCCAGGTCGTCTCGGCGACCCGGGAACAGGGCGCCTATCACATCTATCGGCGCGACGGCCGGGACGTGGAGATGGTCACCGGCGAGCTCGCAGGCGCCTTCGAAGCGCCGATCTACGGCATGCTGGCGGTCGACAAGGCGATCCGGACGGCGGACTGGGGCGCGATCCCGGCGCCGGCCATCCGCCTGCATGGCCAGCCGGACGACGAATCCCGGCCCACCGTCCTGTGGGACGGCGAATGGGAGATCACCTGGGTCACCTTCCGCGACATGGGCGCAGCCTTCGGCGTGGCGATCCTGGGCATCTACTTCCTGGTGGTCGCCCAGTTCAAAAGCTTCCGCCTGCCGCTGGTGATCCTGACCCCGATCCCCCTGACCCTCGTCGGCATCGTCATCGGCCACATCCTGTTCCAGGCGCCCTTCACCGCCACCTCGATGATCGGCTTCATCGCCCTGGCCGGCATCATCGTGCGCAACTCGATCCTGCTGGTGGACTTCATCCGCCGCACCCAGGGCGAGGGACGGCCGCTGCGCGACGTCCTGCTCGAGGCGGGCGCCATCCGGTTCAAGCCGATCCTGCTCACCGCCCTGGCCGCGATGATCGGCGCGGCCGTCATCCTGTTCGACCCGATCTTCCAGGGTCTGGCGATCTCACTGCTCTTCGGACTGGCCTCCTCGACCTTGCTCACGGTCCTGGTGATCCCGGCGATCTACGTCGTCCTCCGGGACGACGGCCGCCCGGCCACGGAGCGCGTCCCTTCAAACCCGAGGATCTCATGACAGGCCTGGACCACATCCTTCTGGCGCGGCTGCAGTTCGCGTTCACCATCGCCTTCCACATCATCTTCCCGGCCTTCACCATCGGCCTGGGCAGCTATCTGGCGGTGCTCGAGGGCGCCTGGCTGGCCACCAGGCGGGAGGTGTTCCGCAACCTCTATCTCTTCTGGATCAAGGTCTTCGCCCTGGCCTTCGGCATGGGCGTCGTCTCGGGCGTGGTGATGAGCTACGAGTTCGGGACCAACTGGAGCGTGTTCGCCGACAGGACCGGCAGCGTGCTGGGGCCCCTGCTCGGCTACGAGGTGCTGACGGCGTTCTTCCTGGAGGCCTCGTTCCTCGGGATCATGCTGTTCGGCTGGCGCAAGGTCGGGCCCCGCCTGCACTTCATCGCCACCCTGTGCGTCGCCTTCGGCACCCTGTTCTCGGCCTTCTGGATCCTGTCGGCCAACTCCTGGATGCAGACGCCTCAGGGTTACGCGATCGAGAACGGGCGGTTCGTGGCGGTCGACTGGCTGAAGGTGATCTTCACCCCGTCCTTCCCCTCCCGCTTCGCCCACATGGTCACGGCCGCCTATCTGACCACCGCCATGGTGGTGCTGGGGGCTTCGGCCTTCCAGGCGCTGCGACGTCGCGATTCCAGCGAGGCGCGGATGATGCGGCGCATGGCCATCGGTCTGGTGGCGATCCTGGCCCCCGCCCAGCTCTTGCTGGGCCACGAGAGCGGCAAGGTCGCCGAGATCCACCAGCCGGCCAAGGTCGCGGCCATGGAAGGCTGGTGGAGCAGCGGCGTGCAGCCCAGCATCCTGCTCGGTTGGCCCGACGACCGGACCGAGACCACCCATGTCCTGGTCCAGGCGCCCAAGGGCTGGGGCAGCTGGATCGTGGCCGGCCGCTCCGACGCCGCGCTGCAGGGGCTGAAGGCGTGGCCGCGGTCGGAGCGTCCACCGAGCCTCGTTCCCTTCTGGTCGTTCCGCGTCATGGTCGGCCTGGGCCTGCTTATGATCGGGATCGGCTGGTGGGGCGCGTGGCTCTGGCGCAGCGGTCGCCTGGATCGCTGTCGGCCGTTCCAGGCCATCGCGCTCGTGGGCGGACCGGCCGGCTTCCTCGCCGTCCTGGCCGGATGGACCGCCACCGAGGTGGGCCGCCAGCCCTATGTCGTCTACGGCCTGCTTCGCACCGACCAGGCCGCCTCGCCCGTCGCCGCCGCCTCGGTCGGCGCCTCGCTGCTGCTGTTCATGATCGTCTACGCGATCGTGTTCACGGCGGGAGCCATCTACATCGGACGCCTCCTCGTCCAGGGACCGAGCCCGCAGGAAGGACCGGCCCGGACGCCGGAGCCCCCCGGCAATCCCCTGGCGCTCGCCAGCGGCCCGGCCCCGGGCGCCCACACCAAGCCCGCGGAGTAGGCCATGACCCTCGACCTTCCCCTGATCTGGTCGGCCGTCATTGCGACGGCCGTCCTGATGTACGTCCTGCTCGACGGCTTCGACCTCGGCGTCGGCGCCCTCTTCCCCTTCGCCACCGATGCCGAGCGGGACGTGATGACCGCCTCGATCGCCCCGGTGTGGGACGGCAACGAGACCTGGCTGGTGCTGGGCGGCGGCGGCCTCTTCGCCGCCTTCCCGCTCGCCTACAGCATCGTCATGCCGGCCTTCTATGCGCCCATCATGGTCATGCTGGCGGCCTTGATCTTCCGCGGCGTGGCCTTCGAGTTCAGGGCCCACGGCCGCCGGCGCGGACGCCGGTTCTGGACCTATGCCTTCGCCGGCGGCTCGATCCTGGCCACGCTGGCGCAAGGCTTCGTGCTAGGCGGGTTCGTGCAGGGCGTGGCGGTGACCGGGCGCAGCTTCTCGGGAGGTCCGTTCGACTGGCTGACGCCCTTTTCCGTGCTCACCGCCATTTCGCTGGCTCTCGGCTATGCGCTGCTGGGCGCCTGCTGGCTGATCGGCAAGACCGAGGGAGAGTTGCAGGACAAGGCCCGCCGCTGGGCGCGGCGGCTGGCGCTGGCCGTCGGCGTCGCCATGGGGCTGGTCAGCCTGGCCACCCTGTCGGTCGATCCGGACGTATCCGCCCGCTGGGGCGTCTCGATGAGCGCGGTGGACTTCAGGCGCCTGCTGCCGTTGTCGCCCGCGCCGATCCTGGGGGCGGCCAGCCTGGTGCTGGTGTTCCTGTCCTCGCGCTGGCGGTCGCGGAGTTTCACGCCCTATCTGGGCGCGGCGGGCGTGTTCCTGTCGGGCTACGCGGGACTGGCGATCTCGATCGCCCCCTATGTGGCGCCCTACAAGATCACCCTGTGGCAGGCCGCGGCGCGGGACAACGCCCTCGGGCTTCTGCTGGTCGGGGTGGTGATCCTGCTGCCCGTGGTGCTGGGCTACACCGCCTATGTCTACTGGGTGTTCCGCGGCAAGGCGTCGGTGGACCATGGATACTGAGCGGCCGGCGTCCCTGCGCCATCGCCTGGGCTGGTTCCTCGGCCTCTATCTGGCCGGCGCTGGCCTCACGGCCGTCGTCGCCTATGCGCTGCGGGCCCTGCTGCTGGGCTGAGGCAGGCGTTTTCGGTTCCGACGAATACACCTACATCTGGACCATGGCGCCCAAATCCAGCCAAGCTCCAGCCCTGGACGGCCTCAGCGACCTGGCCGCCAGCGCCAACGCCGCCGCCCGGCTGCTGAAGCTGCTCGCCAGCGAGCAGCGTCTGCTGCTGCTGTGCCGCCTTGGCCAGGGCGAGTGCTCGGTCGGGGAGCTCGCCCAGCAGGCGGGCCTCACCCACTCCGCGGCTTCGCAACATCTCGCCAAGCTGCGCGCGGAAGGCCTTGTCGAGACGCGGCGTCACGCCCAGACCATCTACTACCGGCTGATCGACGAGGCGGCGACGCGCGTCATCGGCCTGCTCTGCGACATCTACGGAACGCCGAGGCAGCGGTGATCCCGGCCGGTCCGGCGCGTGCGCCGCGCACCGGATCCGTCAGGCGGCCTGGGCGCTGGCGAGGGCCTGGCGGGTCCAGCTTTCGATCTGGCCGGCGTTCATCAGTCCGGCCTGACGCGCCACCACCTTGCCATCGCGGATCAGGAACAGGGCGGGGATGCCCTGCACGCCCAGCGCGGCGGCCGCCTCGGGATGCGCTTCGGAGTTCAGCTTAAGGAGCCGCACCTCCGGCTCGAGCCGCCCGGCCGCGGCGGCGAACTGGGGGGCCATCGAGCGGCAGGGGCCGCACCAGGGGGCCCAGACGTCGAGCAGCAGGGCCGCGCCCTTGGTGGAGCGGCGGTGGGCGTCGAGCTGGGCGGCCGTCACCTCCACCGGATGGCCGGTGAACAGCTTCTCATGGCAGCGCCCGCACTTGGCGGCCGAGGCGTCCTTGCCTTCGGGCAGGCGGTTGGCGGCGTTGCAGTTGGGGCAGACGAGCTGGGACATCCGGACCTCCGATCCCCCGTCATATGGGGACCGAAAGCCGCCGCTCCAGGCCGGCGCGCACGGCCGGCCACTCGGCCTCCAGGATCGAGAACACCACCGTGTCGCGCCGGTAGCCGGTCCAGGTGATGTTGCGATGGCGCAGCACCCCTTCGCGCACGGCGCCCAGCTTGGCGAGGGCCCGCTGGCTTCGGAGGTTGCGAGCGTCGGTGACCAGCTCGACGCGGATGGCGCCGCTGTCGAAAGCGTGGCCGAGCATCAGCAGCTTGGCCTCGGGATTGACCACGCCGCCGCGCGCATCCGGATGCAGGAAGGTGGCGCCGATCTCCACCCCGCCGTCCGCCGGCCGGATGTTCAGGTAGCTGGAACGGCCGACGATGCGTCCGTCCGACAGCCGCTCGATGGCGTAGGTGATGAGCTCGCCCCGTTCGTTCTGGCCAAGACTGGCCTCCCACGAGGCGTCGAAGGCTTGGCCCTGGCTGGTGGACGACAGCAGCGCCCAGGCCTCGGGATCGCAGTCCACCGCCGCGCGCACCTGCTCCTTCAGCGCCGGCGCGATGGGCGCAAGCCGCACGAAGCGGCCGCGAAGAGCAAGGGGCTTGAGGTCCATGGCGACGCTTAGCGCCGCAGGCGCGGCGCCATCAAGCGGCGGCGGCCTCCAGGGCGTCGAACCACTCGTTCAGGGCGCGGGCGACGTAGTCGGGCAGCCGGCCTTCCTGGAAGAAGCCCCACTGGTTCATCGCCCCCTGCCACTGGGCTTCCAGGAGGCGCGCGGCGGTCTCGGGCGCCACGCGCAGCGGCGGCAGGCGCACGGCGACGGCGGCCCTGAGGGCGGTGAACATCTCGCGCGACAGCCGGTTCAGCTCGGGATGGCGGAAGTCTTCGCGCAGCCAGGGCAGCTGATCGGCGAAGGCTTCGGCGTCGTCGGTGTCGGGGGTGACGAGCCAGAACAGGTCGAGCACCGCCTCGCGGCTGCGGGTCAGGGGCGCCTCCTGCAGGCGGGCCACGAACTGGGCGACGTCGCGGGTCAGGGCGCGCACGATCAGGCCTTGCTTGTCGCCGAATCGCTGCAGCAAGGTCGCCGCCGACACGCCCGCCTCGCGGCCCGCCTCGGCCAGGGTGAAATCGGCCGGGCCGGTGCGCATCATCACCCGGATGGCCGCATCCAGCACCGCCTCGTCACTGATCCGCTTGGGTCTGGACATTTATAAATGATCGTTCATTTATATTGCTAGCGGCCATGCTTAGGCTGCTTCGCGCGCCGCGCCAAGGAGGGGTCGAGATGTCCAAGCCGCTGGAGGGGCGGGTCGCCCTGGTCGCCGGGGCCACGCGCGGCGCCGGCCGCGGCATCGCCCGCGCGCTCGGCGATGCGGGGGCGGTGGTCTATTGCACCGGCCGCTCCAGCCGCGCCGGCCCTTCGCCCATGGGCCGCCCGGAGCTGATAGAGGAGACCGCCGAGCTGATCGCCTCCGCCGGCGGGACGGCGCACGCGGTCCGGGTCGATCATACCGACGAGGCCGCGGTGGCGGCGCTGGTCAAGCGCATCGGCGACGAGCAGGGCCGGCTGGACCTGCTGGTCAACGACCTCTGGGGCGGCGATCCGATGGTCGACTGGAGCGCCAAGTTCTGGAGCCTCGACATCGCCAAGGCGAGGGCCCTGATCGACCAGGCCGTGGTCAGCCACCTGATCACCGCCCGCCATGCCGCGCCCCTGATGATCGAGCAGAGGCGCGGCCTGATCCTCGAGGTCACCGACGGTCTGGGCGATGGCTATCGCGGCCAGATCCTCTACGACCTGGTCAAGGCGGCGGTGCTGCGCCTGGGCTACGCCATGGCCTGGGACCTCAAGGACACCGGGGTCACGGCCCTCAGCCTGTCGCCGGGCTTCCTGCGCTCCGAGCACGTGCTGGAGCACTTCGGCGTCACCGAGGCCAACTGGCGGGACGCCGCCAGGCACGATCCGCTGTTCGCCGAGTCCGAGACCCCGTTGCTGATCGGCCGCGGCATCGCCGCCCTGGCCGCCGATCCGGACGTGGGCCGCTTCGCCGGCGCGGCCCTGGCGTCGGAGGACCTCGTGGACATCTACGGCCTTCAGGACGTCGACGGCCGCCGGCCGCACGTCTATCGCCATTTCGACGTCCTGGCGGATGGCTTCGCCTCGGCCGAGGGCCCGCTGGACAGCTACGGCGGCTTCTTCGCCTGGGCGGCCTACCTCAGGATCCACCGCGATCCGGCCAAGGCGGCGTTGGCCGAGCGGCTGGCGGCCAAGCTCGGGTGGAACGGCCTGGGCGCGGCGCTCCAGCCTCAGCGGCCGGCCAGATAGGCGAAGCGCAGGACGAAAAGCGCCGCCAGCAGATAGAGCAGCCAGTCGGCCGCCTTCAGCCGCCCCTTGGCCAGCCGCAGCACCGCCGCCGCCACGACGCCGAAGGCCAGGCCGTTGGCGATCGAGAAGGTGAGCGGGATGCCGACCAGGGTCAGGAAGGCGGGGATGGCCGTCTCGGCGTCGGTCCAGTCGATCTGCGACAGGCTCGACATCATCATCGCCCCCACCACGATCAGGGCGGGCGCGATGGCCGCGCATGGGATCGTCTGGGCCAGCGGCGCGAAGGCGATGGCGATCAGGAACAGCACGCCCGTGGTCACGCTGGTCAGCCCCGTGCGTCCCCCACCGCCACGCCCGAGGCGCTTTCGATGTAGCTGGTGGTGGTGCTGGTCCCGGCCAGGGCGCCGACCATGGCCGCCGCGGCGTCGACGGCCAGCACGCGGTTCAGGCGGGGGATCTGGCCGTCCTCGTCCATCAGCCCGGCCTTCCGGGCCACACCCACCAGGGTCCCGACGTTGTCGAACACGTCCACGAACAGGAAGACGAAGACGATCTCGACCAGGGCGGCGCCGAAGCGGCCGTTCAGGCCGAGGGCGGCGGGGATGTCGAGCTTCAGGGCGGTGGCGCCGAGGCTGGAGGGCGAATAGGCGCCGGGCTCCAGGCGCGCCAGGCCCATGGCCCAGCCCGCCGCGCTCGCGGCCAGCACCCGATCAGGATCGCCGCCCGGACGTGGAAGGCCTGAAGCACCGCGATGAGGACCAGTCCGCCGAGGGCCAGCAAGGCTTCGGGCTTGGAGAGGTCGCCCATGGCCACGGTGATCCCGGGATCGGCGACCACCAGGCCGGCCTCCTTCAGCCCCACGAAGGCGATGAACAGGCCGATGCCCGCCGCCACCGCCGAGAACAGCGGGCGCGGGATGGCGTCGAAGATCAGCCGCCGGGCGCCCGCCAGGGTCAGCACCAGGAAGATCAGGCCCGAGACGAAGACGCAGCCCAGCGCCGTCTGCCAGGGCAGGCCCAGGCCCTTGACCACGGTGAAGGTGAAATAGGCGTTCAGCCCCATGCCTGGGGCCAGGGCCAGGGGGTGGTTGGCGAGGAGGCCCATCAGGATGCTGCCGATCCGCGCCGCCAGGCAGGTGGCCACCGCCACGCCCGCCACCGGCATCCCCGCCTGGCCCAGGACCTGCGGGTTCACCGCCATGACGTAGGCCATGGTCAGGAAGGTGGTCAGGCCGGCCATCAGCTCGGTCTTCACGTCCGAGCCGCGCGCCTCCAGGGCGAACAACCGTTCCAGCACGTCCCCCTCCGCACCGCCGCCGGGGCGCAGGCTGGGACATCGCGGGGCAGGGGGCAAGCTACTGGCGAGGCCGCGCCCGGGGGACTAGAAGCTTGACGTCGTCAATCACCGCAAACGCCAGGGCGCCATGGCCGACAGCAACAACACCATCACCCTCTACGACCTGCAGCTGGAGAGCGGCTGCACCATCAGCCCTTACGTCTGGCGCACAAAATACGCCCTCAAGCACAAAGACTTCGACATCGACCTGGTGGGTGGCGGCTTCACCGGCATCATGGCCCGCACCAACGGCTTCTCCGACCGCCTGCCGGTGATCGTCGACAACGGCCATTGGGTGAAGGACAGCTGGGACATCGCCCTCTATCTGGACGAGAAGTATCCCGAGCGGCCGATGCTGTTCGAGGGCGGGGCGATGAAGAACCTGACCCGCTTCATCGAACAATGGCTGTGGCGGACCGCCATCGGCCCCTGGTTCCGCTGCTACATCGTCGACTACCACGACCTCTCCTTCCCCCAGGACCGCGAATATGTGCGCTGGAGCCGCGAAGCCTGGTTCCTGCAGGGCCAGAAGATCGAGGACGTCTCGGCCGGCCGCGACGAGCGGCTGCAGCTGGTGCCCTCGCAGCTGGAGCCGTTCCGGGCGATGATGAAGGACCAGAAGTGGCTGGGCGGCGACGCGCCCAACTTCGCCGACTACGCCGCCCTGTCGATCTTCCTGTGGACCGCCTCGGTGGCCGCCGTGCCCTGCCTGCACGACGACGATCCTCTGCGCGATTGGATCGAGCGCGGCTTCGACCTCTACGGGGGCCTCGGCCGGCATCCGGGCATGCACAACCTGTTTGGCCTGCCGAAGCTGGGAGAAGCCGCCTAGGGCTGCGCCGTCCTTTTTCCGACCGTCATCGGCGGGCTTGTCCTGCCGATCCATGAACTCAGTCGGTCTTCGGTGTGTATGGGTTCGTGGGACAAGCCCGCGAAGGACGGTGGTCGGGGTTGGCGCAGGCTCAGATCACCCCCGCCGCCTTCAAGGTCTCGAGCTCCTCCGTCCCCAGCCCCAGCTCTCGCCCATAGACCTCGGCGTTGTCCTGGCCGACCTCGCGGGGTGCGGGGCGGCGGACGCCCGAGGGGGTGGCCGAGAGCTTGGGGAAGGCGTTCTGCATCTTCACCGATCCGAACGCCGGGTGGGGGACCTCGACGATGGCCTCGCGGGCGGCGAAGTGGGCGTCGGCCAGCATCTCGGGCGCGCGGTAGACCTTGCCGGCGGGGATGGCGTGGGCGACGCAGAGGGCCTCGACCTCGTCCACGGTCCTGGTCCGGGTCCAGGCGGCGATGATCTCGTCGAGCTCGGCTTGATGGCTCCCGCGGGCGGTATGGGTGGCGTAGCGCGCATCCGCGGCCAGCCCGGGCCGCTGCATGGCCGCGCAGAGCCGGCCGAAGATGGCGTCCTGGTTGGCGCCGATCAGGTACTCGCCATCGCTGCACGGATAGACGTTCGAGGGCGCCAGGCCCGGCAGGATCGAGCCGGAGCGCTCGCGCACATAGCCCATCACCGAATAGTCGGGGACCAGGCTCTCCATCACCTGCAGCACCGCCTCGTAGATGGCCGAATCGACGATCTGGCCTTGGCCGGTCTGGTCGCGGTGGCGCAGCGCCGCCAGCACGCCCAAGCAGCCATAGGTCGCCGCCAGGGTGTCGCCGATGGAGACGCCCATGCGCGAGGGCGGCCGGTCCGGCTCGCCTACCACATAGCGCCAGCCGCCCATGGCCTCGCCAATGCCGCCAAAGCCGGTGCGTTGGGCGTAGGGGCCGCTCTGGCCGTAGCCGGAGACGCGCAGCACCACCAGGCCGGGGTTGGCGGCCAGCAGGGCCTGGGGATCCAGGTTCCAGCGCTCGAGCGCGCCCGGCCGGAAGTTCTCGATCAGCACGTCGGCTTTGGCGATCAGGCGGCGCGCCAGCTCCTGGCCGTCGGGTTTCCTGAGGTCGGCCGAGACGCTGAGCTTGTTCCTGGCGATCACCTCCCACCAGAGCGGAACCTCGCCCCGGCCCCAGACGCGCATGGGATCGCCCGCGCCCGGCGGCTCGACCTTGATCACCTCCGCGCCCATGTCGCCCAGCAGCTGGCCGCAGAACGGGCCGGCGATCAGCTGGCCCATCTCGACGACCTTCAGGCCCTTCAGCGGGCCGGTGTTCTTGCTCTGCACGGCTGACCTTCCGGGATGACGACGAAGAGGAGCCGCCTATTCGTGCCGGGCCATCAGCTGATGCAGCTCCGGCGGCATGGCGTTCACCTCGATCTCGACGTTGATGCAGGTCGGCCGGCCGTTCTCGAAGGCCTTGCGGATGGCGGGACCGAGCTGCTCCAGCCGGGTGACATGCACGCCCTCGCAGCCGAGGGCCAGCGCCACGTCGTGGTAGCGCGCCTCGCCCAGCTGGGTGCCGATCACCCGGTTCCGCCCCGAGACCAGCTCCTGGAAGTGTTGGGACGCGGCCCAGCTGCGGTTGTTCATCACCACCGCCACGATGGGCAGCTGGTGGCGGGCCATGGTGTCGAACTCGATGATGGTGAATCCCACCGCCCCGTCGCCCACCAGCAGCAGCACCGGCTTGTCCCGCCGCGCCACCTGGACCCCGAGCGACAGGCCGAGGCCCATGCCGACCGTGCCGAGGAAGCCGTGGGTGATGTAGCTGGCCGGCTCGTCCTGGGCGACCACCTCGTTGAACCAGTGGTAGGCCTCCGCCCCGTCGCCGACGATCAGGGCGCCCTTGGGGATGTTGTCGGCGATCGCCTGCACCGCCTGGGCCGGATGGATCGGCGGGCCCTTGCGGTCCAGCCCCTCGCGCATGGTCTCGTAGCGGCGCTTGCGGGCGGCGCGGATCAGCCGGCGCCAGGCCGAGAGGTCCTTCCACGGACGCTGGCCGGCCAGGGCGTTGGCGGTCTCGATGAAGGCCCTGGGATCGGCCACGACCGGCAGGTCGGCGTCGCGCAGGCGGCCGACCTCGCGAGGGTCGATCTCGACGTGGATCAGCTTGGCCGACAAGGGCGCCAGCCGCGTCCCTGCGCCCAGGGTGAACAGGCCAAAGCGGACCCCCAGTGCGAGAACGGCATCGGGTTGGCCGCCCTCGGCCTTCAGGTCGTCCATCTTGTGGAAGGTGCCGCCATAGAGGTCGCTGCTGGCGGGGACCAGGCCGTGGGCGGCGAAGTCCGAGAAGACCGGGATGCCGGTGGCTTCGGCGAACTTCAGCAGCTCGTCGGTGATTCCCGCCTGGAACGCCCCGGCGCCGGCCATGATGACCGGCCGCTCGGCGGCGGCGAGGATATCCAGAGCCGCTTCGACAGTCTCCCGCGCCGCGCCGGGACCTGTGGCGAAGATCAGGTTGTCCGGAATGCGGACGCTGTCCTCCTCCAGGCGCGTGTTCAGCACGTCGTTTGGCAGGTCCAGCAGCACCGGTCCGGTGGGGCCGGTGGTGGCGACGCGGATGGCCTGGGCGACCAGGCGGGGAATGTCCTGGGCCGAAGCGACGCGGTGGGACCACTTGGTGATCGGCCGGGCGATGGCGGCCTGGTCGATGCCGGCCTGCAGGGTGTTGGTCTCCGCATCCCGGGTCCCGGCCGAGCCGGCCAGGTAGAGGACCGGGGTGCGGTCCAGATAGGCGTTGGCGAGGGAGGAGATCACGTTGGTGAAGCCGGGCCCCGCGGTGACCATGGCCACCCCGAGCCTGCGCCCCGCGCGGGCGTAGCCCTCGGCGGCATGGCCGGCGGCCACCTCGTGACGCACGTCGAGGATGGGGATCCGGTGGTCCAGGCAGGACTGGAAGATGCTTTCCAGATGCGCGCCATGCAGGCCGAAGATGGTCTCCACCCCCGCCTTCATCAGGGTCCGCACCAGAAGCTCGCCGCCCGTCACCGTCGCCATCCGCGTCTCCCGCCCACTTTCGCGCCGCTCTGGGGCGCAGGCCCTGGATTAGCCTTGCGAGGGCTCGTTCTCAATTGACGGCGGGGTGTAAGGTGCAACTGCAACTGTGTTTGACGGCGTTTCAGATTTGTGTCCATTGCGCAACAATTCGGAAAGGTACGCATGGCCCTGGTTGAGCTCTCCATTCGAAAGCCCTCGTCCGTGGACGTCCACGTCGGCGGCCGGGTGCGCGTACGTCGGCGCCTGATCAACATGACCCAGGAAACCCTGGCCGACCTCATCGAGGTCACCTTCCAGCAGGTCCAGAAGTACGAGCGCGGGACCAACCGCATCAGCGCCTCCAAGCTGTTCGCCATCGCCGCGGCCCTGGAGGCGCCGATCAGCTACTTCTTCGAGGGGCTGGACGAAGCCGCCGACACGGGAGCGGCGGGCGAAGCGGCCGAGCAGACCATCCAGAGCTTCCTGCGCACCTCCGAGGGCCTGGAGCTGGCCCGGCTGTTCCCCAGGATCGCCCGCGGCCCGCTGAGGCGGCGGATCCTGGAGCTGGTGAGGGCGGCCTCGCTGGACGAGGCCGAGGCCGGCTGAACGGCGCCCTGTTGACCTTCCCGCCCCGCTGCGGCTCAAAGGCGTTGCGGCGCGGCCGCCGCCGGTAGAGGAGGATCCGCGTGGAAGCCTACGCCAAGCGCCTGAACGGCATCGCCGCGCGCCATGGCCTTGTCCTGTCCCAGGCGGCCCAGGACTTGTTCACCGCCCCCGTCGTCGAGGCGTCCCAGTTCTCCAGCTTCGACCTGGACCAGGCCGTGCAGTCGACCGAGCTGCTGCTGATGGCCATGGCCGCCGAGCACCGCGGCCTGCACCACGCCCCTTCGGTGATCCGCGCCTTCGCCAAGGCCGGGCCCAGGCTGCCGCCCTTCACCTCCGCCGTCTGAAGCCGCGGGGCGTCAGTCGCCCGGCGTGATGACCGCATGCACCCGTCCGTCGGGACCCCGCCCCTCGATGTGGAGCACGGCCGCTGGCGAGGTGATGGCGACCTTCTCGGCCGGGACGACTCCGAGGCGCATCGGCGCGACGATGTCGGCGCCCGCGCGCACGGGCTGACGGTCCTGCCAGGCCTCGGCGCGGGCCTCCTCGCGCGCCTGCATCAGCGCCGCCTTGGCTCTGGGGATGAAGTACACGAAGGCGATCCGCACCGCCCGGCGCGGCAGGCGCGCCGCCGCGCGCAGCGGCAGGTCGGCCAGGCGCATGAAGCTGCGGCCCAGGAACATCTCGGGGTTCAGCGCCCGGCCCTCGGGGTCGTGGATCTCGAAATGCAGATGCGCGCCGGTGGAGGAGCCGGTCGAACCGATCAGGCCGATGGCCTGACCCCGCTTGACCGCCGCGCCCGGCCGGGTCCGGAAGGCGCTGAGGTGGCCATAGAGCGAGGTGATGCCGCCGGCGTGGGCGACCTCGACGAAGCGGCCGTAGCCGGCGTCGACGCCGGTCCGCGTCACCGTCCCGTCGGCCGCGGCCAGCACCGGAGCGCCCATCGGGGCGGCGATGTCCACGCCTTTGTGCAGTCGTCCCGCCTCCTCCCAGGGAAGCTGGCGCAGGCCGAACGGCGAGACCACCGGATAGCCTGGGACGGGGTCGGAGAAGCCGATGGCGGGGCCGGGCGTCCGTCCCGGGGCGGCCATGTGCGGCGCGGGCTGGAGGGTGCGCGCACGGAACCGATCGCCGGGCCACCGGGAGGCCGAGGTCAGGGCCGTGGCGATGACCAGGACGGTCAGGAAGGTGGCGGACCACAGGAAGATCTGGTCGATCCAGCCGGGCAGGCCGGGCGGTATTGCCAAGCTTTGTCGGGTCAAGTCCGCTTCCCCTGCAGCCAAGCTTGCATTCGAACGGACGACGTCAGGAACGTCTGAGGACAAGATCCCGGACGCGCGTCACGGCAACCCGGTGGAATTTGCCGCTGTTCTTGGCAAAATCTAGGCAATGGGCGGGAATATTCGCCGGACGGGCCGGATTCCCTGGTCAATACAAGCTTGGCTGTGCCCCCGGGGGACCTCCGCCGGCCCTCAGCGCTGGGAGTCGCCCTTGCGGAACTCGCGGGTCAGCTCGTCCAGGGTCTCAAGCGTCTCCGCGTCGAGCTTCACCTCAAGCGCCTTCAGGGTGGCGTCCAGCTGGTCGGCCCGGCTGGCGCCGATGATCGGGCTGGTGATGGCCGGATTGGTCAGCACCCAGGCGACGGCCATGGTGGGCAGCGGAATCCCGGCGGCGTTGGCGAGGTCCTGCAGCTGCTGGACCTTGTCGAAGATCGGCTCCTTCCAATAGCGCTCGCGGTACATGGCTCCGGCGTAGTTCTGGTAGCCGAAGCGGGTGTTGGTCTCGGGCGTCTTGGAGCGGTCGTGCTTGCCCGACAGCATGCCCCCGGCGATCGGGTTGTAGGGGATCACCCCGATCCCCTCGTCCAGGCACAGGGGGAACAGCTCGCGCTCGAACTCGCGGAACAGCAGGTTATAGCGGGGCTGCACCGAGACGAAGACCGCCAGGTTCCTGGCTTCGCTGCGGCCGATGGCCCTGGCCAGCTGCCAGGCCATCCAGTTGGAGCAGCCGATGTAGCGCACC
>JANWHQ010000017.1 GCA_025450315.1 Caulobacteraceae bacterium
CGACAGATAGGCGAGGCCCAGATCGTGTCGAGCGTCGGCGAGGTCCGGCCTGGCCTTCACGGCCCACTCGAGGTGCGCCAACCCCCGATCGATCAGTCCCACCCGCGCGAAGGCGGCCCCGATCCGTTGCCGCACCGGAGGGACCGGGGGATCGATGGCCTCGACCGCGGCGGCGCGCGAGGCCGCGTGGGACCAATAGCCAAGGTAGGAGAAGGCGCGGGCGAGCTGGCTCGTCACATTGGCCCATCCGACCGATCCGCGGGGAACGCGGTCGGCCGCGAGCGTCAACGGCTCGATGGCGTCGGCGAAGAGGCCGAGCTCGCAGGCGGCGATCCCCCAGATCGCGAAGGCCTCCGACAGGCTGCGGTCGGCCCGCGCGGCGGTGCGGGCTTCCGCCAGGGCCCCTTCCAGATCGCCCTCGGCGGCTCGTCGGCGGGCGAGCTCCAGCCGCGCCGGCGCGGTCGCGGCTTCAGTCCCCGCCATAGCCGAAGTGACCGATCCACGGCTGCAACCTGGCCATCACGGGCGTCAGGGCGGTCTCGTATCGGCGCCAGCGTCCGACGCCGTCGTCATGGAGCCCGCGCGCCACCTGCGCCGCGCTGGGGGTCGCGATGCGGCCGGCGCGCGCCGCGGACGAGAAGTCCTCGAGGCCGGCGGTCCACTCCAGACCGGCGAATTCGCACAGACGCCTGGTCTCGCCGTCGAAATCGGCGACCAGGTCTTCGAGGCGGACCTGCAGGACCGGCAGATTCAGTGCCGCGCGCAGGCGGGCGGCCAGAGCCATCACCGCGTCGTAGAAGCTCGCGGTGCGGTCCAGGTCCAGGAACTCAAGGCTCGTCCGGCTGGGAACGAACGCCTGCTGGAAGCAGCTCAGCACCACGTCTCGAGGATCGCGCACCACGAATACGACCTTGGCCTGCGGGAACATCCGGGCGATCAGCGGCAGGGCCAGGGTGTTCATCGGCAGCTTGTCGACCAGCGTCTTGCCGCCGAGGTCGCCGGCGCACTGACGGGCCAGCTCCCAATACCTGTGGCGATGCGGCGCCAGCTCCGCCGCGTCGGCGTGTTGCAGCTTCTCCAGGCCGCCCGGCCGCTCCAGATAGGGGACCGCCGCCTCGGCCAGCAGCTCCTGCTCGTCGATGGTCACGGCCTGGGGGTGGGCCGCCAGCACCTGGCCCAGCAGGGTCGTGCCAGATCGGGGGAAACCGAGCACGAAGACGTGCCCGTCCGCGGCCCCAAGGTCGCGATCGGCGTCGGCCGGCGGCCCATCCGGCCAGCTTCCCGGCGCGACCTGCGAAAAATGCGCCTCCAGCCGCTGCACGAAGGTGAGCGCGCTTTCACGCTGGCCGCCGGCGGGGGGGTAGAACCGCCTCAGGACCGCGTTCGCCTCGGCGTAGGCGGCGAAGGCCTCCTCGGGGCGATCCAGGGCCTCCAGGGCCTCGGCCAGGAGCCGTTGGGCGGA
The DNA here is from genome assembly GCA_025450315.1 of Caulobacteraceae bacterium. Taxonomy (GTDB): domain Bacteria; phylum Pseudomonadota; class Alphaproteobacteria; order Caulobacterales; family Caulobacteraceae; genus JANWHQ01. The sequence goes on from JANWHQ010000017.1 coordinate 1,463, forward strand.
GCTGCGCTCGTGCGGCGGCAGGTGTTCTGCCCCCAGGACCTTGCGTGCGGCGGACTCGGCCGCCGCGGGATAGCCCTCGCGCAGGTCGCTCAGGGCGATCGCCAGCCGGGCGACCGGATCGTCGCGGACGCTCAGCGCGGCGGCGCCCCGCGACCTCGCCTCGGTCCAGTCGGCCCGCCGCGCCGCGAGCCACGCCAGGGCGGCCGGCGCCCTCGCGTTCGCCGGCTCCCGCTCCGCCACCCGCTCGTAGGCCGCGCGCGCGCCGACCAGGTCCCCCAGGCTTTCGAGGGCCGAGGCGCGATTCAACTGGGCCTGGACAAGCTGCGGGTTCAGCGCCAACGCCTCGTCGAGCTGCGCCAGGGCCTCGCGGGGCCGTCCGGCGCGGATCAGGCACAATCCCAGCGCATTGCGCGCGGCCGCGTCATCCGGGGCGTACACGAGCGCCCCCCGGAGATCGGCGATCGCCTCCGGGACTCGCCCCTCCCGCTCGTGCTTCACGGCCCGCAACTTCAGCAACAGCGGATGGGTCAGGCCATCGGCCAGGGCGCTCTGGGCCAGGGCGATGGCGCCTTCGAGATCGCCCGCCTCGGCGGCGGCGGCGGCGCTGCGCAGACGTTCGACGTCGCCGGGCCGCAACGCGTTGCGCTGGGTGGCGGTCATCGCCAGCTCGGGACCGGCGCCAGGACGTCGCCGCCTTGCGGACCCAGGCTGACCGCCCGGGCCTGGTCCATCACCCCCTGCACCTTGGGATCGGCAAGCACGCGGCCGAGGTCGGCCAGACCCTTCAGGGACGCCGCGTCGGCGCTGAACACCCGGCTCAGGGCTTCCAGGGCGGACCTGGGCGAGCCCATCCGCTTCAGCCGCACCTCGCCAGTCAGCCCCGCCAGGGACTTGGCCTTGCTCACCGCCTCGTAGAAGCCGCCCAGCTGGTCCACGAGGCCCAGGCCGTAGGCCTGCTCGCCGGTCCAGACCCGGCCCTTGGCGATCTGGCGCACCCGGTCCGGGGTCATTTTGCGGCCGTCGGCGACCCTTTGGATGAAGCCGTCGTAGACCAGGTCGATGGATTTGGAGAAGGCGGCCTTCTGCTCGGGCGTGAACTCCGCTCCGGTGGAGTAGGAGCCGGCGTAGGCCCCCCCGACCTTGAGCTGGCGCAGGTCGATCCCGAAGCGCGCGAGCGTCTGGCCCAGCGCCAGCTTGCCGCCATAGACCCCGATCGAGCCGGTGAGGGTGGTGGGCTCGGCGACGATCGCCGAGGCCTCCGACGAGATCCAGTAGCCGCCCGACGCGCCGTATTCGCCCATGCTGACCACGATCGGCTTGCCGGCGGCCTTGGCCGCGCGCACCGCCGCCAGGATCTGCTCGGACGCGGTGTCGGCGCCGCCGGGCGAGGACACCCGGAACACGATCGCCTTGACGTCGCTGTCGTCGATGGCGTCGTAGATCGCCTTGGACACCTCGTCGGAATACATGGTCTGGCCCGAGCCCACCACCGAGCCCGATCCGGAGTCACCGGTGACGATGTCGCCCTCGCCATAGACCACCGCGATGGCCGAACCGGAGCCGTCGTCGGATCTCCTGGCGTTGGAGGCATAGTCGGCGAAATCGACCAGCTTGGCGCCCTTGCCGGCCTTGGCCAGGATCGCCGTCTCGGCGTCCTTCACCTGGCCGACCTGGTCGATCAGGCCGAGCCGCCTGGCCTGGTCGGCCGGATAGGGGCCCGCTTCCAGGATCTTCTGCAGCGCCGCCGGGTTCTGGCGCCGGTCGAGCGCGGCGCGGCGCACCGCCGACTGGTAGATGGAGCCCATCCACGACAGCTGCGACTCCCTGTGGGCCGCGGTGAAGTCGTCGTAGAGGTAGGGATTGACGGCGGTCTTGTACTCGTAGCGCTGCTGGTAGTCGGCCTTGACGCCGTACTTGTCGAACAGGCGCTTGAAGAACATCTCCTCCGACGCCAGGCCTACCGCCTCGAAGGACGAGCCCGGCTGCATCCACAACTGGTCTGCCGAGGCGCCCAGCATGTAGGTCGAGGTCACCGCGCCGGACGGATAGAGGCCCTGGCTGTGGGCGAACACCGGCTTGCCCGAGGCGCGGAAGTGCTTGACCGCCAGGCGCAGCTCGTCGGCCTCGCCGGGGGCCAGGCCGCCCTCGGGCAGGCGGATCAGCAGGCCCTTGACGTGGGGGTCGGTCTCGGCGCGGTGCAGGCTCTCGACGATCGACATGGTCGACAGCGAGCGCCGGCCCAGAAGGGCGAGGGGGTTCTGGGCGTCCTGGTCGTTCAGCGACTTGCGCAGGTCCAGGTCCAGCACGCTGGCCGCCGCCACCGGCCTGGGCGCGCTGAGGGCCGACAGGATCAGCATCAACGGCAGGCCGACGAAGAAGATCATCAAGCCGGCCACCACCCCGGCCATGGTCAGCAGGAACTGTTTCATCGCGTCCGCCTCAAGCTCGCCGTGAACCTACAGTGGACGCGGCCGGGGTCAAACGCGCCGCGCGTTTCGCGCACTGGAATTCCGCATTGCGGAAAGCGCTTCGAACCTGCCAAGCGCTCGAGGCCAGTAATTGTTTCAGTCAGCAATATTCCAGTAATACACTCAACGTTTCGGTATGGCGCATAAGGGTTTCCAGTCCGCAAAACCTTCGCCCCATCTTGGGGAGTATCATCGCTCGACAGAGTCTGGGTTGGGCGATCATGGACTCCACTTATACCTTCGGGCGATTCCGGGTTCAGGGGCGGCCTCTGTCGCTTGCCGGACCCGGCTGCTCGGCCGCCGGGGAGCCAGGTGAAGCCGTCGAGGCCGCCAGGATCGCCATCGGGCGCGGGGACCTCGAGGCTGCGACCGCCATCGCCGGCAAGGCGGTGCGCGGCGGCGCCGATCATCCGCTGCTGCTGAACCTCGCCGCCGCCGAACTGGAGCGTGCGGGAGACCTCGAGGGGGCCCTGGGGCTGTTGCAGCGCGCGGTCTGGATCGCGCCGGGCGACGCCTCCGCCCGAAACGCCCTGGGTCTCTGCCTGGAGAGCCTCGGCCGGCCCGAACAGGCGCTGGGCCATTTCGACGCCGCCCTGGCCTCGAAACCCGAATTCGCCGCCGGCCACGCCAACCGCGGCGCGGCGCTGGAGGCGCTGGGCGAACTGAAGGCGGCGGAGGCCGCCTATCGTTGCGCGCTGGAACTGGCGCCCGGCCAACTGGCCGCCCTGGCGGGCCTGGCGTCCTTGGCCGGCCGCTTCGGCGACCATGCCCAGGCGCGGGAGCTGGCGCTCCAGGTGCTGGCGGCCGGGCCGGGCTATCCGCCCGCCGTCACGATCCTGGCATCGGCCGAGATCGCCCTGGAGGCGGCGCGCCGGGCGGAGGCCAGGCTCAGGGCCCTGCTCGCCGATCCCAGGCCCTCGCCGCTGCAGAAGGCAGACGCCCTCGGCCGGCTCGGCGACGCCCTGGACGCCATGGACCGCTTCCCGGAGGCCTTCGAAGCCTACGCTGCCGCCGGGGCCGAGCGGCGCCGGCTGCATGCGCCCCGGTTCGCGGGCCGCGCCGGCGCGCTGGCGACGGCCGAATCCCTGGCCCGGCGCCTGGACCAGACGCCGCCGAAAGCCTGGCGGCCCACCCGCCACATCGCCTCGGGGCGGGACGAGCCGGCCGTCCACGTCTTCCTGCTCGGCTTCGCCCGCTCGGCCACCACCCTGCTTGAGCAGGTCCTCGCCGGCCACGACGAGGTCCGCGCGCTGGGCGAGCGCGAGACGCTGCTGGACGCGACCTCGGCCTATCTGGGCGGGCCTGAAGGGCTCGATCGGCTGATGGCGGCGGACGAGGGCGAGCTCGGCCCCTGGCGTCAGGCCTATTGGCGGCGGGTCCGGGAGGCGGGCGTGGACCCGGCCGGCGCGGTGTTCGTCGACAAGCATCCGTTCAACAGCCTGCGCCTGCCGCTGGTCGCCCGGCTGTTCCCCCAGGCGAGGATCATGTTCGCCGTGCGCGATCCCAGGGACGTCGTGCTGAGCTGCCTGCGCCGACGCTTCAATCTCAATCCCCTGACCTACGAGCTTCTGACGCTGGAGGGCTCGGCGCGGCTCTATGCGGCGGCGATGGGGATCGCGTCGCGCACCAACGAACTGGCGCGCCTGCGCCCGCATCTGGTCCGGCACGAGCAGCTGACGGCGGACTTCGGCGGCGAGATCGCCCGGGTCTGCGAGTTCCTGGGCGTCGGGCCGACCGCGGCGATGGCCGATTTCGCCGGGCGGATCCGGACGCGGGGCGTCAATACCCCGAGCGCCGCCCAGCTGACCCGGGGCCTGGACGCCGGCGCCGTCGGCCAATGGCGCCGCTACGCCGCCTGCCTGGAGCCCGTCATCCCGATCCTGAAGCCGTGGATCGAGCGGTTCGGCTATGCCGAAAGCCCTTGCGGCGTCCTGCCGGACGCAGAGGCGCCGGAGGGCTCGGCGTCGTCCCTGGGCCGGGCTTTGGATGGGCTGGGCGGGAGAGTTGGTCGGAGTAGCAGGATTTGAACCTGCGACCCCCGCGTCCCGAACACGGTGCTCTACCAGACTGAGCTATACTCCGACACGAGGCGCGCCTTATAGCAGCGCGCTCGGCGCTCGCAAGCGAGGCGGATGGGCGATTTCCGGCCCCGCGCCGTCACGTTGCAATGCCGGGGGCCTTGGTCTATCTCCACCGGCTCCGGCGCGGCCCGCATCCGGTGCGGATGGGGGATGGTGTAATGGTAGCACAACGGTTTTTGGTACCGTTTGTCTAGGTTCGAGCCCTAGTCCCCCAGCCAGCCGCGAGACTCGCCTCGATCCGGGGGCGCTGGCCATGCCGCCGTTCATGCCGGACGCCTCAGGCGCCCAGCTCCTGGCGCACGAACCGGTAGCTCTGCCGCTGCTCGCAGGCGCAGGCGCGCATGCGGCCCTGCTTGTCCCACCAGATCAGCGTCGGAAAGCGGAAGCCGTGGTTGTCGACGCCGTTGGCGACCAGCAGCGGGGTGATCTGGTCGACCAGCCGGCGGCCCTGCTCGACCACCGCCGAGCGCGCCGCGTCGTTGTCGGCCGGCGGGATGCCCGCCGCCGTCCAGGAGTCGACCGGCGTGTCCTCCCAAGCCTCCATGAGCTTCCAGCTGCGGTTGAACCAGAGCTCGGCCACGGTCGAGCGCTCGGCGGGCGTGGACTTGGAGACGCCGTTGTAGTCGCGACGGGCGATCAGGATCACGCGGGTGTCGACGTTGGCCTTGTGGTAGCGCGGGAATTCCTCCAACCGCAGGCGGACGCAGTCGTCGCAGCTGCGGAAGCCGATCTCGTAGAGCACCGGGCCCTTCAGGCCCGGCGACACCCAGCCCGAGCGCTGCAGCAGGGCCGCGATCTCGGCCTGATGCCTGGTGATGGTCTTGGGCCGCCAGCGCAGGTCCACGGCCCACCAGCCGTAGAGGCCGGCGCCCACGACGACGAGGACGAGGATCAGCGATCCCCAGAGCTTCAGCGACTTCATCGGCGGCTTCCCGTTACCGGCGCCAAGCTAGCCCGCCCGGCCCCAGCGATCCACCGCGCTCGCGCCGCCTTGCCGAAGGTCCGGGGGCGGAGGAAGATCGAAGCATGGCCGCGACCATGGACTTCAGCCGGACGGCGGGCGCCGTTTCCGGCGCGCCCTCGCCGCACATCGTCGACACCCTGATCGCCGAGCGGGCGCCCGGGCTCTCGGCCTCCTGGACGTGGCCGCTGGCCAAGCCGCTGCTCTACGCCCTTCTCGACTACCGCAAGGCCCGCGCCATGGCCGACCGGGTCGCCGGCCTCGCCGGGATCCAGGCCATGGACTACGCGTCCGGGCTGCTGGGCCTGCGGGTGGCCGCCAGCGGACGCGAGCGGATCCCCGCCCGGGGCCGGGTGATCCTGGTGGCCAACCATCCGACCGGCCTCGCCGACGGCGTGGCGGTGGACGACGTGCTGAAGCATATCCGCCCCGACCGCATCTATTTCGCCAACGCCGACGCGCGCCGGATCAGCCCACGGCTCGACGAGATCTTCATCCCGGTGGAGTGGATGCAGGCCAAGCGCACGCGCGAGACCATCCGCCTGACCGTGGGCCGCGCCCAGGAGGCCCTGGCCAGCGAGCGCGCCCTGGTGATCTTCCCGGCCGGCCGCATCTCGCGCCGGCGGGATGGGGTGCTGGCCGACCCCGACTGGGCCCCC
>JANWHQ010000018.1 GCA_025450315.1 Caulobacteraceae bacterium
GCAGCTGGAAGCCCCAGCCCACCGCCGCGCCGGCCGATTTGGCGGCGATCAGCACGGCCGCCAGGGTCACGAAGGTCGCCAGCACCCCCGCCAGGAAGGCCAGCCCATGGGCGCGCGAGTGGCGCGCCTGGGCCGCGTGCGAGGCCAGGGCCAGGGCCTTCATCGACAGGATCGGGAAGACGCAGGGCATCAGGTTCAGCACGATGCCGCCGAGGAACGCCGCGCCGGCGGCGAGCGCCAGGCCCCAGATCCCCTCGCCGCCCGCAAAGCCGCCGCCCCTGGAGGCGACGGGCCCGAAGCCCGCGGCTGCGGCGGGCAGCTGTCCCGGCCGGGCATGGACCTCGAAGGGTCGGCCATCGACCTCCAGAAGGCCGTCCAGGGCCTTGGGCGTCGGCCCGGTCTTGAAGGCGTAGCCCGGCTGCAGCGTCAGGGTCAGGCCGCCCGGCCCCCGCTCGACGGACTGGGGCTTGGGCTGGTCGATGACGCTGGAGGAAAAGGGATAGAAATAGGCGTCGCGGACCGCGGGCCCGTGCAGCGCGGCGGCCACCACCGCCAGCCTCACCGCGCCGTCCCGATAGCTCATGACCGCGGCGAGCGGCGGCCCCTTGGGCGCGGCGGCCAGGGCCGCGGAGACGCCCGCGCTGGAAGCCGCCGCCGGCTGGGCCGAGACGGGCAGGTCCAGCCGCAGGGTGGCGTCCTCGGGGACGCAGACGTCCTTGCAGACCAGGATCGAGACGGCGGCCTGCAGCTTGGCCGGCTTGCCCACGGCCGCGGATCTGGGCGCCGTCACCGGGACCGGGAGATAGACCTCGCCCTCGTAGCCATAGTCCATCAGCGGGCCGACCGGCAGGCGCGTGGGCTGGGGCCAGACCATGTCGCCGGCGCTCCAGCCGGAGGGCAGGGTCCAGCCCAGCTTGGGCGGCTCGCCCGCGTCGCCGGGGTTGCGCCAATAGGTGTGCCAGCCCGCGCGGATCTTCTCGTGCAGGGCGACGTAGAGCGTCTGTCCGGGCGCGATGGAGGCGGCCTGCGGGACCAGCTCGAGCTGGACGTGGCCGGCGTCGGTCATCGCCGCCTGGGCCCGGCCTGCGGTGAGCAGGGCAAGGACGACAAGCCAGGTGCTGATATGCTTCATTAAAGCGCTGAGTCTCGCCGCAGGCCCCTTGGCCAGCCGCTTAGCACACTTTGTCGAGTCTCGGAGAGGCCAGGTTCAGCCGCATGCCCGGGTATTTCGAGGAGATCGAGATCGGCCAGGTCGTTTCCCTGGGGGTGATGGTCCTTGATGCGCCGGCCATCGCCAGCTTCGCCAAGGCCTTCTCGCCCGGCTGGGACCCGGACGCCGGCGCGCCGGACGCGCTGCTCTATGCCGCCTGGTCCAGGCTCGACCAGCAGGCCTCGGCCGACTGGCCGCAGTCCAAGCGCCTGGGGGTGGACGCCCTGAGGTGGATGCGCAATCCGCCCGCCGGCGAGATGCTGCGCGGCCGCATGACGGTGATGGCCAAGGACCCGGTCGGCGACAGCAAGGGCATCGTCATCGCCCAGCACGACCTGCTGGACGAGGCCGGCCGCCTGGTCTTCTCGTGCCTGACGCGGAGCCTGTTCGCCTGCCGCTGAAGCCGCCTCAGGTGTTGGCAGCCGGCTGGGCCTGCTCGGCCGCCTGCCGCGCGAAGTGGCGCGACATCAGCCGGTCCCAGCAATAGAGCGAATTCAGGTGGGCGTAGATCTGCTGCAACGCCCCGTTGGCGGCCAGCTCGGCCAGCTTGTCCTTGGGCAGCTGCTTCAGCTTGTCTTCGTTGATGCCGAAATACTCGGCCAGCTTCTGGGGCTCGCCAGCGGGCGTGCCGTCCTGATTCTGGGGCGTGTAGGTGGTGGTGCGCTGGTCGAAGAGGTCCAGCTCCTTCATCAGCTCGACGAACTGGCGGGTGGTGCGCGCCTGGGATTCGAAGTCGTTGCAGAACTGCATGCAGTTCTGGGTGTACTGGGTGGGCTCGCCCTTCTCGTCGAAGAACGGATAGGCGGCGTTCTCGCCGATGTATTCGTAGCCCCGGTCGATGGCGACCAGCAGGCGGCCGGCCTGATCCTCGGGCAAGGGCGCGTCCGGCTGGGCCAGGACGAAGGGATAGCGGCGGATGAAGGCCGGCACATAGGCGTCGGCGTCGAATCCGTTCTCGGCGGTGGCGAACAGGTTCTGGTTTTCCAGGAGGCCGAACACGGCCACGGGATTGTAGTCCTGGCCCACGAAGATGACCGGATAGCAGGTCGAGGCGGGCGCGAACTCCTGCACCGTCAGCGGCGAGACATGGGCGTTGACGGCATAGGCGAAGCGCGTCGGCGCCACGTTCACGCCGAGCTTGCCGTGCATCTCCTTCGAGAGCAGCTCGGGCTGGCGGTAGAACATCACCTGTCCGGAAAGCTGGGGGTTCGGGGCTTGAGCGGTGGCCATGAACGTGTGTCTCTAAACGTCGCCCGCGGACTTGCGGCGAGCGGCTTCTAACGGAACCCCGGGCGGCTCGCAACGACGCTCGCCCGCCCGCCCCTGTCGCGCTGAGGAGCCAGCCCGTGCCCATCGCCTATCCCGCGATCCTCGATCTGAGAAGCGACGAGGAGCCGGTCGCCTGGAAGGACAAGGACGCCATGCTCTACGCCCTGGGCGTCGGGCTGGGCTCGGACCCGCTGAACCAGCAGGAGCTGCCGTTCGTCTACGAGAACGGGCTGAAGGCGGTTCCCACCCTGGCCACGGTGGTGGCCATGACCACCGGCTACAGCCGCCTGATCGCCAAGAGCGGGATCAACTTCGCCCGCGTGGTGCACGGCGAGCAGGCCGTGGAGTGGCGCCAGCCCCTGCCGCCCGAGGGCGAGGCTGTGGTCCGGAGCCGCATCGCCGCTGTCCATGACAAGGGCGAACGGGGCGCCATCCTGATCGTGGAGACCGAGCTCGAGGCGCGGGGCGGGGACGTGCTGGCGGTGTTGAGGTCGGCGATCTTCGCCAGGGCCGACGGCGGCTTCGGCGGCGGCTCGGAGGGCGAGGCCGAACCGCACCAGGTCCCCAGCCGCCCGGCCGACCTGTCGCTCGATTTCCCCACCCGCCCCGACCAGGCGCTGCTCTACCGCTTGAACGGCGACCGCAATCCGCTGCACGCCGATCCCGATTTCGCCAAGATGGTCGGTTTCCCGCGGCCGATCCTGCACGGCCTGTGCACCTTCGGGATCACCTGCCGGGCGGTGCTCCAGGCCCATGCCGATTTCGATCCGGCCCGGGTGAAGGCCCACCAGGCCCGCTTCTCCGCCCCGGTCTTCCCCGGCGAGACGGTGAGCGTCGATCTCTGGCGCGACGGCGATGTCGTCTCCTTCGAAGCTCGGGTGAAGGACCGCGAGGCGGTGGTCATCAAGAACGGCAAGTCGGTGCTGGCCTGAGCGTGGCGTCCCGCGCCCCGCCGACGCCGGAGGCCCTGGCCGAGGCCCGCGCGCATCTGGCGCGGCTCGATCCGGCGCTCGCGCCCCTGGACGCGGCCCTGCCGCCCTTCGCCTGGCGCACCCGCCCCTGCGGCTTCGCCGGCCTGGCGCGGATGATCGTCGACCAGCAGGTCTCCCTGGCCTCGGCGGCGGCCATCTGGGCGCGCCTGGAGGCCGGGCTCGGGGGAGAGGTGTCGGCCGGGCGGGTGCTGGACCACGACGCGGGACTGGCGGGCCTGGGGCTTTCGGGGCCCAAGATCCGCTACCTGATCGCCCTGGCCGAGGCCGAGCGCGACGGCCGGATCGACTTCGATGGGCTGGCCGGGCTGGACGACGAGGCGGCCATCGCCGCCCTGACGTCCCTGACCGGGATCGGACGCTGGTCGGCGGAGGTCTATCTGATGTTCTGCCAGGGACGGCTCGACGTCTTCCCCGCGGGCGACATCGCCCTGCGGGAGGCCATGCGCCGGGCCGACCATGCCCCGGACCGTCCCGGCGAGAGGGCCGCCTATGCCCGCGCCGAGCTTTGGCGTCCCTACCGCGCCGTCGCCGCCCACCTGCTCTGGGCCGCCTACCGCGCCGTGAAGGCGGGCGAGATCACCTTCTGAGCCCACCTCCCTCGCCGCGGGCGGCGGAAAGTGGGGGACGAGCGGATCAGAGCCTGGCGAGCTCGGCCTCCAGCCCCGCCATGTCCGGCGGCAGGGGCGTCTCGAACCGCAGCATCTCGCCGGTGATCGGGTGGCGGAAGCCGAGCACGGCGGCGTGCAGGGCTTGGCGCTGCAGGCCCGACGCGGCGATCGCCGCGCGCACGGCCGGCGCGGGCGGCCCCGAGCCATAGAGCGGATCGCCCAGGCACGGGGCGCCCCTGGAGGCCAGGTGCACGCGGATCTGGTGGGTGCGGCCGGTCTGCAGCCGGCACGCCACTCGCGCGGCCAGCGGCCGCTCGGCCGGGCCATAGCCGCGCTCGGTGACATAGTTGGTGATGGCCAGCCGGCCGCCGGACTTCAGCACCGCCATCTTCTTGCGGTCGTGGGGCGAGCGGCCGATCCGGGTCTCGATGCGTCCCCGCGCGGGATGCGGGGCGCCGCGGACCAGGGCGATATAGACCCGCTCCACATCGTGGCGGGCGAACTGCTCGGCCAGGCCCGCATGGGCGGCGTCGGACTTGGCCGCGACCATCACGCCGGAGGTGTCCTTGTCCAGCCGGTGCACGATGCCGGGCCGGGCGACGCCGCCGACGCCCGAGAGGCTGCCCCGGCAATGGTGCAGCAGGGCGTTGACCAGGGTGCGGTCGGGGCTGCCGGGCGCTGGATGGGCGGCCATGCCGGCGGCCTTGTCGATGACGATCAGGTGGGCGTCCTCGAACAGCACCCGCAGCGGGATGTCCTGGGGCGCGGGCTCGGCCGCCGCGGGGGGCGGCAGCTCGACCTGGTAGCGCCCGGCCAGGGCCTTGCCGGAGACCGAGGCCAGCACCTCGCCCTCGCGGCTGACGCGTCCGTCCTCGATCAGGGCCTGCAGGCGGGCGCGGGAGATGTCGGGCAGGGCGGCCGCCAGGGCCTTGTCCAGCCGCTGGCCGGCGACCTCGGGGCCCAGCTCCACCTGCACGAACTCAGAGGGCGGATCGCCCGCCTCGTCCTCGCCGTACAGGGTCATGCCCTCAGCCCCATGTTGCGGTCACGCCCAAGGTTTGCGTTGAAAACGCCGCTTTTGCGCCTAACTACCGGACCAAGAGAACACAATCGCCGAACTGGGGCCGGACCAAAGCATGGCCAATATCACCTTGGTGGACGACGACGAGAACATCGTCACCTCCGTCTCCCTCGCCCTGGAGAGCCACGGTCATGCCGTGAAGTCCTACTACGACGGCGCCACGGGCCTGGCGGCGCTGGAGGCCGATCCGCCGGACCTGGCCATCCTGGACGTGAAGATGCCGCGCATGGACGGCATGGAGGTGCTGCGCCGGCTGCGCCAGAGTTCGGACCTGCCGGTGATCATCCTCACCTCCAAGGACGACGAGATCGACCAGATCCTGGGCTTCAACCTCGGCGCCGACGACTACATCCACAAGCCCTTCAGCCAGAGGCTGCTGATCGAGCGGGTGAAGGCGGTGCTGCGGCGCGCGCGCCCCGAGGAGGGCGAGGCCCCGGCGGCCGGCGGCTCGGGCCTGAAGGCGATCAAGCGCGGCAAGCTGACCCTGGATCCCGCCCGCCACGACTGCCTGTGGGACGGTCGGCCGGTGAAGCTGACGGTCACCGAGTTCCTGCTGCTGCAGGCGCTCGCCCAGCGGCCGGGCTTCGTGAAGAGCCGCGACAGCCTGATGGACGCCGCTTACGAGGATCAGGTCTACGTCGACGACCGGACCATCGACAGCCATATCAAGCGCATGAGAAAGAAGTTCAGGGTCGTCGACAACACCTTCGACGCCATCGAAACCCTTTATGGCGTCGGATACCGCTACCGCGAAAGCTAAGGCGCGCCCAAGACGGCGCCTGTGGCCGGGCTCCCGCCTCGGCCAGCTGATCCTTGTCCTGAATCTGCTGGGTCTGGCGATCCTGATCTCGGGCGCGCTGATCCTCAACGAGATGCGCCGCGGCCTGGTGCAGGCCCGCGTCGACGGCCTGCGCACCCAGGGCGAGCTGATCGCCGACGTGCTGGGCCAGGGCGCCACGCGCGGCTCGCCCGAGCCCCAGCTGGACGCGGACCGGGCCAAGACCATCCTCGAGCTGCTGCGCGTCTACGGCGCCCAGCGGGCGCGGCTGTTCGACGTCCAGGGCCGTCTGCTGGCGGACAGCTATATGGTCAGCGACCGCGTCGAGTGGCGTCCGCTGCCGCCGGCCCGCAAGCGGGGCGGCCTGCAGCTGCGCGGTGAGTTCCTGGACAAGGACGCCTCCTCGAACCCCGCGGTGGTCGCGCGGGCCCAGGCGTCGCTGAGAAACGAGGTCGCCAAGGCCCTGAAGGGCGAAACGGTGTGGGACATCCGCACGGCGCAGGACGGCGGCCGGGTGGTCTCGGTGTCCATGCCGGTGCAGCGGGTGCAGGCGGTGCTGGGCGCGCTGACGCTGGAGGCCGTCGACGTCGACAAGATCATCGCGGCCCAGCGGCGGGCGCTGATCCCCTTCATCCTGGTGGCGATCGGGGTGACGCTGCTGTCCTCGGTGCTGCTGACCTGGCTGATCGCCGGACCGGTGCTGAGGCTGGCCCGCGCCGCCGACAGCGTGCGCCTGTCGCGCAGCCGCGCCATCTCCCTGCCAGACCTCGCCCGGCGCAAGGACGAGCTCGGCGACCTGACCCGCGCCCTGCAGGCGATGACCGACACCCTGTCCGACCGCATGGACGCCATCGAGCGCTTCGCCGCCGACGTGGCGCACGAGATCCGCAATCCCCTGACCTCGATCCGCTCGGCGGTGGAGACGCTGGACCTGGTCACCGATCCGGCCGCCCGCCAGCGGCTGTTCGGCATCCTCAAGCAGGACGTCGGCCGGCTGGACCGGCTGATTACCGACATCTCCAACGCTTCGCGCCTGGACGCGGAGCTGTCGCGCGACGAGCCCCGGGCCTTCGATCTGGGGCGGCTGCTGGGCGAGATCGTCGCCGTCTATGCCGGGTCCGCACGGCCGGACGAGCCCAAGGTCGAGGTGATCTTCCGCGGGCTCGAGATTGCCCAGCCGATCCTGGTCATGGGGCGCGAGGGGCCGCTCAGCCAGGTGTTCCGCAACCTCATCGACAACGCCCGTTCGTTCAGCCCCGAGGGCGGGGCCGTGCGCGTGACCCTGGGCCGCCAGGGCCGCCAGGCGGTGGTCGCGGTCGAGGACGACGGGCCGGGCATTCCGGCGGACAACCTCGAGACCATCTTCGAGCGCTTCTACACCGCCCGGCCCAAGGGGCAGGCGTTCGGCGGCCACTCGGGCCTCGGTCTCTCCATCGCCCGCCAGATCATCCAGGCCCACAACGGCCGCATCCGCGCCGAGAACCGCACCGACGCCCAGGGCAGGATCTGCGGCGCGCGCCTGTCGGTCAGCCTGCCGGAGGCGCGGGCGTGATCGTGCACGCGGGGCTGATCGCGCGGCGCCTGGACGGCGTCTGGCGCGGGGCCCTGGTGCTCGGGGAGGCCGGCGCGGGCAAGAGCGACCTGATGCTGCGGGCCCTTCTCCTGGGCTTCCGCTTGGTCGCCGACGACCGCACGCGGGTCTGGCGCTCGGGCCAAGGGCTGTTCGGCCGCGCGCCCGAGCCGATCGCGGACCTGATCGAGATCCGGGGGCTGGGGGTCGAGGCCGAGGCCGCCCTGCCCCTGGCCGAGATCGTCCTCGCCCTCCGCTGCCAGGCCGCGGAGGGCCTCGAGCGCATGCCCGATCCGGAGTCCGAGCAGTTCGCCGGCGTGCGCGTGCCGGTCCTGCGGATACACGCGCTGGACGCATCGACGCCTGCGAAACTCGGTCGCGCGTTGAACCGCCTTGGACGTGACCGCGGCACAGCGTAAAGAACTGCCCCTTGTCGGCGGCGCCGGGATGGGCGTGTGAGCACTAACGAATGATCGGCTTGGTGATCGTAACCCACGGGCGCCTGGCCGCGGAGTTCCTCTCTGCCATGGAGCATGTGGTTGGCCGCCAGCGGGCGGTCGAGGCCATCTGCATCGGCCCCGAGGACGACATGGAGCAGCGCCGCCACGACATCCTGGAGGCGGTCGACCGGGTCGATTCCGGCGAAGGGGTGATCCTGCTCACCGACATGTTCGGCGGCACGCCCTCCAACCTGGCCATCTCGGTGATGGAGCAGACCCGCGCGGAGGTGATCGCCGGGCTGAACCTGCCGATGCTGATCAAGCTGGCCTCGATCCGCGGGCGCGAGGACCTGCAGACCTGCGTCGCCCACGCCCAGGACGCCGGCAAGAAATACATCTCCGTGGCCTCCTACGTGCTCGCGGGAGAAAAATGACCGCCCGTCGGACGGTCGAGATCATCAACAAGCGCGGCCTGCACGCCCGGGCGTCCGCCAAGTTCGTCAAGCTGGCCGCCGACTACGACGCCGAGGTGACCGTCACCCGCGACGGCCAGAGCGTCGACGCCCGTTCGATCATGGGCCTGATGATGCTGGGCGCCGGCCCCGGCTCGGTGCTGGAGCTCACCGCCGAGGGCGTCCAGGCGGACGAGGCGCTGGACGCCCTGGGCGAGCTGGTCGCCAACCGATTCGAGGAAGAGGAATAGCGGGCGGGCTCAGTCGCGGGTGAAGACCACCTGGGTGAAGGCGCCGTGGCGGAGCAGCTGGCCGGACCAGGCCCCGGTCCTGGAAGGCTTGACCGTGATCAGCACCTCGTCGTCCCCGCCGCTCTCGTGGAAGCGCAGGATCAGCTCGTCCCGGCCGTAGCTGACCTGGTCGAGGAAGCCCGAACCCTGCAGCCGCGCGCCGCCGTCGAGGTCGCGCCAGGCGCCCTCGGCCTGGCTCGGGCCATAGCCGTGGTCGAGGAGCTGGAAGCGGTACATGCGGTGGCCGTCGGTCGAGGCCAGGGTCCAGCCGCCGTCCAGCGGGCCGGCCTCGGCGCGGGCGGCCGCGGCGGCGGTCTTCACGGCGCTGTCGTAGGCCTTGCCGTCGAGTTCGCCGTAGGGGACCGGACCCGGGGGCCGGGCGGCGGCGGAGTCCTCGTCGGTGCTCTGGTCCTGGCTCTTGAGCAGGCTGTCGATGGTGGCGGGCGGCGCCGTGGCGGCCGGAGGCGCGGCCGCGGGCGGCGCCAGGGCGTCTGGCGGCGGCGAGGACGCGAGAACGGCGCTGGCGAGCAGCGGCAGCAGCATCTGAGGTCCGAACATCCCTGCGAGACGCCGATTTTCGACGCTCAAGCCTTAACGAACAAGATCGGCCGCGCCATAGGGGAATGCCGCCCCGAAGTTCTTGCGCTGCAGCATGTTTCTGAAGTTTCAGGGATATCCATAAATGTCGGACTTGGAACGCATTTTAGACGCAAAACGAGGCCGTATCGATTTTCTCTGGGCTGGCCATCGAAACAATCTTTCGCAATTGCGCTTGCCAATTTGTGCGCCGCACACTAGCCTCCTCATACGACGTCGCTGACGTCGCTGCCCTTCCTGGGCGTTTCCTCCCTATCGACTTAACGCCGCGCCTTCGGGCGCGGCTTTTTTCTTGCCCGGGCGCCGCGCGCCCTACCGCAGGCTGCGGGGATCCAGCGCCGCCAGCGCCTCGAACACCCGCTCCAGATCGGCGGCCACGCGCGCGAAGGCGGGCTTGGGGCGGATCGCCCCCTCGTCGAGATAGAGGGTGCGGCTGATCTCGATCTGCAGGGCGTGCACCCCCTCGATCGGCCGGCCGTAGGCCTCGGTGGTGTAGCCGCCGGCATAGGGCGCGTTGCGCGACACCACATAGCCCAGGCCCACCAGGGTCCGCTCGACCGTGTCGGTCAGCACCGGCGAGCAGGTCGAACCGAAGCGGTCGCCCAGCACCATGTCCACCTGCCGCCGGCCCGCCCCGCCGCGCCCGGCCGCGCCCGGCATGGAGTGCCAGTCCACCAGCACCGCCGCGCCGTTGGCCTGCCGGGCCTCGTCCAGCAGCCGCCTCAGGGCCTGATGATAGGGCTTGTGCACCGCCTCGATGCGGCGGGCCGCCTCGGCGAAGGTCAGCTTGCGGTCGTAGATCTCGCGGCCCTCGGCCACCAGCCGGGCGATGGACCCGAGACCCGCGGCCACGCGGGCGGTGCGGGCCCGGGCGAACTCGGGCAGGTCGTCCTCGAACATGGCCGCGTCCAGCTCGTAGGGCTCGCGGTTCACGTCGACGTAGGCGCGGGCGTAGCGGGCCGCCAGCACCGCGCAGCCGTGCCGCGGCGCCGCCTCGATCAGCTGGTCGACCAGGGCGTCCTCGGAGCTGCGGATGGCCTTCTCGCCCAGGCGCGCGGAGGCGCCCATGTCGGTGGGGTAGTGCCGTCCGGAGTGGGGCGAGGCGAACACCAGGGGCGAGACCGGCGCGCCGGCCGCGCGCTCGCCGCGCCGGAGCTCGTAGGCCGGCTCCAGCGTCGGGGTCGCGGTGGCGGGCAGGTCCCCAGCATCCATGCGCAACTATGTGCGGGCTCGGAAGGTGGCGGTCAACGCGCAGGGGTCGCGGTTTATGGCCGGTTTACACCTGAGCCCTATGGTGAGCCCCTGGCAGTCGGGGCGCCTGCGCCAGTCGAGATCCGAGGGACCATGCCACGCATTCTCCTGGCTGAAGACGATGATTCCCTGCGGGGTTTCCTGGCCCGGGCGCTGGAACGCGCCGGCTACGAGGTCCGCTCCTGCGCCGACGGGGACGAGGCGCTGATCGCCCTCGACGACGGCGACTGGGATCTTCTGCTCACCGACATCGTGATGCCCGGCGCCGACGGCATCGAGGTGGCCCGCCAGGCGGCGGCCCGCTCGGGGCGGCTGCGCATCATGTTCATCACCGGATTCGCGGCGGTGGCCCTGGCCGCCGGCGACCGCGCACCGGCCGGCGCGCGGGTGCTGTCCAAGCCCGTGCACCTGCGCGAGATCGTGGCCGAGGTCGAACGGATGATGGCCGCCGCCGCCTGAATCCCTCGCGCGATCTGCTCGACCGCATCACCCGGCGGGAAGACCGCATGCGCGACCAGCAGGACGGCCAGCTCACCGACGACCAGACCCAGACCATCGAGGCGCGCCTGAACGACGTCGCCGACCACATCCAGCAGGCGCACGAGAACGCCTTCCAGCGCCCCTGGAGCCGATCAGCCGCCGCTCTTGCCCGGGTCGGGCCCGGCCAGGAGCTCGGCGCGCCGCTGTTCGGCCTGCGCCTGCCGCGCCAACAGAGCCTCCAGCCGCTCGATCAGGGCCGCATCCTCCGGCGACGGCGCCGCCGCCGGGGCCGCCTGGGCCTCCGCGGGCCCGATGCGCACGCGCGACAGCTGCGAGAGATGGCCCTGGGCCGCCTCGGGATACTCCTGGCCGAGCTGCAGCGCCTGCAGGTCCTCGTCATCGCCGGTGCGCGAGGAGCCGCGGCGGTGCTCTGCGACCAGGTGGCAGAGATAGAGGTGCGCGAGGCCGCGGCGCGAGGCGCGCAGCATGAGGTCCACGTCGTTGTAGCCGATGGGGAAGCGCCGGGCGTCCAGGCCCCCGAGCTCGAGGTAGAGGTCCCGCCGGATCGCCGCCAGGGCCAGGGTGTTGCCGGAAACGGCGTGCACGAAGCGGCCATAGGCCGGGTCGGGATTTTCCCGGAGCAGCGGCTGGAAGGGATCCTCCGACGGCGGCGAATGGACATGGCCGTAAGAGCCGACGCCCCGCTCCGGGTCCTCCAGGCGGCAGCCGACGGTGGCGACGCCGGGCCTGAGCGCCCAGGCCCCCAGCTGTTCGAGCAGGGCCGGGTCCTTCAGCACCACGTCGTTGTTGCAGATCACCAGCACCTCGCCCTGGGCCGCCTCGGCGGCGAGGTTGTTCTGGGCGGAATGGTTGAAGGCGGCGTCGTAGCTCAGGGCGACCACGCGCCCGGGCCCCAGCATCCGCCGCGCCCCGTCGATGACCCGCGCCGCCTCTTCCGGATCGGACTGGTTGTCGACCAGGATCAGCTCCAGCTCGCCCGACAGTCTCTGGGCGGAAAGGGAATGCAGGCACCGCAGGGTCAGCTCGGGGCGGCCGCGGAAGGGGATCGCCACGCTGGTCGTGCGGGCCCGCGCGGCCGGGACCAGCACGAAGGGCATGGGCAGGTCCGCGTCGGCCGCGGCCAGGGTGAAGGCCGAGCCGTCGTCCGCCAGCAGCTCGCGGCAGAGGCTTTCGTCGCGGGCCAGCTCGGCCCGGGCAGGCGGCGACCAGTCGCCCACCCGGCTGGTCAGGGCTTCCGGATGGGCGCGGACTTGCAGCCTCTGGCCGCCCAACCAGGCCCACAGCGGATGCGCCCGTCCCTCGGCCAGGGCCCCGAGCACCTTGGCCGGCGCCGCGGCCAGCACCTCGCCGCGGATGGCCAGGGTGGTGTCGCTGACCGCGCCGTGGCGCGCCGTCGCCGCCTCCAGGGCCGGCCGGCGCAGCAGGGTTCCCGGCGAACCCGCCCTCGCCGCGTCGGCGCAGAACCTCGGCCAGGTCACGACGTCCGTGTCCTGGATGGCGGCCAGGACGCCGGCGGCGGACGGATGCAGCACATCGCCCGGCGCGGCGAACAGCACCCAGGCGGCCCCGGCCGCGACGGCCCGGATCGCCTCCACCCCCTTCGAAGCGTCGAGGCTGGAGGTCAGGGGCCAGGACTGCAGCGCCCAGGCCGCCCGCGACGTCTCTTCCGTCCCCGGCAAGGTCAACAGCAGGGCCGCCGATCCGGGCGCGGCCAGGAATCCGATCCGCTCGCGCCGCAGCCGGTTGATCAGCCGCGGCGCCAGGCGCGAGGGGTCCATCCGCAGCGCGGCGCGGGCCTGGTGCTCGAAGGGCAGCCGGGCCAGGCGCGTCCGGTCCTCGGCGGTGTCGAGATAGCCGGGGCAATCCACCTCGCCGTCGGCGGCGAACACCCCGGTGCGGAAGCGGCCGCCCGGCAGGGGCGCAAAGGCGCCGGCCGCCCGGATGACGATCTCGTGCGGGCCGTAGCGGAGCAGCCTGGACAGGTCCACGCGAAAGCCGTGGCGGGTGTCGCCGGGGGCGTCCGGGTGCGGACGATCGGCGGTGACCGCCGCCACCAGCCGCTCGCCGGCCAGGATCTCGACGGTCAGCCGGCGGTCCGGCTCGCCGGGCGCGAAGGCCCAGCCCTCGACCGCGGCGGGCGGCTCGAAGCGGACCAGGCCCTCGATCAGCGGCGGCGGCTCGGCCGGGGTGGCGGCTTCCGCCGCGGGCGCCAGCTCCAGCATGGTCAGCAGGCCCCCGTCGAAGGCCGCCGGCCCGCCGTCCAGCGGCCGGTCCTCGCCCAGCGGCCGCACGTCGAAGAAGCGCATGCGCCCGTCCAGATAGGCCTCGGGAATCGGGATGGCGAAGCCGGCGCGGCCGTCCTCGCCGGGCTCGGCGCGGGTGCGGCCGACCGGGCTCTCGCCGTCGGCGGCGGCCTCCAGCCAGACCGGCCCGGAGCCCTCGCCGGCCAGGACCCAGCCGGTGATGGCGCCATCGACGATGCCGGTCAGCCGTCCCTGGACCACGCGTTCCCCGTTCCCGCCTCGCCGCTGCAAGCTCGACTTGGCGCGCGATGCCCCCTTATAGAAGGCGGCGGCCCAAGGTCGAAGCCGCCTGGCGGCCGAGATCATGACCTCCCTCAGCTCCATCCTGCGCAGCCGCCGATCTGGAGGGCCGGACGACCTGAAGAAGGTCGTGTTCGTCTCCTACGGGACCTTCGACTGCAACAGCGCCGGCCATATCGCCGGCTTCGCCCGGGAGCTGTCGCGCGCCGGGCTGTTGGCGGCCGTCTGCGCCCGCGAGCCGGTGGAGCGGGCCTATGCCTTCGGCCCGCCCGCCTTCGAGTTCTTCAGCCTCAAGGACCTGATGGCCGATCCGGCAGCGGTGGTCGGCTTCGACGGGACGCTGGACGCGGCCTCGACCCTGCTGATCGGCTGGACCCCGCGCAAGGCGGCGCGGCGGGCCCTGTCGCGCGCCGCCGCCTGCACCGGCGCGCCCTACATCGTGCATTTCGAGGACAACGAGGATCATCTGGCCGAGCTGCGCGCCGCCGAGGCGGGCGAGGCTGGCGAACAGGCGCTGCGGGAGGACCGGGCCGAGCGCCGGCGGCTGATGGCCGGCGCCCTGGGCGCCACGGTGATCGAGC
>JANWHQ010000019.1 GCA_025450315.1 Caulobacteraceae bacterium
GCCGCTGCGTGACGGTGCATGGCACCAACGACGTGCGGGTGGAGAACAACGTGACCTACAACACCGTGGGTCACTGCTTCTTCCTGGAGGACGCCGTCGAGCACGGCAACCAGTTCATCCACAACCTCGCCATGGTGACCAAGTGCCATCCCGACGGGAAGCCCTGCGTCCCCACCGACCTCGGCCCGTTCGGACGCGAGGGCGCCAAGAACTTCAACCTGGCCGGCCAGGACGCCAAGGACATCCTGATCCCGTCCGACAACACCGCATCGTCCTTCTGGATCACCAATCCGGACAACGTCTACCTGGACAACGTGGCGGCGGGGTCCGAGGCGACGGGGTTCTGGTTGGCCACGCCGGTGCATCCGACCGGCGCGTTCCTGGACAAGCCGGGCAGCGACAAGATCTGGCCACGCGCGACCCGGTTGCGCGAGTTCAAGGGCAACGTCGCCCACTCGAACTTCGACGGCTTCATGTTCGACCGCGGCCCTCGGTCCGACGGCCATTTCGGGCCCGGCGGCCACATGGCCCTCGCCAATCCGAATGACGCCAAGAGCCCCGTCGTGGAGACGGATTTCCAGGACCTCACCGGCTACAAGAACCGCAACAGCGGCATCTGGGCCCGCGGTGAGATGGACAAGTTCACGGACTTGAAGATGGCCGACAACGGCATCGGCTATACCCACGCGTCCGGCAACTTCGGCAATTCCGCCTTTACGTCCCGGGTCGACGACTCGCTGTTCGTGGGCGAAAGCGCCAATGTCGGCAATCCCGAGACGCCGACGGAAATCGCTTACGGCCGCAGCTTGCCGGAGCCTGAAGTCGCGGATTTCCCGATCCGCGGTTACGAGTTCTACGATTACCTTCATCACCTGGACAATGACACCTTCATCAATTTCCAGGACAACGCCACCCGCAAGACGGGAGCGATCTCATACTTGCTCTATACGAGCTTCGGAATGAGCTCCAACAACACCGTTAAGCGTGCGAAATTCATCAACGCCAAGCCGGTGTACTTCCCGCCGATGGAGCACAAGTGGAGCAACGATGATTACGGCAATGGCAGCTACAAGACCGCGGTGTTCCACGACCTGGACGGC
This sequence comes from Caulobacteraceae bacterium, assembly GCA_025450315.1. Taxonomy (GTDB): domain Bacteria; phylum Pseudomonadota; class Alphaproteobacteria; order Caulobacterales; family Caulobacteraceae; genus JANWHQ01. Next base: position 1,101 of record JANWHQ010000019.1, read on the forward strand.
TCGGTCGACGGCGTCCCCAATTCCTTCATCCTGATCAACGACCCGGATGACGGGATCGCCATCGACAAATCCTGCGAGATCAAGCCGACCTGGAACGCCGCGGTGTGCACGGGCGATGTCGGACGCCTTGCTGTCAACAACCCCGGCGGCGCCGGCGGCCCTGGCATCCCCGGCTTCCCCGCCAATTTCGGCGCTCCTGGCGCGGGGCCCGGCCGAGGCGCGGCCGCCCGTCCCGGCGCCGCCGCTGGTCCCCCGGCCGGTCCTCGTCCAGGCGGCGGCCCCGGCGGAGTGTTCGGCCGTCCCGCGGGGCCTCCCCCGCCGCCGGTCGTCGTCAGCAGCAATGGCAAGGAATTCACCCTGAACGGGGCGACCAACATCCGCGCCGGCGCCGAGATCAAGGTGACCACCCAAAGGCCGTCCGTGGACCTCAGCCTGACGGAACTGAACAAAGGTTCGTGGGTGATGTTCGAGCTTCCGGGATTCACCACGGCAGGCTCGGGTACGCCTGAGGACAGCCTGGATGCGCTGCGCAAGGCCACCGCCACCTCGTACTACAAGGGCAAGGATGCGCTCTGGGTGAAGGTGGTCTCCAACGGCGAAGGCGCCCTCGTCAGCGGCCCCGCCGCCGGTGGAACCAGCGTCCAGGTCAGCCGGTAAGCTGGATCCGGTCGTATGAGCAAGAGCCCCCGGCGCAGGCCGGGGGCTTCCTAATGTCCCACGGTGCGCGCCGCAGACCCGCGTCGAGGCGGCTTCGTAGAGGTTTCGTCAAAACGATACGGTCCGGCGATCGCCGATCGGACGGCGGCTACCGGAACCAGCGATGACGGTGACCGCGCATTCAGATGCTGATGCTTGATTCCGCGGTGATGGAATTGAGTGCGCCGCCACCGTAACGACCAGCTTCACCACCGGCCCCAGGCGCCTAGAGCAGGTTGCGATCTGACGGAATCAGATCGCCGCTCTAGATCTTTGTATTCACGCGCGTTCTGTTCCGAAAACCGGTTCCCACTTTTCGGAACGCGCTCTAGATCTGCTTCCACCGCCGGAACGCGGCCACGTCCCGGGGCGTCAGGGCGAACCACTCCGGGTCGAGGCGGCGGTAGGCGAAGCGGCGGCGCCAGTAGGTTTCCACGCCGACCGGGTCGTCGGTGTAAATGGCGTGTTCCAGGACCGAGCTCTTCGGCAGGGCGACGACGGGCGACCGGGACCGGCCGTCCGCGCCGCCGTGGCGCGCCAGGCAGAACTGCTCGCGGCAGCGGTAGAGGCGGACGACGCCTCCGGCCTCGGCGGGCTCGCCCTGCGCCCCCTCCATGCTTTCTGGGTCCCCCGCCCCCGTGTCGCCGCAGAGGAGAAGGGCGATGTCGGCGTAGTCGGGCCGGGCCGCCGTCCATTGTCTCAGGCGGGCGATGAGAGCGGCCCGCCTGCCGAAGTGGAGGCGGACGGTGGACGGCGTGGGGGCCGGCGAGGTCCGCCGGTAGAGGGCCAGCTCGTCGACGGTGGGGCAATGGCCCAGCCGCCGCGTCGCGACGGCCAGCTGTTCCAGCAGGACGTCCGGGTGGGCCTTGTCCTGCCTGGAGTTGGGCTGCAAGCCGGCCTCGCGCAGGGCGTCGCTCCACCTCGCCCAGTAGACGCCGCGCCACTGGTGGGCGCGCAGGCCGGTCTCGGCTTCGAACAGATGGCTGCCGGGCGGGCGGCCGATCACGGCCGCCAGGCGGCGGATCTCGGCGATGATGTCTTCGCGCATGAGGTGCTCCGGCCTCGGGTGAAAGACGCGATGTGGGCGGCGCCGCGCCGGCAGGCAAAGGGGATCGGCGCCGACTGCACAGGAGATTCGCGGCTCGCGTTTCGCGCGTAACCCCTGGCGTCTGGCCCCATTCGTGCATTAGCTGGGCGCATGGCTATCTTCGACCGGCTCGCCCAACTCGGGGGCACCAACTACGGCCAGGCGCTGGGGTCGGCGCACGAGCATTTCCAGACCCGGCTGAACACCCATGGCCATTTCGGCCGGGCGCTGATCGAGAGCGTCGCCGAGCTCTGCCGCAACCACCCCAACCTTGTGGGCGTCGCCGTGGGTGTGGCGGTCGAGCAGCTGCTGGTGCACGAGAAGCACCAACACGACCTCGAGGCGGCGGAGGCCGAGCGCGAGGGCCTGCCGCGCGGGTCGATCGCGCCCCTGCCGCGGGCCGCGCCGCACCACACCCCCCATCACCTGATGCGGTTTTCGCGCATCCACCCGGGCCGCATCGCACTGGAGGTGTTCGGCGGGCTTCTGCTGCTGAAGTTCAGCATGGGCGTCGCCCGGATTTTCTCGCGCCACCGCCAGCATTCGCGCGCCAGCATGGCCTCGGTGGCCAGGATCCGGCTGTTCAGCGCCACCTTCGCTACCTACTACTTCTGCAAGGCGCTGAAATCCCATGAGGTTTCCGCCCTGCGCAACGGCCTGGCGGTGTTCTTCGGCACCCGCGCGCTGAAGCCCCTGATGCGGCCCGACTACAGCCGCCCACCGCCCGAGCCGCATCCGGCCCATGCGCCGATGGACCAGCAGGGCTTCGCCCTGGCCTCGGAGCTGCATCCTCCCCCCGAGCACGGCTCCAGCCTGTTCCACTGAGCGCACATTCGCTTGCGCTTATCCCGGCCTTCGCCGGGATGGGCGGATTTTGCTGGTTCGGCCTGGCCGGCTCAGGCTTCCAGGGTCATCCGCACGAAGTCGACGGTCTGGCGGGTGGCGGCGGCGAACTCGGTCTCGGTGGCCTTGAACGCGCCGTAGTGGGCGAATTCCTCCGGCCGCATGCCCTCGAACTCGTAGGCCGCGCGGAAGCTCGGCAGCTTCATCAGCTTCTCGAGCGAGTCCTTGCGCGGCTCGCGGTGGATGGCCTGGGCGTCGAAGGGCTCCAGCTCGGCCTGAGCGCTCATCAGCCCGGCCACGAAGCCCGGCGGGCAGGTGTAGACCATGTCCGAGCCGCCGAAATCGGACAGGTGCCGGCTGACGGTCTTGCCGGTGCGGTCGTCCTTTTCGATGCGCATCGAGCACTGCAGCATCTTGGACGGGTGGTGATTGGTCTTGCCGAAATGGTAGGCGCGCTTCAGCACGGCCTCCTCGCCGTCGCGGATCTCCGACAGGCTGAGCTCGATGCCCCGGGCCTTGGCCTCGGTGCGCCAGTCGCCGAGTTCGCCCAGGCGGGCCGACATGTGGGTGATCACCGAACGCCAGCGCGACATGTCCACGCCCGCGCCCTTGGCCCGCAGCAGGCCCGCGCTCACCGCCGCCATGCAGCGCACGTACTGGGGCACGGTGAAGCTGGTGGTGTTGTTGGTGGCGATGCCGCGCGCGGTCATCTCCTCGATGATCTCGTAGCCTTCCTTGGAGCCGGGCAGCTTGACCATCACGTTCTCGCCCTGGGCGGCGATGTCGAGGCCCTGGGCCAGCATCCGGGGCCCGTTGGTCACCCAGCGCGGATCGACCTGGCCCGAGATGAAGCCGTACTTGCCGCCCGAGGCCTTGAACACGGGCAGGATCATCTCGGCGCCCTTGCGCACCAGCTCCAGGTAGAGCTTCCAGTAGACCCCCTCGACGTCGAGGTGCGGGTCCTGCCTGGCGATCTCGCGGATGCGCTTGGCCCAGAGGTCGGGGGCGGTCTTGATCGCCTGCAGCGACAGGGGCGGATTGGTGGTGACGCCGCGGAAGCCCATGCGGCCCTCGGCCGCGATGGTCTGGGCGTCGAGCAGGCGCGCCAGCTGCTGGCTCCAGCCCGAGGTCTTGGGATCCGGATCCTTGGCCAGGACCGCGTCCTTCCAGCTCTGGTAGACCAGGGGCGAGGAGTCCCACCAGATCTCGGCGTCGGCATTGGTGGCGGCGAGCTGTTCGAGGACGTGGGCGGTTTCGGCGGCGGTCGAACCGGCGTCGGTGGATCGGGCGAGCACTTGATCGGTCATGATGTCTTCCAAATAGGCCTACGCCTGGAAAGGTCCAGCGCCAGACCGCCATCCAGGCCCGGCGAATCGCCGCCCCGAAGCTGTGCGGCCGGCCGCCGATGGCGCACCCGACACGAACCGAACCCCCGTCCGTCGTAGGCCGTGTAGGTCCGAAAACTGCTTTATTTACAGCAGGTTTCTGGATTGCCCGTCCTTGACGGTCCGCCGGTGTGCGCCTAAATCCGTGTCAAATGTTGGGGTGGATGTTGGGGTGAAACATGGCTCGGCAACTTGCAAAGCTGGATCCCAGGCGGGTCGCGACGCTCACAAAGCCTGGTCGCCACAGCGATGGCGGTGGCCTGTATCTCGTTATAGACAAGAGCGGCGCGAGGCGGTGGACGTTCATCTACCGCTGGAAGCGCCGCGGGGAGTCAGGCCCGGGGCGACTGCGCGAAATGGGCCTCGGCTCGCTGAACGCGGTCGGTCTCAAGGAGGCTAGGGAGGCTGCGGCAGAGGCACGGCGGACGCTCGCCAAGCGCATCGATCCTATCGATGCGAAACGTACGGCTGACAGCATCCCGACGTTTGGCGAGGTGGCGGACCTCCTGCTCGCTAACAAGGCTGTCGAGTTGCGAAGCGATAAGTCCACGGCGCGCGTGCGCAGGGCGCTGGAGACCTACGCGGCCAAGCTACGTCCGATGGGCGTCGACGCCGTCGATACCGCGGCGGTGCTCGATGTGCTCAAGCCTATTTGGACGGAGAAACACGAGACCGCCCGTAACGTGCGTGGCTACATCGAGGCCGCCTTGAACGCCGCTAAGGCGAAGGGCTACCGGACCGGTGACAACCCGGCGGCTTGGCGCGGCCACCTGGACCATCTGTTGCCCAAGGGCCGGAAGCTCGCACGGGGCCATCACCCGGCGCTGCCTTACGGTCAGGTGCGGAGCTTCGTGGCCGAGTTGCGCGAACGTCCGGCGACAGCCGCCAGAGTTCTGGAGTTCCTGATCCTGACCGCGTCCCGTTCGGATGCCGCGCGCGGCGCAACATGGGGCGAAGTTGACCTTGAGAAGTGCGTCTGGAGCGTGCCGGCGGCACGCATGAAGCGCCGGCTCGGTCAATCGCAGGAGGCCCACCGCGTGCCGCTGTCGCAGCGTGCTATAGCTCTGCTGGACGCCATCAAACCCGACAAGGTGGACCCCCACGCGCTGGTATTTCCAGGCGAGCGCAGCGGGAAGCCGCTCACCGACGCTGCCTTGTCGAACCTTATCGACCGTATGCAGAGTAGTGGCGAGCCCAGGTGGGTTGATGAGGACGGCCGCCCCATCACGGTCCACGGCTTTCGATCCACCTTCCGCGACTGGGCTGGCGATGAGACCCACTTCCCGCGGGAGCTTATCGAGGCAGCGCTTGCGCACGTTGTCGGTGATGAGGCTGAGCGCGCCTATCGGCGGAGCGACGCACTTGAGAAGCGCCGCGCGCTCATGGAGGCGTGGGCGGCATGGTGTCTGCCGGCAGCCGGCGACAACGTGGTGCAGCTCCAGCCGGCAGGTGCGGCGTGACCGAGGAGGGCCCGAAGCGCCTGGCTCTCCTTGGGACACGCGCGGCCGAGAACAAGCTCACGGAGGAGGAGTGGCGTGAGTGGCTGTCTCTTTCCACCACGCCGGAGGCCGTGGCCGAGCGGGCAAAGTGGGAGTTGCGGTCGGCCCGCAGCGAGGCAGCGGAATTATTCGAGGCATTGTCCAAGCGGTATGGCGAAGCAGCGGCTCGACAGAGTTTCGAGGAGACCATCGACCGAGAGGCTGGGCGGCCCCCGCGCGTCGCGCTTAACAACCTCATGCTAGAGCACTACGCGTGGCTGAAGGAGCATAAGGTCCGAAACGCCCGCCTACGCTCCGCTGAGGTGTTTGCCTTCGCGTTTAAACATAGCGAAGACCCCGTGGGTGCCGGGCTAGAGCGCCTAAAGTATCTCCTGAAGAAGCGTCGGAGATAATCGCCCGACCGCCCTGCGATGTGGGGTAATAAACCCGGCTATTATGCCCCGCCACATCAATCCCGGACGCATGCATCCTTCTGTGTACGCCACGCAATTCAGCGGTGGCTGCAACAGAAGAGTGAAGTCAAATGAGCGTTCATACAGAAGGCAACGAAAGCGGCCCCACGATTGAGGGCGCGTTCTCCATCAAGCGATTTTGCCGCGAGTACGATGTAGGCAGGAGCTACGTTTACGAGCTGATCAAGGCGGGGAAGCTCAGGGCCGTTAAGGCGTCCACCCGGACCCTGATCTTGAAGCAAGACGCCGAGGCTTGGGCCGAGGCGCTGCCGGCGATCAACCCCGCCCACTGAACGTTTCCAGCTCTTGCGCCTAGCATAGCCCCGGCTTCGTCGCCGGGCGCTGTGCTGATGCGCCCCAAAAAGGTATCCCACATGTACGGCAACATCAGCACCGCACCGGATCACGTGCGCGAACTTCGGCTCACGCTCCTGGCGAACGACTACGAGCCCGTCGCCGTTGCTGGAAAGGCCCCGGTTAGCTCCGGCTGGCAATCCAGAGGCCCGACCGCCGACAGCGTCGCTGCGGAAATCGACAACTTCCCCGAAGCCCTCAACACCGGGCTCCGCACGGGGGGCCTCGTCGGAGTGGACATCGATCTGCTGGACCCCGAAGAGGCGGCCTCGGCGCAAGCCCTGGCCGAACAAGAGCTTGGGCCCACCCCCTTCGTCCGGGTCGGCCAGAAGGGAATGCTGCTCTGCTACGCCAACGCCGAGCCGCTCCGTAAGATTACCGTCGCCAGTCGCGATGGGGCCAAGGTCGAAATCTTGGGCGTCGGCCAGCAATTCGTCGCGTATGGCGATCACCCTGCGACGGGCGAGCCCTACCGTTGGACGGGGAGCGCGGAGCCCGCCGCGAGCGCGGCTTGGGAGCTGCCGCCCGTCTCGCCTGACCAGATCAGAGCGCTGGCCGACCGGCTGGCGAATTGGCTGCGCGAGCGGCACGCCGATGTGAAGGTCTCCGGTGACATGGGACGCTCTCCGGCGGAGGCCGTTCAGGTGCTGCCCCACCGCAACCTGCCGCCCCTGCCCCCGGAAGAAATTCGGGCGCGGCTGTATGCCTGCGATCCCGATTGCGAACGTGACCAATGGCGAAATCTCATCGCCGCGCTCCGGGCGACGCCCTGTTCCGACCCCGAGTTCGACGCCTGTGCGCTTGCCGAGCAATGGTCCACGACCGCGAGCCGGGACTTCGGCGATGATCCGGCGCAAGCGGCCCACAGGGTTTTCGAGACTATGCCGCCCAGGCACGGCGGCCTCCGGTCCGGCAGCTTCATTCGGATGACCGACGACGCCGGCTACAGCGGCCCCACGGTCGCCCACTCTGGCTCGCCGATCCCGGCGAATGGACAACCCTACCCTCGGCCCAAGTCTGCGGCCGAACTGGCATTCGGTGACTTTCCGCGGCCCGCGTTCGCGTGGGACCGCTTCATCCTTCAACGTCACGTCAATCTGCTCTACGGCGACGGCGGCACCGGCAAGACCTTGCTCGCCGAGCATATCGCCTGCGCGGTGGCGGCTGGCCGTGAACTGTTCGGGTTCGAGACGGTGCAGATGCCGGTCCTGTTGGTGCTGGCGGAGGATGATGACGGGGAGACCAAGGCGCGACTGGAGGCCATCTGCCGAGCGCTCGGCCTGAACCTGCCGGACCTCCCGTTGTCTATCTGGTGCCTGCCCGGCTGGGACCTCAACCTCGCCCACATCCGCGATGACGGCAGCTACACCGGCGGCCCGTTCATGGAGCCGCTCAGGGCCGAGCTGGAGCGGATCGGGCCCTGCCTTCTGATCCTCGACACGGTCACGGACATCGCCGCGCTGGACGAGACCAAGCGCCCGCCGGTCAATGCGCTCTGCAAGGTCATCCTGGCGGGGCTGTGCCGGGAGTTTGGCGCGACTGTCCTGGTCAACGCCCATCCGAGCAAGGCCGCCATGGCGGACGGCAGCGACTATGCAGGATCGACGGCCTGGAACAACGCCGTGCGGAACCGCCTGTCGTTTAAACGACCTGATGCGAAGTCGCGCCGCCGCCTCTTGGAGGTGGCGAAGGCGAACTACGGGGAGCCGACCGAACTGGAATTGTACCTCATCGGTCCTGCGCTGGTGACGATGGCGGAGATCGCGGAAGACAGAGCCAGCGAGCGAGAAGCCGTGTGGGAGGTTGTTCGGGACCTTATTGCCGCGGGAGTGGACATCGTCCGCGGCAATGGAGCCGGGCAAAAGCCGCGGGATGTCGCCGAGGCGATCCACGAGCGCCTGAGCATCCGCCTGGACGCGAAGCAGGTGCTGGATCACCTCAACGCTTTGGAGCGGGCCGGTCGCCTTGCCTACGAGAAGGGGGGAAATGGAAAGCGCGGCCAGCGGGCGGGCTTTCGACTTCCCTGAACCGTTGCAAGCTCGGTCGTGAGCCCGTCGCAAGGGGTGTCGCAGGTACAGCGCGGGGATCTCGGGCGAACGACGGCGGACATCGCAAGGTGCGGCGTCGTATCCCCCTATCCCCTGGACTGCGACTGCCCTAGATCGGGCCGCCTCCGTCCGACGGACGGTGCGCCCGCTTCGCCGGCCTTGGTGTTGGCCTCGCGCGTGAAAAGTTAGCGTATGTGCGTGCCTGAGAGAGGTCTATTCGGGGCATTTTCCGAGAGGACCTGGCAAGACTTCACCCCGGCGCATTTGCTAATGAGGTTAGCACATCCGATGTGCGGTTAGCGCTCTACGGGCGTTAGCAATCGATCGGCAGGGGCGTTGAGGGTGTCTCAGTTTCTATCGGGGAGGCACATTCGGCAGTTCGAATAGTTACGTGCCCCGACCCGCAGTTTGCCCTCCCCATCCGCAAAGACGCGTGCTGCCTCGTATGTGTCGGCTTCCTCGCACGTCACCCGCCAATCGTAGCCACTCCAGCGCTCTAATGCGACACAGCCGTGCCGGTGGATACGCACCGCCCGTTTGCGCGGTGACATGTACACGACAAAGCCCATCGGCCCTCCCGCTCGCGCACGTGTCTTGCGGCCTCACTCCGCCGCCTGTATGGCCCGGATCAGTCGCCGTGCGAGCTGATCATCGTCCGCGCCCTTCCAACGATTGATGAAGCGGCAAACGACCTGCACATTGTCTGGCGTATAGTGGCCGGCGCTGTCGATCCGATCCAGCGACGCAAGCATCTGATCGTCTTCGCATTCACCGCGATAGCCCAACGGCAACCCCGTGAGAGCGCACCGATCTTCCTGTTCGCCCATCAGCCTGAGGATTAGAGCCTCGCACTCCTCGCGGCTCAAGTTGGTCTGCTTCTCTTTCATTCGGCGCTCGACCGTCTGGCCGTTGGCTTGAGCCACGGTCGTCAGCATCGTGTTTGCCATCTCGGCGGCCGACTTCTCTTTGGGGGAAAAGATGCGGCCGGACATCCGCTTCGCTTCTGCGGCCTTCCCGGCGAAAAGGGGCAGCGTATGCCATCGGTCCAGCGGTTCACCTGCGATGAGCGCGCGCCCATAGTCGGCATAACCGCGGTCGTTGCTGAGCTGCTGGAACGTCGCCTCGGTAGCGAGGAAGTCTCGTGCCTTCGGATGCAGGGCCGACCAACGTAGCGGGCGGCCAGCGCCGTCTCGATCAGACCAGGGCTGGCACGGCTTTTCGAGCACCCACACCTTGGGGCCGTCGCGTTCGGGCCGGTCGGCGTCCTGTAGCGTCTCCGTTAGGCCGGTCGGCAGGGACATCGTCCACCACAGCGCGTCGCCCTGACGGCTGAGCCACAGGTCGCCATTCGTGTCCCTGAGTTCTTCCATCAGATTGAACCAGCGACCGGCGGTCGGTTTGGTCGGAGGCAGCCCGAGCGCAGTCAACGCATGGGCAACGGACCATTGTATGTAGCCCTCTCGGTCACCGGACTGCCAAAACTCATGGGCGCCCACGACATCAAAAGTCGCGAGGGTGCTGTGTGCGAGGCACTGGGGCCAGAGGGTATTCCCCTGGCCGAAATTGGAGATGTAGACGCGGTCCACCCGGCGGTCCCCGATCCGTCCAATGCTGGCATTTGCTCAGGCAATGCTTCCCCCGCATAGTCAACTCCAAATGGCAAAGCCCGAAGAACGCGCCCGCCAGCTCATCGACGGCCAGCTCAGGGCGGCGGGCTGGGCGATCCAAGACCGCGAGGAAATGAACCTCGGCGCGGGTCTTGGCGTCGCGGTGCGCGAGTATCCGCTTGCCGCCGGTCCTTGCGATTACCTCCTGTTCGTCGACCGCCGTGCCTGCGGCGTGCTGGAGGCCAAGCCCGAAGGCAAAACGCTGTCGGGCGTGGCGGAACAGGCGAGCGGGTATCAGTTTGAATTGCCTGCGCACCTAGCCCACTGGGGCGATCCGCTCCGGTTCGACTACGAGGCTAGCGGCTCGGAGACGCTGTTCAGCGACCGCGCCGACCCTGAGCAGAGGTCCCGCTATGTCTTCAGCGTCCACCGCCCTGAGACCTTGCTGGAGTGGCTGAAAAACGGCTCCTCGCTCCGAGCGCGGTTCACGACCATGCCGCCGTTAGTGACGGATGGCCTGCGCGACTGCCAGATCGAGGCGATCACGGCCCTGGAGGTCTCTTTGGCCGAGGCCAGGCCTCGCGCCCTGGTGCAGATGACCATGGGGGCGGGCAAGACCTTCACGGCCGCCACACAGAGCTACCGCCTGCTCGCCCATGCGGGGGCGTCCCGCGTGCTCTTCTTGGTGGATCGCAACAACCTCGGCCGGCAGACCCTCAAGGAGTTCCAGGCTTACCGGCCCCCTGGAACGGGCCGGCTGTTCACCGAACTCTACAACGTCCAGCGCCTTGGCCCGGCGGGCCTCGACCCTGACGCCAAGGTGGTGATCTCCACCATCCAGCGCGTCTTCGCCCAGCTCTCCGGCCAGGAGCTGCCGGAGGAGGACGAAGAGGCCAGCGCCTATGAAGGCGAGACCCAGGGCGCGCCTCAAGAGGTCTCCTATAGCCAGGCCCTGCCGCCCGAGACCTTCGACATCGTCATCGTGGACGAATGCCACCGCTCGATCTATGGCCGCTGGCGACAGGTGCTGGAGTACTTCGACGCCTTTCAGATCGGTCTGACGGCCACCCCGTCGGCGCACACCTTGGGCTACTTTCAGAAGAACCTGGTCGCCGAGTACCCCTATGAGCGTTCGGTAATAGACGGCGTGAACGTCCCGTTCGACGTGTTCCGTATACGGACCGAGATCGGCGAGCGCGGCGGCAAAGTGCCCGCCGGCTTCACGGTGCCCAAGCGCGACCGGCACACCCGCCGCCAAAGGTACGAGGAGCTGACCGACGACCTGATCTACGCACCCTCCGAACTCGACCGCTCGGTGATCGCGCCCAACCAGATCAGGACGGTGCTGGAAACCTACCGCGACACCCTGCCGAACGACCTGTTCCCCGGCCGCACCGAGGTCCCCAAGACGCTGATCTTCGCCAAAGACGACCATCACGCCGAGGAGATCGTCCACATCGCCCGCGAGGTGTTCGGCAAGGGCAACGACTTCGCTAAGAAGATCACCTACCGCGTCACCGGTATCAGTCCCGAGGAGCTGATCTCGGCCTTCCGCAACCAGTATCACCCCCGCATCGCCGTCACCGTCGACATGATCGCCACCGGCACTGACATCAAGCCGGTGGAGGTGCTGATCTTCCTGCGCGACGTGAAGTCCGCCCTCTACTTCGAGCAGATGAAGGGCCGGGGCGTACGGACCATCAACCCCTCCGACCTGACCAACGTCACGCCCGACGCCCGCACCAAGGATCGCTTCGTCCTGATCGATGCCGTAGGCGTCAGCGAAAGCGCCAAGACCATCGCCCCGCCCCTGGAGCGCGAACCAACGGTCGCCTTCCACAAGCTCTTGGAACAGGTCGCCAGCGGCCGCAGCGATCCCGAGGTGGTCTCCACCCTGGCCGTCCGCCTCGCGGCCCTGGACCGCAAGCTAAACGAGGAAGACCACGCGCGGGTCATCGAGGCCACGGGCGGGCGCACGATCAAGGACATCGCCTCAGGCCTTCTGGAAAGCCTGGACAATGACCGCATCGCCGAGGCGACCGAGTCCCCCGTCACGGACGCACGGTTTGACGCCACGGCCGCGCGGATGCGCGCCGAGGCCCTGCGTGTGCTGACTGACGCCCCCGCTGTACGAAAGCTCCTGAACGACCTGAAGACCCAAAGCGAGGTGGTAATCGACGAGTTTAGCCGCGACGCGGTGGTCTCCACGGGCTTCGACGAAAAGGCGGCCACGGAGATAACCGGCCGCTTCCGCCAGTTCCTGGACGAGAACCAGGACCAGCTCACCGCCTTGGCAATCCTCTACGGCAAGCCCCACGCCGCCCGTCGGCTCACCTACGCCAGCCTGGAAGAGCTTCGCGCCGCCCTCGCTCGGCCGCCGTGGCTGCTGCAGCCGGTCGCGCTCTGGGCGGCCTACAAGCGGCTTTCCAACGGCGCGGTTAGAGCCGACCCGGCACGCGTGCTGACCGACATAGTGTCTCTGGTCCACTACGCCCTCGGCCAGCGCGAAAGCCTTGCGCCCCTGTCATCAGAGGTGGCCGGGCGGTTCAACCTCTGGCTCGGCCGCGAGGAGCGTGCGGGCCGTAAGTACGACGCTGAGCAGCAGGGTTGGCTGGAAGCGATCCGCGACCATCTGGCTGCGAATATTGACCTCGGCTTGCGCGACCTTCAGGAACTTCCCCGGTTCTCTGAGCGTGGCGGCGTCGTAGCGGCGCGGGCCGCCTTCGGTGCGCGGCTTCCCGAGCTGATTGAAGACCTGTCGGACGCGTTGGTGGCCTAGGGGGAACGACCGAGTGCTAAGGGGGGCAAGACGGGCTGCCACGCCGACAGAGCCAGTTGAGGGGCCGTGGGCGCTGCCAGAAGGATGGCGGTGGGAGCGTGCTGCCGAGATCGCCAATATTGTTGGAGGTGGGACGCCGCGCAACGCTGCGGACCCTTTGAACTACGACCCAGCCGGAACGCCATGGATCACCCCCGCAGACCTTTCGGGGTACGACCGCGCGATCATCGGTCGAGGTGCCAGAAGCCTCTCTGAGCAAGGCCTGAAAAGATCGGCGGCACGGGTAATGCCAGCCGGCACGGTTCTTATCTCGTCAAGGGCTCCGGTTGGCTATTGCGCTGTCGCCAGCCGACCCGTTGCCACCAACCAGGGGTTCAAGAGCCTAGTCCTGCGTGACGGCATCGACCCATTCTTCGTCCGATACTATGTGCTCCGTTCAAAGCAGTACCTTCAGGACAACTCCAGCGGCACGACCTTCAAGGAATTGTCGGGCTCAGCCATGGGCGAGCTCATGTTCCCGCTAGCGCCGCTCGATGTCCAACACCGCATTGTCGCTCGGATAGACGCGCTGTTTGCCGAGATCGAGGAGGGTGAGCAGGCGCTGGCAGCCGCGACGGAAGGGCTAGAGGCGTATCGCAAGGCTCTGTTCAAGGCCGCTGTCACCGGCGACCTAACCGCTGACTGGCGGAAGGCCAACCCGCCCGCCGAGACCGGTCAGGACCTCATGCGCCGCGTCCTCGCCGACCGTCGAGCCCGCTGGGAAGCAGAGCCGAGCAACACCAAAAAGCACTACAATGAACCCGCTGGTCCAGGGTCCGACGAGAGGCCCAATTTGCCGGAGCGATGGGCCTGGACCCGGCTGGAACAGCTAGGTGAAGTGGTGAGAGGTGCCTCGCCCCGACCTGCCGGACATCCGAGGTATTTTGGAGGTACTATTCCGTGGATCACTGTGGGATCTATCACACGTGACAATGGCATCTACCTCCATCGAACGGATACTTTTCTCACTGAGGAGGGGCGCCAGAAAAGCAGGTTCATACAGCCGGGCACATTCCTGCTAACCAATAGTGGTTTTACACTCGGTGTGCCAAAGATATCAATGATCGGAGGGTGCATAAACGACGGAGTAGTTGCGATAAATATTTTGGACGAAGATGTAAAGGTCTTTCTATATTTCTACCTTTCAACGAAGACTGAAGAATTGAGAAATATAAGGCGGGGACAAGATCAGCCCAATCTGAATACCTCGATAGTAAAAGATATACGCGTGCCGATCCCGCCCGTTAGCGAGATAAGACAAATTAATCGTCTTCTGCTTGATTGTGGGGATCGGCTTGTCGGGCTGGAGCCAACGCTCCGGGGCGCAACTCGTGGTCCGGCCCTCCGCCAAGCCATCCTCGCCGCCGCTTTCCGGGGAGACCTCGCGGTATGAATGAAGCGGCACTGGTCTCCAAGGTCTGGAACTACGCCCACGTGCTGCGCGACGAAGGCGTCAGCTATGGCGACTATGTCGGCCAGATCAGCTTCCTGTTGTTCCTCAAGATGGACGAGGAGCGCACAACCTATCTGAACGAGCCCTCGGCGATCCCCGCCGAGTACCAATGGGACGCGCTTCGCGGCAAGTCGGGAGAGGCGCTGGACGTCCACTACAAGGCCGCGCTCGCGGCCCTGTCAAAACGCACGGATTTCGTCGGTGCGCTGTTCCTGAAGGCCGAGAGCAAGATCAACGATCCGGCCCGCCTCCAGCGCCTTGTCAGTCTGATCGACGGCGAGACCTGGATGGGCATCGACGTCGACGTCAAGGGCACGATCTACGAGGGCCTGCTGGAACGCAACGCCGGCGAGGTGAGGAGCGGGGCGGGCCAGTACTTCACCCCCCGCGCCCTGATCCAGGCCATGGTCGAGGTGGTCGATCCCGAGCCGGACCAGACCATCTGTGACCCCGCTTGCGGCACCGGTGGTTTCCTGCTCGCGGCCTATGAGCACATGAAGAAGAAGCCCGCCGCCCAGGACCGCAAGGTCTCAGGCCGGCTGAGGGAAGAGACCTTCCAGGGTTACGACATTGTGGCCGACGTGGTGCGGCTGTGCGCAATGAACCTCTATTTGCACGGCATCGGCGGGGCCGCCTCACCGGTGGAGGCGCGTGACGCGCTGCTGTCCGACTCTGGCGGGCGGTACGACTTGGTGCTGACAAATCCGCCCTTCGGCAAGCGTCAGTCGTTTCGCATCGTCAACGAGGAAGGTGGCATCGAAACCGAGCGGCAGGAGTACGTCCGCGAGGATTTCACGGTCATCACCTCCAACAAGCAGCTCAACTTTCTCCAGCACGTCATGACGATCCTGAAACCGGGCGGGACCGCCGCTGTGGTGCTGCCAGACAACGTGCTGTTCGAGGGCGGCGCGGGTGAGACGCTGCGTCGACGCCTACTGCGGGACTTCAACTTACACACTCTGCTGCGCCTGCCGACGGGCATCTTCTACAGCCAGGGCGTGAAGGCGAACGTCCTGTTCTTCGAGAAGGTCGCCGGCGGGGAGCACATCGCGACCAAGGACCTCTGGGTCTACGACTTCCGCACCAACCAGAACTTCACCCTGCGCGAACGCCCGTTGAGGCGCGCCGATCTCGATGACTTTGTCGCCTGCTACCAGAGCGCGCTTGGTCCCCACATGCGCAAGGCGACCGAGCGGTTCCGCAAGTTCAGCTACGACGAGCTGGCCGCCCGTGACAAGCTGAACCTCGACATCTTCTGGCTCAAGGACGACGGCCACATAGACCCCGACAGCCTGCCCCCTCCCGACGTGGTCGCCGCTGAGATTGTGGAGAACCTGGAACTGGCGTTGGAGAAGTTCAGGAAGGTCGCCGCTGAACTGGAGCAGGCGGGCTGATGGCGGTTCCCGATTATCAGACAGTAATGCTGCCGCTCTTGAAGCGCGTGGCGACGGCTGAGCGCCCCGTTGCGATCAAGCAGCTTCTACCTGTCCTTGCGCAGGACATGGACCTATCCGACGCTGACCTGGCAGAGCGCCTGCCCAGCGGTCGGCTGGGCCTGTTCCACAACCGCGTCCACTGGGCGAAGCTTTACATGACACGGGCGGGTCTACTGAGATCGCCGCGGTGGGGGCTATTTGAGATCACCGATCAGGGGCGTGCCTTGCTGTCGGCGCATCCCACCCGCATCGACAACGGCGTCTTGGATCGTTTCCCAGAGTTCAAGGCGTGGCGGACGCATGAGGCGAAGCCAGGCGGCCCGGCGGCTGTCAGCGCCGCCCTGGATCAAGTCGCGGCGACGGCGACCCCGGAAGAGCGGATAGACCTTGCCCGCCGAGAGCTTGAGGCGGGGTTGCGCGCGGAGTTGCTGGACCGGGTCCGCCAGATGGACCCGTCGGACTTCGAAGGGCTGATCATCCAGCTTCTGGTGAAGATGGGATACGGCCAGGGCCGTTCCGAGCTTGCCGAAGCATTGGGCGGGAGCGGCGACGGCGGGGTGGACGGAGTGGTGAACCAGGACCCGCTCGGCCTTGACCGGGTCTATATCCAGGCAAAGCGGAACAAAGAGGGCAACACCGTCAGCCCCGCCGAGATCAACAGCTTCATCGGAGCCCTCAACATCAAGCGGGCCAACAAAGGCCTTTTCGTAACCGCGTCCACGTTCACTCGGCAGGCGCGCGAACACGCCGGCTCCTCTACCCTTCACGTCGTCCTAGTCGACGGCGACCGCCTCGCCGAACTCATGGTCCACTATGGTGTCGGCGTACTGGTGCGCGACACCATAGAGGTGAAGGC
The DNA here is from genome assembly GCA_025450315.1 of Caulobacteraceae bacterium. GTDB lineage: Bacteria > Pseudomonadota > Alphaproteobacteria > Caulobacterales > Caulobacteraceae > JANWHQ01. The sequence goes on from JANWHQ010000019.1 coordinate 17,635, forward strand.
AATAGACGAGGGTTTCTTCTCCGACTGAGGTTGCGCGCGCCGCGTTTAAACAGTGCCCCGCGTGTCGCCGACCGCCGCGTGCAAGGAAAGACACCTGCACGATTTCGTGCGACGGCGATCCGGCCCCACCCCCACCCCCACCCCGGTCTTTTTCAGGATGCGGCCCGACCTGGGGCCGCGAACGGCTGCCGGCAGATGGCGGCCGATCCGATGGAAAGGGTCAGAAGAGAGTTACAGGTAACATTTTGAACATTGCGCGCCGCCTGCGCATGCTCTCAGTAGGCAACCTTCAGATGGGAGGATGTCATGACCTATTCAGCGATTGCGACCCGCGTCCGCCATTTGGGTGGCGGCTACGCCAAGCCATGCTGGATCGCGCACGTTAAGGCGGACAACGGCCTTACACGCGGACAAGCTCCGAACCGCATCGATCCGATATCTCGCGTCGCACCGTGCCCTCCGGCTAAGCGTCGCTTCATCGAGCGTGCGCTTCGGGACCTTGGTCTGATTTCGCCCTAAAACACTCGCGACGCCTGGACTGAAGCGCGATAGGCGTACCGGGGCTCGTCGACGTGTCTCTGTTGGGGTGAATGTTGGGGTGGCCTGTTCCGGCCCCAATAAAACTCTAGTAAAATCAATTAATTGCCTTGCGGCCCTGGCGCACCCGACAGGATTCGAACCTGTGACCTCAGCCTTCGGAGGGCTGCGCTCTATCCAGCTGAGCTACGGGTGCTTTTTGGGCCTTGTGGGCCGCGGGGCCGGAAGGCGGCGGAACCTAGCCGAAAGGCCCCGGCCGCGCAAACCGCCTGTGCTCAGTACGCCGTCGGGTCCACCGTCTCGGGGGCGGAATAGGTGAGGGACATGAAGACGTCCTCCAGGTCCGGGTTCTCGGTGGCCAGGTCCTTGATGCGCACGCCGGCCGCGCGCACCGCGGTCAGCACCGCCTCGACGCTGGTCTCGGAGGTCTTGAAGGCCACCGCCAGGGCGCCGTCGGCGCGCAGCCGGGCGTCGAAGGGGCCGAGCGCCGGCACGGTGGAGAGCGGCTGCTCGGGCGTCACCACCACGGTGCGGGTGTCCATCCGGCGCAGCAGGCTGGACTTGGGCTCGCAGGCCACCACCTGGCCGCGGTTCATGATGGCGATGGTGTCGCAGAGCTCCTCGGCTTCCTGCAGGTAGTGGGTGGTGAGCACGATGGTCACCCCCAGCCCGTTCAGCTCCTCGACATAGGCCCAGAGCTGGCGGCGCAGCTCCACGTCCACGCCGGCGGTCGGCTCGTCCAGGATCAGCACCGGCGGGTTGTGCACCATGGCCTTGGCCACCATCAGCCGCCGCTTCATCCCGCCCGACAGCTGGCGCACATAGGCCTGGGCCTTGTCGCCGAGACCCATGACGTTCAGCAGCTCCTCGGTGCGGCGCTCCTTCCTGGGCACGCCGTAGTAGCCGGCCTGGACCTCCAGCGATTCCTTGGGGGTGAAGAAGACGTCGACGGTGATCTCCTGGGGCACCACGCCGATGGCGGCCCGGGCGTCCCTAGGCTGCTCGTCGATGTCCAGGCCCCAGATCTTCACCGTGCCCGAGGTCTTGCGGCAGAGGCCCGCCAGGATGTTGATGAAGGTCGACTTGCCCGCGCCGTTGGGGCCCAGAAGGCCGAAGATCGAGCCGCGCGGGATCATCAGGTCCACCCCGCCCAGCGCGGTCTTCTCCGGCACGGACTTGGACGCGGGGAAGACCTTGGTCAGCCCATGGGCCTCGATCGCAAAGTCGGGAAGCTGCATGGATGGCTCGGAGTCTTGGGAGGAAGGGCGGCGGCGAACGCCGTCGTGTTGACGCTCGTTTGGCCCCCGCGCATAGGTATGCGCGCCGGACCTGATTGCCAAGCAGGTCCCCCTTGCCTGGCAGTGGAGCCCTCACCGCATGGCCCTCGAGTCCGAGACCGCGTCCATCCCCTATGCCGATCCGCCCGAGGTGGTGAAGGTGCGCGTGCGCCGGATCGCCTGCGACGGCGTGGGCGGCGCGCTCGGCCATCCGCGCGTCTATCTGGAGATGGGCGAGGCGAACCAGGTGGAATGCCCCTACTGCGACCGCCGCTTCGTGCTGGTGGGGCCCGCCGTCGACGAAAGCGAGTTCCTGGCGCCCGGCGTCTACGACGGCTCCTCGGGGCACTAGAGGCGCGGTCCCTTCCACCAAAGGGGGAGGATCCCAGGGTCGGCGCTGAACGAGATCTTCCCCCTGTGGGCGAAGTCCGCCCGAAGGGCGGGATGGGGGCGTCCCCAGCTTGCGAAGCCGCAGCTTCAAGGCCACGCTGGCTCGATGCCTGAACCCCGCCCCCTCTGCCTGGTCACCGGCGCGTCGGCCGGGATCGGGGCCGAGCTGGCGCGGGTGTTCGCCGCCCACGGCTGGGACCTGGCCCTGACCGCGCGCCGCGCGGAGCGGCTGCAGGCCCTGGCCGAGGAGCTCGAGGCCGCGCACGGCGTGGAGGCCTTCGCCATCCCCGCCGATCTCGCGCAGGCCGGCGCCTGCGACGCGGTGCTGGGGGCCGTGGCCGAGCGCGGGCGTGTGGTCTCGGGGCTGGTGAACAACGCCGGCGATGGCCTGACCGGCGCCTTCGCCCAGGTCGGCTGGCCGGAGCAGGCCGCCATGCTGCAGGTCATGCTGACCGCGGTTGTCGAGATGAGTCACAAGGTCCTGCCCGGCATGACCGGGCGCGGCTTCGGGCGGATCCTCAACGTCGCCTCCCTGGCCGGGAAGCTGCCCGGATCGCCGGGCCAGACGCTCTACACCCCGATCAAGACCTTCCTGGTCCGCTTCTCCCAGACGCTCCACCTGGAAAACCTGGGCGCCGGGGTGCACGTCACCGCCCTCTGCCCCGGCTTCACCTTCACCGAATTCCACGACGTCAACCAGAGCCGCGCGAAGCTCGAGAAGCTGACGCCCCGTTGGCTGTGGCAGGACGCCCGCACGGTGGCCCGGCAGGGCTACGCGGCCCTGGAGGCGAACCGGCCCGTCTGCGTCACCGGCGCGCCCAACCGCGCGATCGCACTGGCCAGCCGGCTGATCCCCGAGGACCTCGCCCTGTCGCTGACCGCCTGGTCCCAGCGCAGGATCGGCCGTAGGTGGAGCGACTGAAAGTCGCACGCGCGCCGCGCGCGAGAGAAAACTTACGGCTAATTCATTTGCCCGAGCATGAATTGCATCACAGAACGCCCCCTGCGGGCGGTTCCAGTGGCGGCCGGGGCCGCGCAAGGGAACAAACTATGCGGCTCGAGCCCCGCTACATGGTCGTCGGCGGCATCGTCGGGGTATTCGCGCTCTATTTCGTGGTGAGCGCGGTCCTGGGCGGACATGGCCATGCGGCCAAGGCGTCCGCTCCGGCCGACACCACGCCGACCGTCCAGGTGTCCTTGCTCCAGCCCCAGATGCGGCCCGACACCGTGGCCATGCGCGGCCGCACCCAGGCGGCCCGCACCGTCAGCGTCCGCTCCGAGACCGCCGGCGTGGTCGCCGCCACGCCGGTGCGCGAGGGCAGCTTCGTCCGCGCCGGCCAAGTGCTGTGCAAGCTGAAGGTCGACGCGCGGCAGGCGACGCTCGACCAGGCCGAGGCCAACCTGCGCTCCAAGCAGCTGACCCAGAAGGCGTCCGCCGAGCTGGCCGCCCGCGGCTTCCGCTCGCCGACTCAGCTCCTGGCGGACCAGGCCAATCTCGACCAGGCCTCGGCCTCGGTCCGCCAGGCCGAGGTGGCGCTGAATCAGACCGACATCCGCGCCCCCTACGCCGGGGTGTTCAACGAGCGCGACATCGAGGTCGGCGGCTATCTGGCGGCCGGCGGCGCCTGCGGGGTGGTGATCGAGCTGGATCCCCTGAAGATCGTCGGCGACGTGCCCGAGACCGAGATCGGCAAGGTGAAGCTGGGGGCGCCCGCCCACGTGGTGCTGGCCTCCGGCGAGAAGATCGACGCGGTGGTCTATTACATCGCCAAGGACGCCGATCCCCAGACCCGCACCTATCCGGTCGAGCTGATCGCCCGCAATCCGGGCTCGGCGGTGCGCTCGGGCCTGTCGGCGGAGGTCCGCATCGACGCGGGCCAGATCGACGCCCACCTGGTGCCGGCCTCGAGCCTGGTGCTGGACTCGGCGGGACGGCAGGGGGTGCGCTACATTGGCTCCAGCGGGCTGGTGGCTTTCGCGCCCGTCAAGGTGCTGGACGAGACGTCTCAGGGCGTGTGGGTGTCCGGATTGAGCGGGCCCGTGCGCGTGATCACCGTCGGCCAGGCCTATGTCTCGGAGGGCCAGCGCGCCCGCGTGGCGGGCGGATAGGACGAGCCATGATCGGGGCCCTGATCGACGGCGCGATCAAGCGGAGGAAGGTGGTCCTGGCGGTCACCTTCCTGCTGACCCTGTTCGGCCTGTTCGCCTATCTGAACCTGCCCCGGGAAGCCGACCCCAACATCAACTACGGCTACATCTTCGTGCAGGTGGTCTATCCGGGCGTCAGTCCGGAGGACTCCGAGCGCCTGCTGGTGCGGCCGCTGGAGACCGAGCTGCAGTCCATCGAAGGACTGAAGGAGATGAACGCCCAGGCGGTGGAAAGCGCCGCGGTGGTGCTGCTCCAGTTCGAGCCCGAGGCCGATCCCGACCGGGCGCTCAACGACGTGCGCGCCAAGGTCGACCAGGCGAGGGGTAGATTCCCACCCGACGCCTTGCCGCCGATCATCCAGCAGATCACCGCCGCCACCGACAATCCGGTGATCACCGTGATCATGCACGGCACCGCGCCCGAGCGGACCCTCTACCATCAGGCCCAACAGCTGCAGCGCCGGCTCGAGGGGTTGAACGGCGTGCTCCAGGTCGACCTGAACGGCGGCCGCGAGGAGATGATGGAAGTCACCATCGATCCGGTGCGGATGCAGACCTACGGCGTCACGCCCGGCGAGCTGGCCGGCCTGATCCGCAACAACAACCAGCTGGTTCCCGCCGGCGACCTGCAGTCGGGCCAGGGCATGTTCTCGGTGAAGGTGCCGGGCGTGGTCCAGCGTCCCGAGGACATCGCGGCCCTGGCGATCAAGACCAACGGCGACAAGGTGGTCACCCTCGGCGACATCGGCGAGGTCCGGCGAACGTTCAAGGATCCCACCTCGATCAGCCGCTACAACGGCGGCTCGGCCTTCGCGCTCGACATCACCAAGCGGCCGGGCGCCAACATCCTGGACACGGTCAAGACCATCAAGGCGGCGGTGGCCACCGAGCAGAAGGCCTGGCCGCCCAACGTCCAGGTGGCCTACGCCTTCGACCAGTCCGACCAGATCGGGCGCATGCTGGTCCTGCTGGAGTCGGGCCTGATTACCGCCTCGATCCTGGTCATGGTCGTGATCATCGCCAGCCTGGGCGTGCGCCAGGGGCTGATGGTCGGCGCGGCCATCCCCGGCTGCTTCATGCTGACCTTCCTCCTGCTGGTCGCCGCCCACATGACTTTGAACATGATGGTCATGTTCGGCCTGGTGCTGGCCGTCGGCATCCTGGTCGACGGCGGCATCGTGGTGGTCGAGTACGCCGACCGCAAGATGGCCGAGGGCTATCCCAAGGAGCAGGCCTTCGCCATGGCCGGCAAGCGGATGTTCTGGCCGGTGCTGAACGGCACCCTGACCACCCTGTCGGCCTTCGTGCCCTTCCTGTTCTGGAACTCCATCGCCGGCCGGTACATGAGCTACCTGCCCGAGACGCTGATCTTCGTGCTCTCCGCCTCGATCTTCATCTCGCTGATCTTCACCCCCGCCCTGGGCTCGGTGGCCGGGCGCAAGGCCGGCGCCGATCCGCACATGCTGGCCGAGATCGAGAAGTCCGAGCGCGGCGACCCGCGCCGGATGTCGGGCTTCATGGGCTGGTATGCGCGCACCCTGGGCGGGGCCATGGAGCGGCCGTTCCTGGTCACCGGCGGGGCCCTGCTGATCGTGATCGCCATCTTCACCTGGTTCGCCGTGAGCCAGCACAAGACCGAGCTCTTCCTGAGGCAGGACCCCGACCACGTGAACGTCTACGTCCAGGCCCGGGGCAACCTGTCGGTCCAGGCCCAGAACGAGCTGGTCGCCCAGGTCGAGCGCAAGCTGGCCGGCCAGGAGGGCGTGGACGCCACCTATGTGCGGGTGGGGCGCACCAATTCGGTGGGCACCGGCGGCGCGCCCAACGACTCCATCGGCCGCATCCTGGTGCAGTTCGTCGACTACCAGCAGCTGAAGAAGCTGCATAAGACCGGCCAGGACATCGCCGACGAGGTGCGCGCGCGCATCGGCGTCATCCCGGGCATGGGCATCGAGGTGCGCCAGCCCTCCTCGGGCACCAGCAACGGCAAGGACATCCAGGTCGAGTTGAGGTCCAACAATCCGGCCGACCTGAACCGGGCCGCCGACGTGATCCTGGCCCACATGCGCGCCGACCCGCGCCTGATGGAGCTGGAGGACAACCGCACCTCGCCCGGCATCGAATGGGACCTGGACGTCGATCGCGAGGCCGCCGGCCGCTACGGCGTGGACGTCTCCACCGTCGGACAGGCCATCCAGTTCGTCACCGACGGGGTGCTGGTGGGCAAGTTCCGGCCCGACGACTCCCGCGACGAGCTCGACATCCGCGTACGCTTCCCGCCCCAGGACCGCTCGCTGTCGGCCTTCGACCAGCTGATGATCAACACCCCCAAGGGCGCGGTGCCGGCCAGCTATTTCGTCAAGCGCGTGCCGGCCCGGCAGGTGACGGTGATCCACCGCCGCAACTCCGAGCGGCTGGTGCTGCTGCAGGCCAATGCGTCCAAGGGCAACGCCGCCAACCTGGTGGTGGCCGACATGAAGACCTGGCTGAAGACCGCGCCGATCGCTTCGGACGTGCAGTGGAAGTTCGCCGGCAACGACGAAGATCAGGACGAGGCATCGAAGTTCTTCATGGGCGCCATCCTCGCCACCCTGGCGATGATGGGGGTGATCCTGCTCTGGCAGTTCAACAGCTTCTACGGGGTGGTGGTGACCCTGTCGGCGGTGGTGCTGTCGACCGTGGGCGTGGTGCTGGGCATCCAGATGAATCTCTTCCACACCTTCGACTACATCTCCTGGATCATGGCCGGCACCGGCGTCGTCGCCCTGATGGGGGTGGTGGTGGGCCACAACATCGTGCTGGTCGACACCTTCTACCAGCTGAGGCGCTCCGGCTATTCCGAGGCCGAGGCGGCCCTGCGCTCGGCGGTGCAACGGTTCCGGCCGGTGATGCTGACCACGGTGGTGACGGTAATCGGCCTTCTGCCCCTGATGTTCCAGCTCGACCCGGCCTTCCGCACCGGCCACGTCGAGTACAAGGCGCCGGGCTCGGAGTGGTGGGTGCAGCTGGCCGGCACGGTGGTCTGGGGCCTGAGCTTCGCGACCCTCTTGACCCTGTTCCTGACCCCGGCGGCCCTGGCCGCCCCGGCGGTGATCAAGCGGCGCACGGGCAAGCTCGTCGGGGCCGTCACCGGCCGCCGTCCCGAGCCGGCTCCCGCGCCGGGGCATGGCCTGCCGGAGGCGGCCGAGTAGCGGCCCTGGCGGGCGCCTTCGCCGGGGGCAACCCAGGGGGATGGGCCGCCGCAATTGCGGGCGTTTGCCCCGGCCTCCGGCCGATGCGGGGTCCGGTCCTGCCCCGGCCGCCGCCGCCGCTGATATGCAGGGCTGGATGAGAGCCGCCCTGATCGTCCTGGTCCTGACGTCTGGCGCGCGTGGCGCGGCGGCGTGAGATGTTCGTGTTCCTGGGCCTCAAGGTGGAGCGGCTGGGAGCGGACGACGGCCCCGAGCTCGACGCCCTGCTGGTCCGCTGCGCCGATTTCATCCGCCTGACCGAAGGACGCGAGCCGGCCGCGGGCGACGGGCTGCTGCTGCTGGACGAGCGGCCGGAGGCGGCGCCCGATGTCGAGAAGCTGGTGCTGGGGCTCTACGACGGGCCGTGCCTGATCGGGGTGATGGACCTCCTGAAGGACTATCCGGCCGCCGGGGTCTGGCAGCTGGGCCTGATGCTGATCGAGCCCGAGCGTCGGCGGTCGGGGATCGGCGCGTCCCTGCTCGGCGCCCTCGAGGACTGGATCGCCGGCCAGGGCGGGCGCTCGCTGCGTCTGGGCGTGGTGGAGCAGAACGCCGCCGGCCACCGGTTCTGGGCCCGCGAGGGCTTCCGGGACATCGGGACCGTGGAGCAGGACCTCGGCCCCTTCCGCCGCACCGTGCTCAGGATGGAGCGCGCCCTGCCGATCTAGAGCGGGCTGGCGCGGCGCCCGCCCAGGGTCCATATCCGCCCCGGGCCGACCTTCGATCCGCAACGGAGCTCTCGATGACCGACGCCTACACGCCGCCCAAGGTCTGGACCTGGAACAAGGAGAACGGGGGCCGCTTCGCCAACATCAACCGACCCACCGCGGGCGCCCAGTTCGACAAGGACCTGCCGGTCGGCAAGCACCCCTTCCAGCTCTATTCCCTGGCCACGCCCAACGGCCAGAAGGTCACCATCATGTTCGAGGAGCTGCTGGCCGCGGGCCACTCGGGCGCCGAGTACGACGCCTGGCTGATCCGCATCGGCGAGCGCGAGCAGTTCTCCTCCGGCTTCGTGGCGGCCAATCCCAATTCCAAAATCCCCGCCCTGGTCGACCGCTCGGGCCCCAAGCCGATCCGGGTGTTCGAGTCCGGCGCCATCCTGATGCACCTGGCCGAGACGTTCGGCGCCTTTCTGCCCAAGGACGGCGAGGCGCGGGCCGAGACCCTGTCGTGGCTGTTCTGGCAGATGGGGTCCACGCCCTATGTCGGCGGCGGCTTCGGCCACTTCTACGCCTACGCCCCGGTCAAGATCGAATATGCGATCGACCGCTTCGCCATGGAGACCAAGCGCCTGCTCGACGTGCTGGACCAGCGCCTGGCCGACAACCGCTTCCTGGCGGGCGAGGAATACACCATCGCCGACATGGCGGCCGCGCCCTGGTACGGCGGCCTGGTGGTCGGCAACACCTACGAGGGCGCCGAATTCCTCCAGGTGCACGAGTACAAGAACGTCATCCGCTGGGCGGAGGAGATCTTCGCGCGACCGGCGGTCAAGCGCGGGCGGATGGTCAACCGGGCCTTCGGCCCCTTGGAGAACCAGCTGCGCGAACGCCACGACGCCTCGGACTTCGAGCTGCGCACCCAGGACAAGCTGGAGCCGGCGGAGGCGAACTGAGAACGGCTCAAAATTTGGCGCCAGTCCCTCACCATCATTCCCGGCTGGAGCACCCGGGCGCGGAATGCCGGGAACCTATGAACACCCAATTCCGGGACAGCTCTCGGAGGCGGTGTTCATGGGTTCGCGGGACAAGCCCGCGAATGACGGTGAAAAAGAGAGCGTCCCCAGGGCCTACGCCTGCTGCTGCCGCGCCTTGAGCTCGGCGATGGCGGCGCGGGCGCGGCCGTCGGGGTCGATCTCCAGCCGGCACTCGTCGTCGAAGGTCATCACCGCCCGGCGGCCGCCCGAATAGGACTCCCAGTACGGCAGGTCGGCCCCGCCCGTGTTGGGATCGCCGTGGCGGGCGAAGGCCACCCAGGCGGCGCTCATCTTGTCGGCCAGCACCTGGGCCGCCGGGGTGTCGCCCGTGATCTCCTTGGCCGAGGCGATGTTGTCGAAGACGTAGGGGATCTCCGAGCCGTGCGGGCAGTGCAGCTTGCCGCCCCTGGCCGGCGACAGGCGGTTGAACTGGTAGACATAGGCCGGCGCCCGCCCGAGCGCCGCCTTGCGCTCGGCCTGGGTCAGCACCGTCGTCCGCATCCAGTACTCGCTGGAGATCAGCTGGTAGAGGAAGACGTTGTCCCGGGTGGGATGCTCTTGGCGGTAGAGCGCGACCAGCTGGTGGGCGGCGGCGTCGTCCACGTGGCAGTAGCTCTTCACGTGGGCATGCAGCTCGTCCTCGTTCAGCGGGTCGAGCGGGGTGTCGAGGAAGAAGGTCGATTCGGTCAGGTTGCTGCCGGTTAGGAACGGCACGTCGGCCGAGACCTCCGGCGCGCCCGGATCGAACGGATCGCGCGGGATCGAGCGGCCGTCGACGATTGGGGCCATGCTCTGGAAGCCGGCGGGCGTGGCCTTGATGATCTCCTCGATCGGCAGGCTCTGGAGCTTGGCCGTTTCGGTGATCGCCACCCCCAGCTTGTCCAGCATCGCCTTGGCGACGGCGGTCGCCTGGTCGGGCCGCCCGAGCTTCAGCGCGCCGCCGCTCTCGGCCACCGCGCGGTGGAAGAGGCCCCTCGCCGCCGGCATGCCCATCAGGCACGAGACTTTTCCGGCCCCGCCGGACTCCCCGAAGATGGTCACGTTGCCCGGATCGCCGCCGAAGCCGGAGATATTGTCCCGCACCCACTGCAGCGCCGCCACGCAGTCGAGCATGCCGACGTTGGCGCTCTCGGCGAAGGCAGGGTTCAGGCCGCCCAGATAGAGGAAGCCGAAGGCGTTCAGCCGGTGGTTGACGCTCACCAGCACCACGTCGTGGCGCGAGGCGAGTCGCTCGCCGCGGTACCAGGGCGCCGACCCGCCGCCCACGGCATAGCCGCCGCCATGGAACCAGACCATCACCGGCCGTCGGCCCGGCCCGACGGCCGGCGTCCAGACGTTCAGCAACAGGCAGTCCTCGCCCTGGGGCTCGTGCGCTTCGGAGTCGTTTTCCTCGGGAATGATCGGGCCGCTAGGCTGCGGGCTGATGTTCCCGAACTGGGTGGCGTCGCGCACGCCGGGCCACGGCGCGCGGGGCCGCGGGGGTTGGAAGCGGTTCGCCCCATCGGTCGAGGCGGCGTATGGCACGCCGCGGAAGGCGATGCAGCCCTCCAGCTGCTGGCCCCTGAGCTTGCCGGTGCGGGTGTCGACCACGGGGCCGGTCGGGTCCGCGGGCTTGCCGGCGGCAGAGCCACGCACCTTCAGGAACTTCAGCGGATTGGAGGCGTCCGCCGCCGCGGCCTGGCCGAGCAGGCCCAATCCTCCGGCGGCCGCGAGCAGACGGCGGCGATCGACGCGCTTGTCGGACATGAAGCCTCCCACGTGCGGCGACGATCCTTGAGCCGTCACCGAGCCTTTGCGGCAGATTGGTCCAGCTTGGCCTGCGCCGCAATCGGCGGATCGCCGCCTCGCGGGTGCTGGCCGGTGGACGGGGGCGTGCGGCTGTAGGATACCTTCGCTCCGGGCCCCCAGCAGACAAGAGCAAGATCCTCCATGGCGACGATTCCGAAGAAGGTTCAGCCCCACATCAATTCCGCCTTCCCGGCGCACGTCTGCCTGGTGGGCAGCGTGCTGCCCGACGGCTACGCCCAGATCAGCCCGCGCGGCAGCGTCCAGGTCTATGACGACGACCACATTTCGCTGTGGGAGCGCGGCCGCGGCTCGACCACCGGCAACACCGAGAACGGCAGCCAGCTGACCATCTACTATTCGAACTACGACCTGATGAGCCAGGGCGTGCTGCCCATCGCCGGCATCGCGCGGCTCTACGGCAAGGCCGAGATCCACAAGTCCGGCCCGGTCTACGACGAAGTCTGGAAGCGGCTGATCCAGCCCGAGAAGGACCGCGATCCCGACAAGAACGGCTGGGCGGTGCTGATCAAGATCGAGAAGACCGAGGACCTGCTCGGCCAGCCGATCACCGACTGACGCGTTTGACTTTCCCGGGCGTGCGCGCCAGCGTGCGCCCATCGTTCACCGCGCCTTGCGGTGAGCCGCGGGAATCGAGTACCGCGGTGGATCGGGCGCCCCGGGCTTCGGCTCCGGGCGCCGTGGTCCGCCGCGGGGCGCCGTCATCGAAAGACGGAGCCATGACCCAGACCCCAGCCACCCCCGATCCCCGCGACCAGACCCTCGAGCACTTCCGCCTGCACGGTTGGATGCGCGCACCTCAGGCCTTCGACGCCGACCAGGCCGCCAGGATGCGCGATGTCGCCTGGGGCGGCCTGGAGGACGCCGGCGTCCGGCGGGACGACCCCTCGACCTGGACTATCGAGCGGCCGGCGAAGCTGCAGGGCCTGAAGACAGATCCCGCCTTCGAAGCGGTCGGAAGCCCGCGGCTGCTGGCCACGATCGAGGCCCTGCTCGGGACCCGCGCCTTCGAGAGGCCGAAGACCTGGGGCGCCCTGTTCATCGCCTTCCCCCGCGACGGAGCGTGGGAGGTTCCGGCCAGCGGCTGGCACGCCGACGCCAACTACCGGAGCCAGCTGTGGCCTCCCCAGGGGGTGCAGACCCATGCGCTGTTCGGCGACGTGGCCCCGCGCGGCGGCGCCACCCTGATCCTCTCGGGCTCGCATCGGCTGATTCACGACTGGTTCCAGCGGAACCCGCCGCCGGCCGCCGCCCGGAGCGCCGACATGCGCAAGCTGCTGCAGGGGCATCCCTATATCCGCGACCTGCACACCCCGGGCGATCCGGGCCAGCGCCTCGCGCGCTTCATGGATCGGGCCGAGCAGGTGGACGGCGTTCCGCTGCAGGTGATCGAGAACACCGGCGCGGCTGGGGACGTGATCCTGCTACACCCGCTGCTGCTGCACGTGGCGAGCCGGAACATCGGCGCCGCGCCCCGCTTCCTGCTGAGCGGCGGGGTCACCACCGACCTGGCGGGCTGGGCCTGAATCGGCCCGGCGGGGTCAGTAGCGCAGCTTGGGATACCAGTGCGGGTCGCGGCCCGCCGGGGTGAGGTCGAGCACGTTCCACAGGGGGGCGAGGTCGGGGGCGCCGCGGGGGTCCTGGCCGGGATCGCACATCTCGTCGCGGATCTCGTCGGCCCAGAACAGCCGGGGCGGGTCGCCCTTGGCGTAGACGATCAGCGAGGGCCATTCCAGGCCCTCCGGCGTCAGCGCGCCCAGGTCTTTCGGATAGTCGTCGCCCACGGTCTGCAGGAAATCGAGGTTCGCCCAGCCGCGCTCCTGGGCGAAGGCGATCTGACGCTCGATCGGCGAGCGGCCGACGATCTTCAGCGCCGCTCTCTGCTTGATGTCGCGGGCGTTGCCGGCCAGGCCGCCCAGCATGTTGGTGCACATGGGGCACGGCCGCTTCCGCTGCGGTCCGAACATCCAGAAATAGACCACCAGCGCCTGGTGCGGACCGAACAGGTCCTTCAGCCCGACCTCGGCGCCGTTCTGGTCGATGAAGCGGTAGTCCTTGGCGATTTCCGGGCCCTGGGGCAGGGCGCGGCGCTGGGCGGCGACCCGCTCCAGATGGCGGCGCAGCTCGATCTCCTCGGCCAGCAACGCCTGACGGGCCCTGGCGTAGTCCGGGGTTTCGCCGGGGAAGGGCGGCTTGCGCCTGGCGGCCAGCTCCTGGGCGGGGATCAGAATATCGGTCATGGCGCCGTCCCTTTGCCGTGGGTCGCCCGGTTCAACGCGCGGGCGCGCCGATCGGAGCCCGAGCCGATCAGGTCCCCGCCTCGCGCGGCTCCTTCACCGCCAGCAGGATCAAGAAGCCGACGAACAGGAAGAACACCCCCACCAGCACCCCCGCGCGCTGGGCGTGGAACAGCACGGTCAGGATGCCGATGGCGGCCGGGCCGATGAAGGTGGTGGCCGTCCCCGACAGCGAATAGATGCCGAAGAACTCCGCCAGCATCGACCTCGGCGACAGCTTGGCCATCATCGCCCGGCTGGTGACCAGCCCGCCGGTGACGAAGACGGCGATCGAGCACTGGGCGATCAGGAACACCTTGTCCGGCAGGGTCGGATAGAGCCCGCCGGTGGCTGTGGCGACCGGGTCGATGTGGACGAAGAACACCATGTTTGGCGTCACCGAGAAGATGATCACGTTGGCGATCAGGCAGCCCAGCACGAAGACCATGGTGGCGCGTTTGGAGCCGATCCTGGTGTCCATCCAACCGGCCACCAGCGCGGCGATGACGGCCACCACGCTGTTGGCCAGCCCCTCGACGGCCAGCATCTTGGCGTTCCAGTGCAGGATGCCGGCGGCGAACACGCCGGTGAACAGCATCAGGGCGATGAAGCCCTCGTTGTAGCTCATCCGCGACAGCAGGAAGACGCCGACGTTCCTGTAGTTCCTGATCTTGCGGACCGTGTCCCAGAGCTGGTTCAGGCCATGGGAGACCGCATCGGGAATGCTGCGCCCGCTGCCGGCGGAATCGGGGGTGAAGAAGAACAGCGGCAGGCCAAAGAGCACGAGGCAGATGGCGGCCAGGACGCCCACCGCGCGCTCGGGCTGATGGGTGGCGCTGTCCAGGCCGAACAGGGGGTGCGGGTTCCAGGACCAGGCGAACAGGAAGAACAGGAAGGTCAGGATGCCCATGGCGTTGCCGAGGCTGAAGCCCAGGCCGCTCAGGAAGCCCAGCCGGCCGCTCGGGGCCACGTTCGGCAGCATGGCGCTGCAGAAGACGTTCCAGTACTCGAACACCACCTGGGCGACGATCAGCGGGATCGCCACCATCATCAGGCCCGAAGCCATGCCGGGCGTCGCCCACCAGGTGGCCAGCATGCAGGGCGCGAACACCACTAGGCAGACCGCCAGCCACGGCTTGCGGCGTCCGCCGGCGTCGGCGATGGCGCCCAGGACCGGCGCCGTCAGCGCGATGATCAGCGAGGCGACCGAGGTCAAGAGGCTCCAGGTCGCCTGGCCCCTCACCGGGTCGGTGATGACCACAGTCGAGAAGTAGGCCGAGAAGACGAAGATGTTGACCAGCACGTTGAACGGGCTGCGCGAGCCGTCGCACAGCGCCCAGCAGAACTGGGCGAGCTTGGACGCGCCCGCGTGCGGCCCGGCCGCGGCCTCGTGGGCGGCGGCTTCCGCGGGCGTCATCGGCCCGATCTCGACGGCGTCGACCATGGACTGGCCCTATGTGTGCGTTTCCCCTGGCGGCACTATCCGGGGGCGGATGAGGCGGCGCAAGGGGGCCTAGAACCGCGTGCGCCAATTGGCCAGGACGCCCAGGCTCAGCGGCTGGCCGGCATAGTTGCCGGCGTCGCGGGCGGTGACGAACTGCAACTGCAGCAGGCCGAGGCCGCTCCAGCTGCGGTCCATGCCCAGCCGCAGGTCGAGCTCGCGGCCGTCCGGCGCGGCGCTGAAGGTGCGCCGCGAGAAATAGAGCGGATCGCCATAGGCCTCCGGCACGTCGGCCAGCAGGGCCCAGAACCGGCCCTGCTCGACCCTGACTGGCTGGGCGAGGTCGAGCTCGAAGTGGGTGCAATCGCCGCGCGGCCCCGTGCACTGGGTCCTCGCGGTCAGCCGCCAGCTGGAGCTGATCAGCGGGGTCGCCAGGTTCAGGAAGGTGCTCTGGGCGCGGGTGCGGCCCACCGAGCCCTCGCCCGACAGGGTCAGCCAGCTGAGGGCGGCGAAGTCGGCGTGCAGGGTGGCGAAGTTGGTGCTGGCCGGCATGGAGAAGGAGGTTTGTCCGGGGATCAGCGAGCCCAACGGCCCTTCCGGCTCGTCCAGCCGGCCGATCGACCCGGCCAGCGCCCAGCGCCCGCGCGCGAAGCCCACCGAGGTCATGGCGTAGCTCGACGGCTGCAGCTCGGCATAGTCGAAGAACGACTGGCGGCTGGAGGCGCCCATCTCGGTGGAGATGGTGAGGCCCGCAAACCGGTAGGCGGCGCGCACCGCCCGGGTCGGATGCGCCAGCGAAGCGAAGGCGTTGGAGGCGGCCGCCAGGTCCGGAGACGGCGCCATGCCGTTCTGGCCCTGCCAGGCCTGGAAGCTGAAATGGCCGGCGTCGATCTGGAGATCGAGGTCGGCCCGGTCCTGCTGCTGCTGCACCAGCCGCGCGGTCCCCCTTAAGGGATCCAGGTCCGGCATGGCCGCGCCGGCGGTGAAGCTCAGCGAGAAGCCCTTGCCGCCCATGGCCACCCCCGTCTCCTGCATCGCGGGCGTGACCCCGCCGGAGACCAGGGTCGGGCGGCCGGTGGGCAGGCCGCTGGCCAGGTCGACCTTGAACATCCGGCCGAAGGAATCGAAGCCGACGGTGGTCAGGGCCTGGGTGCGGACGAAGGCGTCGCCAAAGGCGGTGCTGACGTTGGTCCCGGCGACGGCCACCGCCTCCGAGACCCGCGTCGCCGACTGCGGCACGCTCATCGCCCCGATCGGCTGGAAGGCCTTGTTCAGGTCGATCAGGCCGTTGCCGTAGACGCTGTCGACGCCGGGCGCGCCGAGATCGTCGGCGGTCTGCTCCAGGATGGCGATAGCCTGCTTGCCTGAGAGGTTGGGGAAGGCCTGCAGCAGCAGCGCCAGGGCCCCGGCCGCCATGGGCGACGAGAAGGAGGTGCCGGAGATCTGCCAGCAGTTGGTCCCGTCGCAGTTGGTGATCAGGTTGTCGCCGGGCGCCACCACATAGCCGGCCGCGGCGCTCCCCGCGCGGTTGGAATAGCTGGTGATGGCGTTGTTCTCGTCGGTGGCCCCGACGGTCAGCACCGAGCCCTGGTAGCGCGGATCCACCGCGTAGAGGGCCGGATAATCCGGATTGGCGTTCCCGTCGTTGCCGGAGGCGACGGTGACGACCACGCCGGCGGCCACGGCCTGGCTGAGCGCGGTCTGGAAGGCAGTGCTCGAGGGAGTGGATCCGCCGACCGACAGGTTGATGATCCGGGCCCCGTGGGCGACCGCATAGTTGATGCCGCTGGCGATGTTGGCGTCGTCGAACTTGCAGCTGCTCTGGCTGTCCCCGCTGCTCGAGGTCGTGCCGCAAGACCCGGGCGTGTCGGCGCGGATGTTGAGGATGGTGGAATCGTAGGCGACCCCGATGGTCCCCTGGCCGTTGAAGCGCGAGGCGATGACCCCGGCCACGAAGGTGGCGTGCTGGTCGGTTCCGTTGGGCTGGCCGCGGCTGGAGATGATGTCGGTGGAGTCGGCCGAAATGGCGCCGGTGAGGTCGGGCGGGTTGGCGAAGACGCCGGAGTCGATCACCGCCACGGTGATCCCCTGTCCGGTGCCGCCCTGGCCGAAGGCCGCGCTGGCCTGGATCGCCGCCAGGCCATAGCTGCGCTGGTACTCCGTGCTGCCGGACGAGGGTGTCGTCGGGGTCGGCGTGGGTGTGGGGGCCGGAGTCGGCGCGGGCGTCGGCGCCGGGGTCGGAGCCGGGGTCGGCGCGGGCGTCGGGGTTGGAGCCGGCGTCGGCGCGGGTGTCGGCGCGGGCGTGGGCGCTGGTGTCGGCGCGGGGGTGGGAGCCGGGGTGGGCGCGGGGGTCGGCGCCGGCGTGGGCGTCGGCGTGGGCGGCAACCCGCTCGAACCCCCGCCGCCGTCGCTGGCGCAGGCGGCGGTGGTGAGCACCATTCCCAGGATCAGGCAGGCGGCTTTCGGCCGCTCCAGGCGAAGCCCCATCGGCGTGCGCATCGGACGCTCCCCCCAAGGACCAGCCGCCCCGCCGTCCTCGATCAAAACCCGCTGGAGACGAGGCTGCCCGCGCCCGTGCGCCGCGTCCATCGGCAAATTGCAACCTTCTTCCTTGATGCGCTGTTGATCGCGTCCAAAATCAGCGCCGATGTCCGACCGCGAGCGCCTGTCCAAGCTGATCGAGGCCTCCGGGCGCGTGGTGGTGTTCACCGGCGCGGGCATCTCCACCGAATCCGGCGTCCCCGATTTCCGCAGTCCCGGCGGAGTCTGGAGCCGGATGAAGCCGATCACCTACGGCGAGTTCATCGCTTCGGAGGCCAAGCGGCGGGAGGCCTGGAGCAGAGCCTTCTCCGGCGTGGCGGGCTGGGTGGGCAAGCGGCCCAACGCGGGCCACCATGGCGTCGCGCGGCTGATTGCCTCGGGCAAGGCCAGCCTGGTGGTCACCCAGAACGTGGACAACCTGCACCAGGACTCCGGCGTGCCTTCGGACCGCCTGATCGAGCTGCACGGCAATGCCAGCTACGCCGCCTGCCTGGATTGCGGGCTGAGGCACGAACTCGCGGCGCTGAAGGCGGGCTTCCTGGACTCCGGCGCCATTCCCGTCTGCCGGGACTGCGGCGGGCTGGTGAAGACCGCGACCATCTCCTTCGGCCAGGCGCTTCCGGCCGGGGCCCTGGCGCGGGCGGAGGCGGAGGCGCGCGCCTGCGACCTCTTCCTGGTGCTGGGCTCCTCGCTCCAGGTCCATCCCGCCGCTGGCCTGCCGCTGGCCGCCAAGAGGTCCGGCGCCATGCTGGCCATCGTCAACCGCGATCCGACCCCCCAGGACGAGATCGCCGACCTGGTGCTGCACGAGCCGATCGGCGAGGTGATGACCGAGGTCGCCCCCCACGCCTGGGCCGTTTCTGCGCCGCGGTAGGTCTGCCGATCCAGCAGACGCCGGCGAACGGTCAGGGCTTCGCCGCCGGCGGCTTCGGCTTTTTGGGCGCGCCGAAGTCGTGGGTCCAGTGGACGCCCAGCTTGGCCCCCAGCTCGTTGCTGAGGGTCGAGGTCAGGGACAGGTGGCGGCGCACCCGCCAGTCCACCTCGGCGCTCGGGCCCTGCCGGCCGCCGCCGATCACCTCCAGATAGACGTTGTCGCCGATGTACTTGCCGCCGGCCACGGTCAGGCCCGAGGTCTGGTCGCCGCCGAAGGCCAGCCGGTCCAGCCCCGAGAACTGGCGCAGGCTGCCCAGCACGTCGAAGCCGCCGCCCGAGGCCAGGGCCGTGGCCGTCGACGCCAGCTGGGCGGTCTGGGCGCCGGAGAGTTGGGAGGCCGAGCTGCCGAACAGCACCTGGGACAGGATCTCCGACTGGGGCAGCGCCGGGCTGGAGGTCAGGGTGATCTCGTGCCGGGCGGCAGTGCCGGCGATCCTCACCGTGGCCGAGAGACTGGGGCCTTCCCAGGTGGCCGAGAGGTCGAGCCGGATCTGTTCGGGCGAGTTGGCCAGGGTGATCGAGCCGCGCTCGTCGAAGTCGAAGCGCTTGCCGGCGAATTCGTAGGTGCCCTGATAGACTGTGGCGCGGCCGGTCAGCTCGGGCTTGGCGATGGTCCCGCCGACGTCGGCGTCGAACGACAGCTCCGCGTCCAGGCCCCGGCCGCGCACGAAGACGCCGCGGGCGGCTCTCAGCTTGACGTCCAGCTCGATGGGCGGGCCGTTGGGCTTGGCGGGCCTCAGCTGGCTGACTCGGGCCTGGTCGGACAGGCCGCGCTCGACCACGTCCATGGTGACCACGCTGGGCCGCAGCTTGGCCTGGGCGTTGATCTCGGCCCGGTCGATGTCCAGCACGCCCTGGATGCGCACCTTGCCGTCGGCGCCGCGGACGAAGGTCGCCTGGCCGGACGCCGTGGCCTGCAGGTCGTCGGTGTCGATCAGCCGGAACCTGTGGAAGTTCAGCTTCAGATTCGAGGCGCCGCCGCGATCCAGGCCGATGGTCCCCGAGCCGTCGACGGTCCCGGACTTCTCGTCCCTGGCCGAGAGGCTTTGCAGGGTGATCTGGCGCTGGCTGAGGTCGGCCTTGGCCTCCAGGTTGGTCAGCACCAGGCCCGAGGCATAGTCGTCCAGACGTCCGCCCGAGACCTGGGCCTGGCCGGTCAGCCGGGGGTCGTTGATCGTGCCGCCGATGTCGGCCGAAAGCTTGACCTGGCCGCCCAGCTCGCGGTCGCCGCCGTAGTAGAGGTCCCACAGGGGCTGCACCTCGCCGTCGGCCTGGATGTGGCCCTGGATCGGCCGATCGCGGACGATGGCCAGGTGCAGCGGCGCGGCCGAGGCTTGCACCGGCAGCACCACGTCGATGGTCGAGGTCAGCCCCTTGGCCCCGGTGGCCTTGGCGTCCACCGTCAGCCGCCCGGACCCCAGCCCGGCCTTGACCTCGGCGTTCATCGCCAGCTCGGGCTTGGCGTCGGCGCTGCGCGCGCCGGTCAGCGAGGCGGTCATGTCGCCCGAGAGGCTGGGGCCCTTGCCCTGCAGGCTGACCCGCGCGTCGACCTTGCCGACGAAGTCCGGATCGATCGCCTTGAGGTCCACGCCCTGCAGCGTGCTGGTCAGCATGGCGCCGGCGGACGTCTCGTGGCCGTCCAGATCGAGGCGTCCGCCGCCGAGCTCGAGCCTCAGCCGGGCGGCGCGATCCTGGCCGGCCAGCCTCAGCGAGATCGGCTCCAGGGTATGGAATTCCACCTGCCGGAAGCGGCCCGAGCCGTTCAGGGACGCCTGCACCACTCCGCCGGCCTGCTGGTAGGTCCCCGAGCCGGTGACGGTGAGCGGGCCCTGCGGCGTCTCGGCGTCGGCGCTCAGCTGGAACGGCAGCCGCGACAGCGGGCCCTGTCCAGTCAGCCGGGCGCTGTTGATGGTCATGTCCTGGCCGCGGAAGGCGGCGTCCTGGGCGGTCAGGTCCACCGCGCCGGTGGGGGTGGCGCCGTCGAGGATCTTGACCGAGCCGGAGACGCGCCCGCGGGTCAGCACCGCGCCCGGGCCGATGGCCAGCTGCAGGTCGGCGCTGGAGGGCGTCGAGCCTCGCAGGGACAAGGAGCCGCTGGCCTTCACCCCCGCCGCCTCGGCGTCCAGGCCGGTCAGGTCGATCCCGTCGCCCACGAGCGTGAAGCCGGCCTTGCCCCGCGCCGGGCCGTAGTCGCTGTCGCCGGTCACCTCGATGTCGCCGGCGAGGCCCTTGGGCCCCTTGGCCAGGGTGAGCTGAACATGTGCGCCGGTGAGCGGCAGGTAGGGGGCGTCGATCTTGCCGAAGGACGCGTCCAGCACGGCCTTGGGATTCTCCAGCGTCCCGCTGACCGAGCCGTCGCCGGCGGCCTTGCCGTCGATCAGCACCGGCCCGGCGTGGAACGGTCCGTCCGCATGCCAGCTGCTCTTCAGGGCGATCGAGCCGCGCGGGCCGATCTGGCCCTTGGCCTCGAAGCCGGCCGCAGCCCCGTCGACGGCGGCGTCGGCGAGCTGCACCTCGCCGCCGGCCAGCGCCGCCTTGAGCCGCAGCTTCGGCGATTCGCCCAGGAGCCGGTCGAGCTCGCCAAGGCCGGTGTGGAACTTCGATCCCTGGCCGTCGGCGGCGATCAGCCAGGGCTTGGCGGCGGCGGCCTGGCTGGCCGACCAGTGCAGCACCAGGCTGCCGGCGGTCCCGGGCCGGACCCGCTCCAGGCCCGAGACGGTCGCCGTCCCCTTGAAGCTCAGGTCGCCCAGGAGGCCGATGGAGCCCGTGGCCGAGGCGGCGAGGCCCTGGCCCCTCAGGTCGGCCTTGCGGATCAGCACCCGTCCGTCCTGCAGGCGCAGCAGCTTGACCGCCAGCTTGGGCGCGGGGCCGCCCAGATCGGCCAGCAGGGTCGAACCCTCACCGCCCGCACCGGCGAGGTTGGCGTCGACGCTGAGCTGCTTGTTGCGGCCCGCCAGGATCACCGGGCCGGAGACCCTGGCCAGGCGATAGCCGTCCAGCCCGGCCTTCTCGACGCTGGCGGTCCCCAGGAAGCGCCAGGCGGCGGGGCCGCCCGAGATCAGACCCTGGGCCTGGCCGGCCCCCAGATCGGGCGGCTTGACGATGCGAGAGAGGTCGGCGACGCGGACCGCCAGCTTCAGGCCCTTGGAGCTCTGCGAGGCCGGGTCGATGGGCCCCTCGGCGGCGAGGACGAGGTTGCGGGAGCGCAGGCGCAGCGCCGCGCCGTAGAGCCCGCCCGGCGCCCGCCGCGCCGCCAGCGCCACGACCGCGTCCGGGCCCGCCATGCGCAGGGCTCCGCGGGTGAGGCGGGAGGCGTCCAGAGAGACGCGCCCCGCGATCACCCCGCCCTCGGAGGTCCAGCCGCCATGGGCCCACAGCGGGCGCTTGCCGCCGCTGTAGAGGTCCAGGTCCAGCCGCCCGCTCTGGCCCTGGGGCGCGCCCTTCGCCTTGAGATCGACGCTGAAAGGCTGGTCGGCGGGCAGCCCCAGCGACCCGGCCAGGGCGCCGCCCTTGGCCTCCATCGCCCGGGCGACGAGCTGCAACGGCCTGGCGCCGCCGGCGTCGAAACTCAGGTCCAGGAAGTCGCCGATGTGGGTAAGGCTGGAAGCATGGATCTGGCCCGTCTCCCCCCTGCCGGCGCGCAGCAGCCGAAACTTGCCGTCGACCTCGTAAAGCCCCGGGCGCTCGGAGAAGGCCGGCAAAGTCTTCAGCCGGAACGTCATCGATCCGATGTCGAAGGACACCGGCAGCCCGCGCGAGGGCGGCCCCTTGGGGAGAAGACTGGGGCGGCGCATCACCGACACCTGCTGGGCGGTCAGCCGCGAGACCTGCAGCCGGCGATGCACCAGGGCGCGATAGTCCCAGGTCGCGGCGACGTTGTCGGCCTCGAGCCACACGCCGTGCTCGTCGGCGATGGTCAGCTTGCGGATGGTGAAGTCGCGCCAGATGTCGCCGCCCAGGCCCTCGATCTTCAGCCGGCCCACCGGCCCCAGCCGCAGCCCCGAGACCCTGGCCTCGATCAGCAGCCGGGCGCCTGGCGTCAGCACGCCGAAGCGCAGCACCGCCGCCATTAGCGCCACGAACAACAGCGCGGCCATGACGAACGAGGCCGCCCACGCCGCGGCCGTGCGGGGCCGCATCCGCGCCAGGCGGCCGGGGCGCTTGGGCGAGGAGGCGGGGCGCTCGCTCAAAAGCTCTGTCCGATGCTGACGTAGACCTGGAACGCCCCGTCGCCCTTCCGGCGGTTGAGCGGGACGCCCACGTCAACGCGCAGGGGCGCGAAGCCCAGGTTGTAGCGGACCCCCACCCCGGCCCCGAGGCTGAGGCTATGGAACTCGGGGTACGGCTGGCTGCCTACCGAGCCGGCGTCGACGAACACCACGGCGCCCAGGGGGCCGCGGATCGCCTGGCGCAGCTCCACCGAGGCTTCCACCAGCGAGAGCCCGCCCATGGGGGTGTTGTCGGGGAAGCGGGGGCCGACCGCCTGGTAGGCGTAGCCGCGCACCGAGCCGCCGCCGCCGGCGAAGAAGCGCCGTCCGGCCGGGATGTCGAAGGTCGAGCCGCCGGTGACGATCGAGCCCAGGTGCAGGCGGCCGGCCAGGACGGTGGAGGCGCTGGCCCCGAACGGCAGGTAGGCCGAAAGCTGGGCGTCGACCTTGGCCCAGCCGATGGTCGAGCCGCCTGCTCCGAACGTGGGCTGGACGCTGCCGTCGAACTTCCAGCCGCGGACCGGGTCCAGGGGATCGTTGGAGTGGTCCAGCGTCAGGCGCCCCAGAAGGGTGAGCAGGGCCATCCGCTGGCGCCTTTTTTCGACGGCGCCGCCCGAGAGGATCTCCTCGTCGTCGTCGATGTAGTCGGCCGCGACGCCGACGGTGCGGAACGAGGTGGCCGTGTAGCGGCGGACCAGGTCGACGTGGCCGCCGAAGTCGCGCTCGGTATAGGCGGTGGTGTCGTTCCGGTAGGCTGTGACGCCCGGCTGCAGGGTGTAGAGCGGCCAGGGGAAGTCCGGCAGCGAGAGGGTCGCGTCGAAGCGCTTCAGGATGGCGCCGTACTGGCCGTTGAAGGTGATGGTGTCGGCCCGGCCCAGCAGGTTGTAGATCGAATAGAGGGCGTCGGCGGCGACGCCTTCGCGGGTGGCGTAGCTGCCGCCCAAGGACAGGCTGCTGCGCGGACGGTCGGTCAGGGTGACGAGCACGGGCCGCAGGCCGTTGGCGTCCGAGGCCGGGGCCAGGGCCACGTCGACGGCGTTGTAGACGCCCGCGTCCAGGAGCCGCCGCTGCAGCTCCGCCACCGACTGGGGATTGTAGACCTGGCCGGTGCGCCAGGGCGCCAGCGCCGCCACCCAGCGCGGATTGGTGCGGCCGGTGGTCTTGAGCTGGATGCCGTCCAGCTTGACCTTGGCCTTGGCCTCGATGCGGAAGGTGGGCCTGACGGTGCGGTCGGCATGGTCGACGATCACCTCGCGCTCGTCGGCCTTGGCGTCGGCGTAGCCGTCCTTGCGCAGGGCCGCCACGATCCGGCCTTCGGCGGCGATGACCTCGGCGGCGCGGCCGGGCGCCTTGGGCTTGAATCCCATCGCCTTGTTGGCGTCGGCGGCGGCGGCGGGATCGGGCGGCTGGCCCGTCCAGGAGATCTGCGGATCGGCGATGTCAAACCGCGGGCCGGGATCGATCTTCAGCACGGCCCTGGGCTTGTCGCTGTCGCCGACGTCCGGGGTCACCGCGTAGTCGTAATAGCCCTCGGACCGCAGCACCACGACCGCGTCGGCGGCGGCGTCCTGGGCGCGCTGGCGCGCCTCGAAACGGCTGTGCGCGGGGCGCTTGGCGGTCCCGATGTAGCGCTCGATGGCCTGGCGCAGGCCCTTGTCCTGGACGCCGTCGAGCGTGGCGCGCGGTTCGTCGGCCAGAGCCGAGCCAGCAAGTCCAACCGCTGCAGCGTTCAGAGCCGCAGCCAGCCCCAGGCGAAGTCGTCCCACGCAGCCATCCCTGCTTCGCCCCCAGGGGATGTGTTAGCGGCCATCTTTGGGCGTGTCACGGCTGGCGCTTCGCCGGTGCGGCGAGTAGCAGTGCCCGGGCCGGCGCCCTGGAGCGCATTGGTGCGTTCCGATGCCGGCCGCGGCATCGTGAGGTGGAAGACAGCATGGACAAGCCCGGTCGCCAGCAGGTGGACGTCTTCGTGATCCTGGGCGCGACGGGCGACCTCGCCCGCCACATGCTGCTGCCCTCGCTCTACTTCCTCGACGCCGAGGGCCTGCTGCCGGAGGGCATGAAGGTGATCGGCGCCGCCCGCACGGCGATGAGCCGGCCGGCGTTCCTGAAGGAGGTGCGCGAGCAGGTCGAGGCGCGGGCCAAGCCGGCCAAGGTGCACGAGGCGGCCTGGGAGCGCTTCGCCAAGCGGGTGCACTACGTCCAGGCCGACGTGGCCAAGGCCGAGGGCGCCAAGGCGCTGAAGGACGAGATCGGCGAGGCCAGGCTGCCGGCCTTCTACCTGGCCCTCTCCCCAAGCCTGTTCGAGCCGGTGTGCAAGGCGCTGAAGGCGGCCGACGTGGCAACGCCCATGAGCCGGGTGGTGCTGGAGAAGCCCGTCGGCCACGACCTGGAGAGCTCGCGCAAGGTCAATGCCGCGGTGGCCCATGCCTTCAGCGAGGACCGGGTCTTCCGCATCGACCACTACCTCGGCAAGGAGACGGTGCAGAACCTGATCGCCCTCAGGTTCGCCAACACCCTGTTCGAGCCGCTCTGGAACAACCTCGCCGTCGATCACGTCCAGATCACCGTGGCGGAGACCGTCGGGGTCGGCGACCGCTGGCCCTATTACGACGACTACGGCGCGCTCAGGGACATGCTGCAGAACCACATGCTGCAGCTGCTCTGCCTGGTGGCCATGGAGCCGCCGGCGGACCTCGATCCGGACTCCGTCCGCAACGAGAAGGTCAAGGTGCTGAAGTCGCTCCGGCCGTTCACCCGCCGCATGGCCGAGGAGTGGAGCATCCGGGGCCAGTACGCCTCGGGCGTCGTCGAGGGCGAGGCAGTGGCGTCCTATGAATCCGAGCGCGGCCAGCCCAGCGAGACCGAGACCTTCGTGGCCCTGAGGGCCGAGATCGACAACTGGCGCTGGGCGGGGGTGCCGTTCTTCCTGCGCACCGGCAAGCGGCTGCCCGAGCGCCGCACCCAGATCGTGATCCAGTTCAAGGGCGTGCCGCATTCGA
Source organism: Caulobacteraceae bacterium (assembly GCA_025450315.1). Taxonomy (GTDB): domain Bacteria; phylum Pseudomonadota; class Alphaproteobacteria; order Caulobacterales; family Caulobacteraceae; genus JANWHQ01. The sequence continues at coordinate 43,120 of JANWHQ010000019.1, forward strand.
TCTTCGACGGGGCCGGGCGCGAGGATCTGATCGCCAACCGCCTGGTCATCGACCTGCAGCCGGACGAGGACATCGAGCTCTTGCTCATGAACAAGGCGCCGGGGCTGAACCAGAGCGGGATGCGGCTGCAGTCGCTGCCCCTGTCGCTGAGCCTGGCCAAGAGCTACGCCGACAAGGACGCCCGCCGGCGCATCGCCTACGAGCCCCTGATGCTGGAGATCATCAACGGCGTGACCACCCTGTTCGTGCGGCGCGACGAGGTCGAGCAGGCCTGGGAATGGATCGACGGCGTGGCCGACGCCTGGGCCGCCGCGAGCATGAAGCCCAAGCCCTATTCGGCGGGAACCTGGGGTCCGGCGGGGGCTTTCGCCCTCATCGAGCGCTTTGGGCGAGCCTGGTATGAGTGAAACGCGCAAGGCTCCCGAGATAGAGACCTTCCCGAGCGCCAAGGCGTTGGCCGAGGCCGCCGCTTCGGTCCTGGCCGAGGCCCTGGCCCAGGGGCTGTGCGAGGGCGCCGAACGGGCGAGGCTGATGGTCACCGGCGGCTCCAGCCCGGTCGCCTGCTACGAGGCGCTGCAGGACTGTCCCTTGGACTGGAGCCGGGTCGACATCGCCCTGACCGACGACCGCTTCGTGCCGCCGACCAGCCCCGACAGCAACGAGGGTCTGGTGCGCCGGCATCTGCTCAAGGGCAGGGCGGCCGCCGCTAGCCTGACGCCGCTGTGGTCGGATGCGCCGACGCCCGAGGACGCCGCCGCCAGGGCCGAGCCGGCCATCCGGGCGCTCGGAAGATTCGACGCCGTGCTGCTGGGCGTGGGGCCGGACGGGCACATCTGCTCGCTGTTCCCGCACAGCCCCGAGCTGGCCGAGGGGCTCGATCCCGACACCAGACGCCTCGCCATCGGCGTTCCCAAGGCCGGCCAGCCACCCTATGTGCCGCGCATCTCCCTGACCCTGCCGGCGATCCTGAACGCCCGTCTCGTCGTGATCCTGATTTCCGGAACCGATAAGAAGGGAGTCATCGAAGCCGCTCTCGCCGGGGCCGACATGCCGGTGCGCGCGGTCCTGGCCCAGCGGCGCACGCCGGTCCGGATCCTCTGGGCCGCGTGAATTCAGTTTTCGAAAGGACGGCATGCATTCCGTCATCGCCGAGACCACCGCCCGCATCGCCCTGCGCAGCCGCCACAGCCGCGCCGACTATCTGGAGCGCATCGACGCCGCCGGCCGCTCGGGCCCAGGCCGCGCCAAGCTGTCCTGCGCCAACTGGGCGCACTCATTCGCCGCCCTGCCGGGCGAGGGCAAGCAGCGGCTGATGGACCCCGCCGCGCCCAACATCGCCATCGTCTCGGCCTACAACGACATGCTCTCGGCCCACCAGCCGCTGGGGGCCTTTCCCGACATCATCAAGCGCGCGGCCTGGGAGATCGGGGCCAACGCCCAGTTCGCGGGCGGCGTGCCGGCCATGTGCGACGGCGTCACCCAGGGCCGTCCGGGCATGGAGCTTTCCCTGTTCTCGCGCGACGTGATCGCCATGGCCACGGCGGTGGCGCTGAGCCACGACGCCTTCGACGGCGTCCTGTGTCTGGGAATCTGCGACAAGATCGTCCCTGGACTGATGATCGGGGCCCTGGCCTTCGGCCACCTGCCGGTGATCTTCGTGCCGGGCGGACCGATGAGTTCGGGCGCCTCCAACGCCGAGAAGGCGCGCGTGCGCCTGCTGTTCGCCGAGGGCAAGGCAAGCCGGGAGGATCTGCTGGCGTCCGAGATCAAGTCCTACCACGGACCCGGCACCTGCACCTTCTACGGCACGGCCAACTCCAACCAGATGCTGATGGAGATGATCGGCCTGCATCTGCCGGGCTCGGCCTTCGTCCATCCGCATACGCCCCTCAGGGAGGCGCTGGTCGCCGCCGCGCCCCAGAGGGCGGTCGAGATCGGCGCCTCGGGCAACGCCTACGCTCCCATGGGCCGCGTTGTGGACGAGAAGAGCATCGTCAACGCCATGGTGGGGCTGATGGCCACGGGCGGTTCGACCAACCACACCCTGCACCTGGTCGCCATGGCCCGGGCCGCGGGGGTGGAGCTCACTTGGGAGGACTTCGACGACATCTCGCGCGTCACCCCGCTGATCGCGCGGGTCTATCCGAACGGAAACGAGGACGTGAACGCCTTCCACGCCGCCGGCGGCATGGCCTTCGTGGTGCGCCAGCTGCTGGACGCGGGCCTGGCCCACGAGGACGTGCTGACAGTGGCCGGCGAGGGCCTGCGCCGCTACCAGACCGAGCCCTTCCTGGACGACGGCCGGCTGGTCTGGCGCGACGGCCCCGAGCGGTCCCTGGACGAGGACGTCCTGCGGCCGGTCGACAACCCCTTCCAGGCCGAGGGCGGCACGCGGCTGCTCACCGGCGGGCTCGGCCGAGCGGTGATGAAGACCTCGGCGCTTAAGCCCCAGCACATGGTGGTCGAGGCGCCGGCCATCGTGTTCGAGGAGCAGGACGACCTGATCGCCGCCTTCAAGCGCGGCGAGCTGGACCGCGACTTCGTGGCCGTGGTCCGCTTCCAGGGCCCCAAGGCCAACGGCATGCCCGAGCTGCACAACCTGACCCCCACCCTGGCGGTGCTGCAGGAGCGCGGGCGCAAGGTGGCCCTGGTGACCGACGGGCGCATGTCGGGCGCCTCGGGCAAGGTTCCGGCGGCGATCCACCTGACCCCCGAGGCCATGGACGGCGGCCCCATCGCCCGCGTCCGCGACGGCGATATCATCCGCCTGGATCCCCACCAGGGCGTCCTGGAGATCAAGGTCGGCCAGGCCGAGCTGATGAGCCGCCCGCCCGCTTCGCCGCCCGGCCCCAGCTTCGGCTACGGCCGCGAGCTGTTCGGCTGGATGCGCGGCAGCGTCGGCGCGGCCGACCACGGCGCCTCGGTGCTGTTCGCCTGATGCTGGGACTGGTCGGCGACCTCGGCGGCACCAACGCCCGCTTCGCCCTGGTGCGGGACGTCGCCGGCCGGCCCGAGCCGTTTGACATCCGCGCCTACGCCGCGCGCGACTACCCCTCGCCCGAGGACGCCATCGAGGCCTATCTGAAGGACACGGGCGCCGAGCGTCCGGCCAGGGCGGTGCTGGCGGTGGCCGGGCCGGTGCTTCATGGCGCCATGCATTTCACCAACATCGACTGGCGGGTCTCGGAGGCGATCCTGACCAGCGTCGGCGGCTTCAAGGCCGCACGCCTGCTCAACGACTTCGCCGCCCAGGCCCTGGGCGCGCCCCGGGTGGCCAGAGACCAGCTGCAGGTCCTGGGCCCCGAGATCGCTCGGCCGGAGGAGGGGACCATGGTGATCCTGGGTCCCGGCACCGGCTTCGGGGTCGCGGGGCTGGTGCGCCAGGATGGGCGCGAGACGGTGCTGGCCACCGAAGGCGGCCACGTGGGCTTCGCGCCGACCGACGATCTGGAGCTCGAGATCTGGCGCCGGTTCGCTAGAGGCCGCGAACGGGTCTCCATCGAGCGGGTGCTGTCGGGCTCGGGGCTCCATGAGCTCTACCAGGCGCTGGCCGAGATCGAGGGCGTTCCGGCCCACTTGCCGGACCAGCGGGCCGTGCAGGCCGCGGCCGAGGGCGGCGATCCGCTCGCGGGGCGCACCGTCGACCGCTTCTGCCGCATCCTGGGCTCGACGGCAGGCGACTTCGCCTTGGCCTATGGCGCCCTGGCCGGGGTCTATGTCACCGGCGGGGTGGCCGAGAAGCTGGGCGACCAGCTGGCCAAGCGGGGCTTTCGCGAGCGCTTCGAGGCCAAGGGACGCTTCGAGAGCTACATGCAGGCCATCCCCACCTGGCTGGTGCTCGATCCCTATGCCGCGCTGATCGGCGCCGCCAGCCAGCTTTCCGCTTTGGACCCCTCATGACCCTGGAACAGATGCTGAAGCTGGCGCCGGTGGTGCCCGTGCTGACTATCGAGGACGAGGCCCACGCCGTTCCGCTGGGACGGGCGCTGGCGGACGGCGGACTCAGGATGCTGGAGGTGACGCTGCGCACGTCCGCGGCCATCGGCGCCATCCGCCGCATCTCCGCCGAGGTCGAAGGCGCCGTGGTGGGGGCCGGCACGGTGCTGAACGCCGGGGACCTCGAACGCGCCGCCCAGGCCGGCGCCCGCTTCGCCGTCAGCCCGGGCCTGGGCGAGGGCGCCCGTCCGGACGGACCGATCCCGCTCCTGCCCGGCGTGGCCACCGCCAGCGAGGTGATGGCGGCCCTGGCGGCGGGATTCGAATATCTGAAGTTCTTCCCCGCCGTTCCGGCCGGCGGCGTGGCCATGCTGAAGGCCTTCGCCCCGGTGTTCCCCAAGGCCCGGTTCTGCCCGACGGGCGGCGTCTCGGTGGAGAACGCGCCGGAGTTCCTAGGGCTGGCGAACGTAGTTTGCGTCGGCGGTTCGTGGGTGGCGCCGGCGGCGGCCGTGCGGGCGGGCGACTGGCGGCGCATCACCGAGCTGGCGCGGGCTGCTCAGCTCCTGGGCGCGTAGCTTCTCCAGCGATTCGGGCAGGGGTCCGGACGGGGCGGCGGGAGCGCGCGCCTCGCGCAGGGCCTTCACGAAGCTGTCGCGCCAAGCGGTGATGTCGTCGCGGCGCACGCCACCGATCAGCGATTCCCAGCGGCGGACGCGCTCGGCCGGCTTCATCGACAGGGCCTGGTGCAGGGCCTCGCTCATCTCCTCGCGGCTGAACGGGTTGACGATCAGCGCGTCCTTCATCTGGGCGGCGGCCCCGGCGAACTGGGAGAGGATCAGCACGCCCGGATCGCGCGGGTTCTGGGCGGCGACATATTCCTTGGCCACCAGGTTCATGCCGTCGCGCAATGGCGTCACCAGACCCACCTTGGCCGCGCGGTAGATGCCGGCCAGCTCGTCGCGGCGATAGCTCTTGTGCACGTATCGGATCGGCGTCCAGGCGGTGTCGGCGAACTCGCCGTTGATGCGGCCGCACAGCGATTCCAGCCGCGCGCGGATCTCCTGATAGGTGTCGACCTCCTCGCGGGTGGGCGGGGCGATCTGCAGGAGTAGGGTCTTGTGCAGATATACCGGATGGTCGCTCAGCAGCTGCTCGAAGCCGAGCAGCCGCTCCTCCAGGCCCTTGGAGTAGTCGAGCCGGTCGACCCCGACGATCAGCGACTGGAACACGCTGTTGGCCGCCATCAGGTCGAACGATCGCCCGGCCGCGGGCGACTGCAGCAACTGGTCGAAGTCCTCCGCGTCGATGCCGATCGGGAAGGCGCCGGTCGATACGGTTCGTCCGAACGCGGACATGCGGCCGGCCTCGTGCTCGGCCCCGCCCACCTCGTCCAGCACATAGTCCTTGAAGGCCTGCAGCCAGTCGTCGGTCTGGAAGCCGAGCAGGTCGTAGTCGAACAAGGCCTCCACCAGCCGCTTGTGGAAGGGCAGGGTGGTCACCAGCTGCCGCGCCGGCCAGGGGATGTGAAGGAAGAAGCCGATCGGATTGGTCACGCCCAGCCGGCGCAGCTCCTTGGCCAGGGCGAACAGGTGGTAGTCGTGCACCCAGATGACGTCGTCCGGTTCGATCAGCGGCGCCAGGGTCTCTGCGAAACGGCGGTTCACCCGCTCATATCCCTGGCCGAAGGAGCGGTCGTAGGCGGTCAGGTCGATGCGGTAGTGGAACAGCGGCCAGATCGTCTTGTTGGCGTAGCCGTTATAGTACTCCTGGACGTCCTGCTCCTCGAGATCGATGGTCACCACGGGCACGCCGCCGGCGTCCACGGTGCGGGTCTCGCCGGTGAACTGATCGGTGGTCTCGCCGCTCCAGCCGAACCACATCCCCGGATATTTTCGCAGCGCTGCGCCCAGCCCCACGGCCAGGCCGCCCTGGCTGGCGCCCTCGTTGGCGGCGATGGTCACGCGGTTGGACACCACGATCAGGCGGCTCATCGGACAGAGCTCCAGGGTCGACTGAGCAGAACTGCGCAGTTGATCAATCCGACTAGCGAATAGGTCTGTGGATAGTTCCCCCACAGCTCCCCATCCGCAAAACTGATGTCTTCGGTAAATAGGCCCGCGTGGGTGCGTCTGCTCAACATCTCCTCAAAAAGTGATCGGGCTTCTTCGGTGCGTCCGGCCAAATGAAGGGCTTCGATGAACCAGAACGTGCAGAAATTGAACGCCGTCTGGGGCGCGCCGAAGTCGTCGGGGATGGCGTAACGGAGCAGGTGCGAGCCGCGCCTGAGCTCGTGCTCGATGGCCGTGAAGGTCGCGCGGTAGTGCGGATCGTCGTGCGACAGGAAGCGCAGGTCGACCAGCTGCAGCAAGGATGCGTCCAGCTCCTCGCCCTCGAAGCTGGCGGCGTAGCGACCCAGCTTGTCATCGAACGCCCGCTCCTCGATGGCCTTGCGCACGGCGGCCGCGCGCCCGGCCCAGAGCTCGAGCCGGTCGGTCAGCCCCATGGCGGCGGCGGCGTTGGCCAGCCGGTCGCAGGCGGCCCAGCACATGACCGAGGAATAGGTGTGCACCGAGGCGCGGGTGCGGAACTCCCAGAGCCCCGCGTCAGGCTTGTCGTGCAGGGCGAAGGCGCGCTCGCCGACCTCTTCCAGGGCCCGGAAGTCCTCCACCGTCGCGGTCCTCAGCAGCCGCGAGTCGAAGAAGGCCTGGACGTTGGAAAGGACGATCTGTCCGTACACGTCGTGCTGGTCGTGCTCGTGCGCCTGGTTGCCGACGCGCACCGGCCCCATGCCGCGATACCCGGGCAGGGTGTCGACGATCCGCTCGCGCAGCGCCGGCTCCAGCCCCACGCCGTAGACCGGCTGCACCTTGCCGTTCTTGGCGCGGGCCACGAGGTTGCGCAGGAAGGTGAGGTAGTTCTCCAGGATGTCGACCGCGCCCAGCCGGTTCAGGGCCTGGACCACATAGTAGGCGTCGCGCACCCAGCAGTAGCGGTAGTCCCAGTTGCGGCCGGAATCGGCGTGCTCCGGGATCGAGGTGGTCAGGGCGGCCACGATGGCCCCGGTCTCCTCGTAGGCGCAGAGTTTCAGGGTGATCGCCGCGCGGATCACCGCCTCCTGCCACTCCAGCGGCACCGCCAGGGTGCGCACCCATTCCATCCAGTAGCGGCGCGTGTCGGCCAGCATCCTCGCGCAGGTGGAGGAAACGTCGCCGTCGAAGGGCTCGTCGGGCCCCAGGAACAGGGACAGGGGCTCTTCCAGCCGGAACCAGCGCTCGGTGAAGATGTGCGAGACCGGGCAGTCGGTGGTCAGGCGCAAGGTGACGTCGCTGCAGATGTAGCGGATGTGGTTGGAGCCGCTGGTGCGCTCGGCGGCGCGCGCGGCCCACTCGGCGGCGGGCCTCAGCCGTATACGGATCATCGGCGTTCCGGCGAGGGGCCGGATCAGCCGGATCATCGAGGTCGGGCGGTAGACCCGGCCCGACTGCCGGTAGCGCGGCGCGAAGTCCAGGATCTCCAGCGCGTTGCCGGAGACGTCCTCCACCTCGGTGCGCAGGATGGGCGTGTTGCGCAGATAGGCCTGGCTGGCCTGGGTGAAGCCTTCGACATCGACGGCCCAGATCCCGATGGCGTCCTCGGCCTCGGGCTCCTTGCCGCTGAGCAGGGTCGAGAACACCGGATCGGAATCCACCCTGGGCGCGCAGCACCAGATGTGCCGCCCCTGGCGGTCGATCAGGCTGGAGATCGAACAGTTGCCGATGGGGGCGAGATCGAGGTCGATCACGGCTGGGCGTCCTGCATCAGCGACGCCTCCAGCCACCCGCGCACGGACTCCACGTCCTCCAGGCGCATGTCGGCGGCGGTGGCCCTGAGCGGGCCCACCAGCACGCTCACCCCGCCGAAGGCCCGCGCGGCGCGAAAGCCGTCCTCGTCGGTCAGGTCGTCGCCGATGAACACAGGCAGGGAATCCACGAACGGCGGCTCGTGCATGAAGGCCCGCACGGCCGCGCCCTTGTCGAGCCCCGGGGTGCAGAGCTCGGCGACCATGTCGCCCAGCTGCAGCCTGAGGCCGGCGTCGGACGCGAGCGCCTCGGCCTGCCGGCGGACCTCGCCAGCCAGCTCGGGGGCCTGACGGAAGTGGACGGCCACGCTCACCCGCTTGTCCTCGATCTGGAGGCCCGGATGGCGGGCGGCCAGGGCGGCCAGCCCGGAGCGGGCTAGGTCCAGCCCCTCGGCCGGCGCGGCCTCTTCGAGCGAGCCGTCGGCCCTGCGGCGGACCAGGCCGTGCACGGCCGCGACGGCCGCCACGGCGCCGTCCAGGATGCGGTCGACCTCGTCCAGGCTGCGCCCGCTGATCACCGCCAGCCGGCCGTCCAGCTTCTCCTCCAGCCGATGCATCAGGGCGGTGCGCCAGGGCTGCGGTCCGACGTCCTCGGGCCGGGGCTCGATCGCCGCCAGGGTGCCGTCGAGGTCCAGGAACAGGGCGACGTCGCGAAAGCCCGGCAGCGGGCGCGGCTCGGGCAGGAGCCGGGGCGAGTGGGCGGTCATGCGGGCCATCCCTGCGGGTTCATCAGCGCTCCGTCTTTCATCGGCTTCAGGCTCGGGTGAGCACGGCCACCTTGGGGTCGCAGCGGCGGCCCGGGACGGCGATCACGCGGTCACCGGCGTGCTGGAACAGCAGCTGCGCTTCGCGGGAGCCAACCCTCAGACTGTCGATGCTCAGCTTGTCGATGCCGATGGGCAGGCAGGGGTGGTCGATCGAGATCTCCGAGGTCCAGCCGTCGATCTTCACCCCCAGGCAGGCCTGCAGCAGCATGAAGATCGAGCCGGCCGCCCAGGCCTGAGGCAGGCAGGCGACCGGATAGGCCACCGGCGGCTCGCCAGGATTGCGCTTGAAGCCGCAGAACAGCTCCGGCAGCCGCATTTCGAAGGACACGGCCGTCTCGAACATCTCCGACAGCATCTGGACCACTCCGGCCCGCTCGCCGTAGCGGGCCATGCCGGCGACGCAGAGGGCGGTGTCGTGGGGCCAGACCGAGCCGTTGTGATAGGACATCGGATTGAATCGGGCTTGGCCGGTCCCCAACGTGCGGATCCCCCAGCCGCTCTGGAACGGCGCCGAGAGCAGGCATTCGGTGACCCGCCTGGCCCTGTCGGGCGCGGGCAGGCCGCAGAAGAGCAGGTGGCCGGGGTTGGACGCGGGCACGCGGCAAAGCTGGCCATGGCCGTCGATGGCGATGCCGTAGGTTCCGTGCTCCTCCATCCAGAACCGCTCCTCGACGATCCGGCGAATCTTCTCGGCGCGGGCGAGCCAGCGAATGGCGGCGGCCGGGTCTTCCCGGCGCTCGGCCAGCCCCGCCATGGCCCGATAGGCGGCGAAGGCGTAGCCCTGCACCTCGATCAGGGCGATGGGGCCGTCGGGAAAGCTGCCGTCGGCGTGGAAGACCGAGTCCTGGCTGTCCTTCCAGCCCTGGTTGGCAAGGCCCGAGTCCTGGCCGCGCTGGTAGTCGATCAGGCCGTCGTCGTTGGAGTCGCCGTACTGCTCCATCCAATCCACCGCCGCCGTCAGCGAGGGCCAGAGCCTGTCGATGAACTCCAGGTCACCCGTGCGGTCGGCGTAGGCACCGGCCAGGGCCACGAACAGGGGGGTGGTGTCGACCCCGCCGTAGTAGCGGCCGAACGGCAGCTCGCCCAGGTTGGTCATCTCCCCCCGGCGGCTCTCGTGCATGATCTTGCCGGGCTGGGAATCGCGGAACGTCGAGGTCTCCGTCGCCTGGGTCGAGGCCAGATAGGCCAGCACCCCCCTGGCCAGCGAGGCGTTGATCCACAGCACCTGCCAGGCGGTGATGATGGCGTCGCGCCCGAACGGCGTGGAGAACCAGGGGATGCCGGCGTAGGGATAGGGTCCGGTCTCCAGGTCGGTGATCAGCAGCGACAGGTCGGACCGGGACTTCTCCACCCACTCGTCGAACAGCCGCCCGGAGGTCTTGATCCGCGCCCCGTGCCGGCGCTTGGCGCGGATGGCGAAGCGGGCCCTGGCGGCGCAGGCGCGAAAGCGCTCGCGGCTCGGGGTCTGCATGGCGGGCGCGTCGCTGGCCTTGCCCACCTCCAGATAGAACTCGACGACTCCGTCGGGCGGGATGTGGAATAGGAACTCGGCGCGATTGCCGCTGAGCCGCACCGGCTGCTCGGAGAAGACGATGACGCTCGCGCGGGTGATGTCGTCCAGGCCGTCGTAGCGGAACACCACCTGGCGGCCGCTGGCCTCGGGCTCGTGGATCCGGCCGCGGCGGGCCCGCTTGGTGCCGCGCACCTCGAACATGTCGTGGAAGTCGGCGCCGAACTCGAAGGCCAGGGGGGCTGCGGCCTGGTCGCGGCTGTAGTTGGTGCAGCGGATGCGTTCGTGGAGCCGCCCGTCCCACAGGAACCGCTTGCGCTCGATGTGGATCACGCCCTTCGGCGTCGCCGCCGCGCCGGTCGGGGCCAGCGGCCGGTTGGTGCCGTTGGAAGTGAAGAAGACGTTGTCCTGGGCGATCGCCGCGCTCAGCAGCGAGGGCGGCCGGTTCCCCAGCAGCAGCCGGAAGTGGGACAGCACGCGGGTGTCGTCATGGAACAGCCCGTCGGCGACGCCCAGGATGTCGCCATAGGCGTCGGCCACGACGAATGTATCGCCGTCTTTCAGGGCGAACAGACGGTGCGGGACGCGCGGTTCGGTGGTTTCGCCTTGCTCGACCTGCGGGCCAGGCGACGCCAGATCGTCCATACGGAAGACCTATGCGGTTTGCAGCAGCGGGAGGTTGGATTCTGTGGGGACCACGGCCTCTTCATAGATGTCCAGATACCGTCGCGCCATGGCCGTGGCGGAAAACCTCGACTCGAACCGGGCGCGAATGGCCCGCCGATCCAGCCCGACCGCGCGCCGCGCCGCCCGGACCGCCGCGTCATGGCCCTCGACGATGAAGCCGGTGACCCCGTCCTCGATCACTTCGGGCACCGAGCCGCAGTTGTAGGCCACCACCGGCGTGCCGCAGGCCATGGCCTCGATCATCACCAGGCCGAAGGGCTCAGGCCAGTTGACCGGGAACAGCAGCGCCTGCGCGCCGCCCAGGAACTCCGGCTTCCTGGCGTCGCCGATCTCGCCGATGAACTCGATCAGCGGATGGTGCAGCAGCGGCTCGACCACCTCGTCGAAATAGGCCTGGTCGGCGGCGTCGACCTTGGCGGCGATCTTCAGCTTCATGCCGAGCGACTTGGCGATGGCGATCGCCCGGTCGGGGCCCTTCTCGGGAGAGATGCGGCCGAGGAAGGCCAGGTAGCCGCCCTCGCCCGGGCCATAGCGATAAAGGTCGGTCTGCACCCCGTGCAGCACCGTGCCCGCCCAGTTGGCCCAGGGAATCGGCCGCCGCTGGCTGTCGGAGATCGACACCAGGGGGAACTGCGGCCAGCGCCTGTAGACGGCGTCCAGGTCCTTGATGTCCAGGCGCCCGTGCAGGGTGGTGAGGGTGCGCTCCGGCATGTCCTCGAAGAAGGCGAAGTGGATCATGTCGGTGTGGAAGTGGATGATGTCGAACTCGTCCGCCCGCCGGCGCACCTCGTGCAGCATGGCCATGTGCGAGGCGAGGTCGGACTTGAACTGGGCGGGGTCCAGCCGGATCGCCTGATCGCGGACCGCCGCGAGCTCGGCCTTGGTCACGGCGTCGGCGCTGGCGAACAGGGTGACCTGGTGTCCGAGCTCGACCAGGGCGTCGGTGAGATGCGCCACCACCCGCTCGGTGCCGCCATAGAACCTCGGAGGGACCGCCTCGTACAAAGGCGTGACTTGGGCGATCTTCACTGCACTGACCCTCGCATCGGGGAACGGCTTCCGGCCCCCTTCCCGCGAAGCTCTAAGGCGCGAGCGGTCCGCCCGGTTCCCCTATGCGTGGCGTTTTTGCCGCGGCGCCGCGAAAGTCTGGCGCATGGGCGCCATTTCGAACCGAACGCCCGTTTCTGGCGTTGCTTTCGGGACGGACGCCGCAGGCGGCGGTCCAGGCGGGAGCGTCCCTTGACCCCATACGAGACCCGGCTCGAGGAGCTGCTGAACCAACTGGAGGCCACGCTCAACGAGGTGCGCGAGCACCTGGACCGCGGCCGCCGCCAGCCCGAGGCTCCCGCCAGGGCCGTCGAAGCCTTCGCCGACGAGGCGTTCCGGGACCGGGACGCCTAGGGCCCGCTAGCGGTGGAAGCTCGGCGGCGCCATATGCCGGGCCAGGGGGCGCAGGGGCGCCCGCGCCTGGGAGGATCCATGAGTTTCAAGATCTACGACGCGTCCGCGCCGGTGTTCATCGCCGCCCTGACCAACATGCAGAAGTGGCTCGACAAGGCCCTGGCCGAGGGCAAGAGCGAGTCCGAACTGATGGCCGCGCGGCTGGCGCCCGACATGGCGCCCTTTCCGAGGCAGTTCCAGATGAGCTCCGACACCGCCAAGTTCGCCGTCGCCCGGCTGACCGGCGTCGAGGCGCCCGCCATGCCCGACACCGAGGCCAGCTTCGACGAACTGAAGGCGCGCTGCCAGCGCACCATCGACTTCATCGGCGGCGTCGACCCCGCCGCCTTCGACGGCGCCGACGACCGCGAGGTGGTGCTGAAGTTTCCCAACGGCACGGGCTACGAGTTCAGCGGCGCCCGCTACCTGACGGGCTTCGCGCTGCCCAATTTCTTCTTCCACGTGACCACCGCCTACGCCCTGCTGAGGGCCAACGGGGTAGGCGTCGGCAAGCCGGACTTCCTGCAGCACCTGGGCCAGCCCAGCGCCCGGACCTAGCGTCCCGCCGCGGGCGGACTTGCGTCCGGGGTCCTGACGGTCGGAAGCGGCCTGCGGGCGATCCGCGCGGGTGAGGTGTCCTCGAGGTCGTATTTGAGGCTGACGGGCCAGCTGGCGCCGGATTCGGTCCAGGTTCCCCGCCACTGGCCGCTGGAGGCGTCCCAGTCGCCGCGGAACCGGGCCCCGCCGCCGGCGAAGGCCAGGGTGTCGGCCGGCGCGTCGATGGGCGCGATGGGCACGCTCGAGGCGCTGGTTTCGGGGCTGTCCATCCTTCCGACGTAGCCCGCGGACGTGTTGCGGATATGCACGAACACGTGCCGCCTGGCGCCGCTCGGCCCGATGGTACCGGCCCAATCGCCAGCCGAATTCGCCGGAAAGGTCGGCGTGGCCCAGGCGGGAAGGGCGGTCCCGAGGCCCAGCGCCATGCCGGCGACCGCAATGAAAGTCACACAGGCTCTCGTCATCGGCCGGCCTCGCATAACCTGTGCGCAGCCTAGCACCGTTCCGGAACGGGCGGAACGTCGCGGCGACAGGCCGGCGCTCAGCGCGCGGGCCGCCCCGCGTCCCGACCGAGCAGGGGCAGGCCGACGGCTTCCTTGATGGTCTTCATCAGGAAGCTGGAGCGCACGTCCTTCACGCCGGGGATCTGGCGCAGCTTGTAGAAGACGATGTCGGAATAGGCGCGGCTGTCGGCGGCGGCCACGTACAGGATGGCGTCATAGCCGCCCGAGACGATGTAGCAGGAGACGACCTCCGGGATCTCGCCGATCCGGTCGATGAATTCCTGGGCGGTCGAGCCGGTGACGTAGTCCAGCACCAGGGTCACATAGGCGCGGAAGCCGAGGCCGATCGCCTCTGGGTCCAGGCGCGCCCCGTAGCCTTCGATGACGCCCAGCTCCTCCAGCCGCCGGATGCGGCGCGAGCAGGGCGCCTCCGAAAGGCCGATGCGGTGGGCGATCTCGATGTTGGCGGCCCGGGCGTTCTGCTGCAGCACCGCCAGGATCTTCCAGTCGAAACTGTCGAGTTCCCCGAGCGCCGGCGCGGGATTTTGCGGCGCCGTCCCAGCTGGCGCAGCTTTCTTGCTCATATGTGGCGGCCATGGCTGGAGTCTTGCGAACTTATCCCGCGTCGGGGCGGCTTTCGCAAGGACGTTCCGCGCCCGGGCGGGCTAGCGTCCCGGGCCGTTTCCCAGGAGCCCGCCATGACCACCGCCCTTCCGGCGCGCCGCGACGTCCCCCCCGATCCCAAGCCCCAGGCCACGCCGCCCTTCCGCGCCGACCACGTCGGCAGCCTGTTGCGGCCCCCGGCGCTCGCCTGGGCCAGGTCCAAGGCCGAGGCGGGCCTGCTGTCGCCTTCGGAGCTGCGGCGCATCGAGGACGTCGCCATCGGCGACGCCGTGGCGATCCAACAGGGCGCAGGCCTGGAGGTCATCACCGACGGCGAGTTCCGCCGCGCCTATTTCCACCACGATATCCTGACCTCGATCGACGGCGTGGAGGCCGAGGCCGATCCCAGCGCGGCCCACTTCCACAAGGCCGATGGCGAGGTCCTGTCGTTCAGTCCGCCGAAGCTGCGGGTCGCCGGACGGCTCGGCCGGACATCGCCGATCGTGCTGCGGGATTTCGAGATCCTGGCCGGCGCGACGGGCCCGGGCCACACGCCCAAGATCACCATCCCTTCCCCGTCGATGGGCCTGCGCGGCGGGCGCGCCGCCGTCGCGGCCTGCGCCTATCCGGAGCTGGAAGCGTTCCATGCCGACCTCGCCTCGGTCTACCGCGAGGAGATCGCCGATCTGTTCGCCGCCGGCTGCCGCTATCTCCAGCTCGACGACACCAACCTGGCCTATCTGTGCGACCCCGAACGGCGCGAGGCCAGCCGCGGCGCGGGCGAGGATCCCGAGGCGCAGGCGGCGCTCTCGGCCGGGCTGATCAACGCGGCGCTGGCGGGCGCGCCGAAGGAGATGCACCGGGCGATCCACGTGTGCCGCGGCAACTTCCGCAGCGCCTTCGTCGCCGCGGGCGGCTACGAACCGGTGGCGGAGCTGCTGTTCAACGTCATCGAGGTCGACGCCTTCCTGCTGGAGTACGACGACGAGCGGTCCGGCTCGTTCGAGCCCCTGCGGTTCCTGCCCAAGGGCAAGTCCGCCGTCCTCGGACTGATCAGCTCCAAGTCCGGCCAGATGGAGTCCAAGGACGAGATCAAGCGCCGCGTCGACGAAGCGGCGCGGTTCGCGCCCCTGGAGCAGCTCTGCCTGTCGCCCCAGTGCGGCTTCGCCTCGACCTGCCACGGCAACGACATCAGCTTCGACGCCCAGCGCCGCAAGCTGGAGCTGGTGGCCGTCTGCGCCCAGGAGATCTGGGGCGACGGCTAGGGCCAGACGACGGCGCTCGGCCGGGGCGGCTGGCGCCGAAGGCCAAGCCGGGCCTATCATCCCTCGGCGGCGGCGAGGAGGAAGAGATGAAGCGTCCGGTCCTTTTCCTGACGGCGATGGCGGTCATCGCCGCAGCGCCGGCCCTGGCGGCGCCGCTTCCGCCCAGGATCGCGGCGGCGGCCGCCGATCCGGCGCGGGCTTCCGACACGGCGACCGACGCGCGGCGGCATGGCCCAGAACTGATGGCCTTCGCCCAGGTGAAGCCTGGCGACAAGGTGCTCGAGCTGATCCCGGGGGCGGGCTATTTCACCCGCCTGTTCAGCCGTATCGTGGGACCTGGCGGCCACGTCTACGCGATCTGGCCCAAGCCCTACGCCGACGAAGCCGCTCCCGACGTGAAGGCCCTGCAGGCCGCCTCGGCCAAGAGGCCCTGGACCAACGTCTCGGTGATGGTCCAGCCGGCGGCCGCACTCACCGTTCCCGAGCGCGTGGACGTGGTCTTCACCTCGCAGAACTACCACGACTATCCGGACAAGTTCATGGGCCGGATCGACCCCATGGTGCTGAACAGGGCCGTCTTCAGGGCGCTGAAGCCGGGCGGTCTGTACGTCATCGTCGACCATGCCGCCCAGCCGGGCTCGGGCATGCGCGACACCGACACCCTGCATCGGATCGACCCCGAGATCGTGAAGAAGCAGGTGCTGGCCGCTGGATTCCGCTTCGACGGCGAAAGCCGGCTGCTGCGCAACCCCGCCGACAATCACAAGCTGCTGGTGTTCAACCCCGCGATCCGGGGCAAGACCGACCAGTTCGTGTTCAGGTTCCGCAAACCCTGAGGGCGATCCAAGCCTCGTCTTGTGCGGTGACAGAACCGGGACATGGGGGGTGGGCGAGCAGGACGGCGATGTCGTCGAGACTGGCGTTCGGCCGGGCCTCGAGCGCCGTCCGGCGTCTGACCCGTCCGTTCCACCGGACTTTCAGCTCTGCGTGACCAGATTGGCGACCAGATAGGTCACCAGCGCGCAGCCCAGCAGGAACAGCATCATCGCCAGCGCGAGGTCGAGCCGGGAGCCTTCGCCCATGCGGGGCTTGGTGTCGTCGATCATCCGGCGGGTGTGGATGAAGCGGATCGCGGCCACGATCACGATGGCCAGGCCTGCGACCATCAGGCCGAGACCGGCGACCTCGCCGAGCGTTGAGTTCAGCAGATGCCGGACATGGGGCGACACCGCGCCAGGCGCGATCCTCAGGAACAGGTCGAAGCGCTCGACCACGAAGCCGAAGGCCATCACCGCGATGGCGGTGCGCACCCAGGCGAGAAAGGTCCGCTCGCTGGCTGCATGGTCGCTGTAGTTCTGGATCATCGGGCACAGCTCCGTTCAAGCGGGGACGGAAGGCTCACCCCAGGTCCTCGTCCCAGGCCAGGATGCAGGCGGAGTTGTCCCGCCCGGCGCCGACCTTGTCGCGGGCGTAGGTGAAGCGCTCGCGCACCAGGCGCGAGAGGGGGGCGTCGAGCTTCATCTGCTCGCCGAGGTCCGCGGCGATGGTCACGTCCTTGGTCATCAGGCCCAGGGTGAAGCCGGCCGAGAACGAGCCGGAGATGATGTGCTGCTTCAGGAGGTTCTCGGTGGCGAAGTTCTTGCCGGTCGAGACGTTCAGGATGTCGGCCATGACCTCGGGGTCCAGCCCGAAGCGCTGGCCGATCAGCAGGGCCTCGCAGGCGGCGGCCAGGCCGGTGGCGGCCACATAGTTGTTCAGGCACTTCATGGCGTGGCCCGAGCCCAGGGGCCCGGTGCGGAACAGCCGGTCGCCCATGCACTGCAGGATCGGCGTGGCCTTGGCGATGGCGGCCTCGTCGTCGCCGCCGATCATCAGGGCCAGGGTCCCGGTGATGGCCCGGGGCCGCGCGCCCGAGACCGGGGCGTCGATCAGCACCGCCCCCCGCTCGGCCAGGATGGGCCCAAGCGCCCTGGTGTCGCCGGGCTCGGACGAGCTCATATCGATGACGATCAGCCCGGGCTGCACTCCTTTCAGGAAGGCGCCGCCCTCGGCCTCGGTCAGGGCCTGGCGCACGTGTTTCGAGGTCGGCAGCATGGCGACCGCCACCTCGCAGGCCGCCAGTTCGGCGATGCTGTCCGCCGCCTGGCCGCCCACCTCGCCCTGGAAGCGAGCCATGGCGTCGCGGGCGAGGTCGAAGACCACCAGGTCGTGGCCGCCCTTCACGATGTTGGACGCCATGGGCCAGCCCATGACGCCGATGCCGATGAAACCAACCCTCATTTGTCGAGCCCCAGGTTCTGCAGCACCTCGCGCGCGTGCGTGAAACTGTCGGCCGCCGCCGGCACCCCGCCGTAGATCATCACCTGCAGCAGCACCTCGCGGATCTCGTCGGGCGTCGCGCCGTTGGCGATGGCGCCGGCCACGTGGCTCTTCAACTGGTTCGGCCGGCTCAGCACCGCCAGGATGGCGATGGTCAGGAGCGAGCGGGTCTTGTGGTCGAGCTCGGGCCGGGTCCAGACCTTGCCGAAGCAGTATTCGGTGACGAAGTCCTCGAGCGGACGGTTGAAGCCGCTGGCGGACGCGACGCGCTGGTCGGCGCCGGCCTCGCCCCACATGTGGCGTCGGATATCCATACCCTCGGTCATGGCCTGATCGTCCGGCATGCCGCGTCCTCCCTGGCTAGGGGGCGGCGGGGGGCCGCCCTGTTATTCGGCCAGAGTCCGATCCCACGCCGCCCGGACCGCTTCAAGGGTTTCCGGCGGGTGTTTCAGCAGGGGGATGGCGGCGGCGCGGACCAGATCGCGCTCGGCGTCGGTGGTGATGTACTCCACCGGCGACTTGCCATCGACGCGGGCCAGCAGCAGCGCGGGGAGCAAGGCGGCGGCGCGCCGTTCCATCGCGGCGCGGGGCTCGAAGTCGATCCGGGCCAGATAGGCCTCGGCCATGGCCGTGAAGCTCTCGTTCAGCGCGCGGGCGCGGCCCCTCACCACCAGGCGCTTGAGCAAGAGGTGGTTGAGCACCGAGGCGGCGTCGAAGGCCGGATCGCCCCACCAAGCGGTCTCGGCGTCGAGGAACACCGGTCCCCTCGGGCCCATCAGGATGTTCTTGGGCGTGGCGTCGCCGTGAACCAGACCCAGCTTGAGCTCCGCGGTGCGGCGGGCGAGCGCCCCGATCTCGGCGGCGACCTCCGGCCGGCGGCGGGCGGTGGCCAGCAGATAGGCGTCGATGCGCAGGGCGAAGAAGCCTTCGTCCGAGGCGAACTGGGAGGCCAGGCCCGGCTCGGCGGCGCTGGCGGCATGGATGCGGCCCAGACGCTCGCCCACCTCGGCGGCGAAGCCGACGTCCACCCGCCCGGCCAGCATCTCGGCTTTCCACAGGGGATGGTCCTCGGGCGGCAGGAAGGCCATGGCCAGGAGCCGCCGCTCCGGATCGAAGGCCAGGGGCTCGGGCGCGGCCTCGGGGATCCAACGACGCACGGTCTGGAACCAGCGCCATTCGTAGAGGTTGCGGTCGGGCGGCGCCTGCCAGTCGTCCTTGACCCTGAGTTTGGGCAGGGCCCGCTTCACGCAGAGCGAGCGGCCTTCGAGGTCCACCCGCCAGATGTCGGAGGACACCCCGCCCGAGAGCACGCTCCAGCGCTGCGCTTCGTCGGCGCGGGCGAGGCCGCTGGCGACCAGGAAGCCTTCGAGTTCGGGGGCGGGGCTCTTCAACCCTTCCTCCGCTCCGGGAGAGGGGCTGGCCTCAATATCCCAGCTCCAGGTCGACCAGATTCCGCAGCGGCTCGCCCCTGCGGTAGCGGTCCAGGTTGTCCAGGAACAGGGCGGCGGCACGCCGGTAGAAGCCTGTCCCCACGGCCGAGCTGTGACCGGTGAGCAGGACGTTCGGCGCGGTCCAGATCGGGTCGTCCCCGGGCGGAGGCTCGGGCTCGGCGACGTCCAGCAGGGCGCCGGCGAGACGGCCGTCCGTCAGGGCGCCGATCAGGGCCGGCTGGTCGATCATGAAGCCCCGGGCGACATTGACGATGCGGGCGCCGGGCTTCATCGCCTCAAGCTCGTCCGGCCCGATCATGCCCCGGGTTTCGGCGGTGGAGGCGGCGGCCAGGATCACCCAATCGAACTCGCCGAGGCGCGCCTTCCAATCGTCCGGTCCGATCACGCCGGGCTCGCCCGTGGGACGGCGGCGCACGCCGGTCACCTCGACGTCGAAGGCCTTCAGCCGGCGGCCGATCTCGGCGCCGATCGAGCCATAGCCGACGATCAGGGCCTTGGCGCCGGCCAGGTCGAAACCGCCCAGGCCATGGGGCGCCCAGCGGCGCTCCTCCTGCATCGCCATCAGGCCCCGCAGGTTCTTGATCAGGGCCAGCATGCCCATGACCACGAACTCGGCGATCGGCGGCGCCGCGACCCCGGCGCCGTTGGTGAACAGCAGCCCCCGCTGCTTCATGCGCGCCAGGGGCCAGGTGTCGACGCCCGCCTGGATGGTGGCCACCCATTTGAGCTTGCGGCCCGCCTCGACCGCCCGGGCCTGGCCGTCCGCGTCCAGGATGTTGATCCAGGCGACCTCGGCTTCCGCCATGGCCTCGGAGGTCTCGGGGGCGCCCGGATACCAGCCCACGCTCACGCCTGGGGGCAGATGCGGCTCGACCTCGCCGCGGACCGAAGCCGGGAGGGCGAGCTTCATGGGGCCGGCTTACTTTCCGGCCGCGCGGACCAGGTCGACCACGCCGGGGATCGAGGCCTCATTCAGCGGCGCCATGATGTGCACCCCCGCCACGCCCGGCACCTCGGCCAGCTGCAGGATGATCTCGGCGCAGATCTTCTGGCCCTCGGCCTTGCCGTTCTCGGCCTTGTCCATGCGGTCGATCACCCAGTCGGGGATGACCACGCCGAACAGGTTCTCCTTGATCCAGCGGGCCTGCTTCGCCGACGAGGGGGGGCACACGCCGATCAGGTACTTGAGCTTGCCGCCCAGGCCATTGTCCTCCAGGCGCTGGAAGTAGCGGCGCAGCACCTCGGCATCCATGCAGAACTGGGTCTGGGCGAACTGGCCGCCGGCCTCGACCTTCTGGGCCAGGCTCTTGGGGGTCCAGCCCTCCGGGGGGTCGATCGGAGCGTCGGCCACGCCGATGAACCAGCTGGGATTGCCGGCCACCTTGCGGCCGTGGGGCAGCTCGCCCTTGTCGCGAATGTGGGCGGCGGTGCCGATCAGCTGGGCCGAGTTGAGATCGAACACCGGCTTGGCGTCGGGCTGGTCGCCCTTCTTGGGATCATCGCCGGTGAGCACCAGGATGTTCTCCACGCCCATGGCGGCCGCGCCGATCAGCTCGCTCTGCAGGGCGATGCGGTTGCGGTCGCGGCAGGTGAGCTGCAGGATCGGCTCGATGCCGTTGTTCTTCAGGATGATGGCCGCGACCAGCGAGTCCAGGTGGGTCCTGGCGCTGGCCCCGTCGGTGACGTTCACCGCGTCGGCGTAGCCCTTGAGCGGCAGGGCCTTCGCCAGAAGATCCTCCGGATTGGACGAGAGCGGCGGGGTGACCTCCGCGGTCATCACGAACTTTCCGGACGAAAGCTTCTCTTGAAGGCTGGAGGTCATGGCGAGGCGTTTCCTTGGGCTGCGGCTCTGCGTCCGGAAGGGCGCGGCCGTCTTCTAGTGTCCCGGTTCCGAAGTCCGCAAGAGCCGGTGCGGTCCCGGGCGAACTTCGGAACCGATCAGGACACTAGCAAGTCTATGATTCTAGTGTGGTTTACGAATCTGAAGTTCGCACCAGCGCAGCCGCAACCATCTTGCGAACTTCAGATCGACCACACTAGCCGAACATCGGCGAAGTCTGAAAGCGTCGGCTAGACCGGCGCGCGGGCGCGCTTGCGGGTGAGGGCCAGCGCCTCTTCCTCGGATTCCGGGGCCGGCTCGGCTTCCAGGAGGGCGCTGGCGTTGGCCTGGATCTTCTCGATCACGCGCGAGAAGGTCTCCAGCTCGTCCGCGGTGATGCCGTCGATCAGGGCGTCGTTCTGGCGGAAGGCCAGGCCGACCAGGTCGTCGAACACCTTGCGGCCGGCGGCGGTGGGCGAGATGAACACGCCCCGCTCGCCGCGGCGGCTCTCGCGCACCAAGAGGCCCGCTTCGACCAGGCGTTTCACACCGCGGCTCAACTGCCCTTTGTCGTGGCTGGAGGCGGCGGCCAGCTCGTTCAGCGACATCGGGGCCCGGTCCCCGACCTGGGACATCACCCGCCACTCGAAGTCCGACAGCCCCAGGATGCGCCGCGCCTGGGGCGCGGTGAATCGGCGAATGGTGCTCAGGAGCCGGAACAGGCGGGGGCCATAGATCCGCCGGTGCGGCGGGTCGACCCTTTCGAACCAGGGCTTTCGCTTGATCACTGCGTCCGTCAATCCGGCCCCCTGAACGGGTACAACATGCATACTCCGCAGCCGATCACCAAGGCCCCTTGCGGGTCTGTTGCAAGTCTGTGTCGGTCGCCTCAATGCGCCTTGGCGGGCGTCCAACCGTCGCCGAGGCCGTACTGGAAGGTGACGAACGGGAACGCCTCGATCTCGTGGATCTTGCCGCCGCGCACGCCGAACGTCTCCATAGTCACCATGTTAAGTATCATGCCTGAGCCGTCATTGTTCGCATAAACATTCGGCTCGACGTGGCGCTTGTGGCCGTCCTCGACGAACAGGACGAAGCCCGCCACCAGGCCCTTCTGCTCGTCGACGATGATCCGGCGCGGCTGGATGCGGGTGATGAAGTTGAAGATGCCGGTGGAGACCTGCTGCTCGCAGGTCATCATCGAGAACCTGGCCAAGGGCCCTTCCTTGGGCGGAGGGGCGGGCGAGGGGGCGAAGCGGCCCGGCTCCTTGTTGTTGACGGTCTGGTAGCCCTGCTCGTGGCGGACGCAATCGTCCGCGAACGGCGCAATGCGGCCGTCGTCGCCGGTCAGGGCGTCGAAATAGGCGTTGGCGGCATAGATCAGAGAGTCGCGCGAGTTGCGCTCGCCGGCCGGGACGTCGGCCAGCATGGCCGGCCGGGGCGTGGTCAGCAGCTCCATGGCCGGGGGCTGGACGTTGGCGTCGAACAGCTGTTCGGCCTCGGTGATCATCCGCCGCTCGACCTTCAGGCGGATGGCGACCAGGGCCGGCTTGCCCTGGATGTCCAGCACCGTCTGGGTCCCGATCTGGCCGGTCTGGGGATCGGCCACGTCGATGCGGAATCCGGTGGCCTTGATCGGCTTGATCCAGAGGTTGCCTTCGCCGAGATCCAGGCGGGCGGTGTTCTCGGTGAAGTCGACTTCCTCGGCCAGCGGCAGGGTCGAGCGGTCCTTGGTCTCCAGAGCGTGGATGTAGCGGTCCATAATGCCGACCAGGCAGGCCCGGTCGCAGGGCCGCACCCGGGCCGGGTCCCACGGCTGCTTGTACCAGGGCTTGCCGCCCTGGGCGTTCGCCACGCCGAAGGCCGCGATCGCCGCGGCCAGGCCAACCGCCAGAAGCTTCAATTTCATCTTGAATCCTCCCAGTGGGGCGAGAGTGGCGGGCGCATCTTGACCGAGTCAACCGCGTTGACAGGTCCCCTGACTTTGTCCGAACGTCGAAGCCAACGATATCGGGAGGATGCATGGCCATCGCAGCGCCAACGCTGGAGGGGTCGGCTCCAGCCGCACCGGCTGGACAGGGGCCGGCCGCGTCATGGCCCTCGTCCGGCCGCGCCTACTACACCGCGTTCATGCTGGCGCTCGCTGTCGCCTTCGCCGAGATCGACCGGACGGCGATGCAGCTCTTGGTCCAGCCGATCAAGGACGCCTTCCATCTGTCGGACAGCTCCATGGGTTTCCTGCTGGGGCCCGCATTCGCCCTGCTTTACGCCGCGCTCGGGTTGACCACTGCCTGGCTCATCGACTTCTACAATCGCAAGTCGGTCCTCGCCGTCGCGCTGGCGCTGTGGAGCGCCGGCTCGATCTTCTGCGGCCTGGCCCAGAACTTCGTTCAACTCGCGGTGGCGCGGCTATTCCTGGGCGCGGCGGAATCCCCGAATGGACCGGCGATCTTCTCGATCCTCGCCGACAGCTTCCCGCGCAAGCTCCTGACCCGCGGCATCGCCGTGATGCAGCTCGGCATAACGCTCGGCACGGGCTTCTCGCTGATCATGACCGGCGTGCTGATCGCGGCCCTCATGAAGCTGGCCCCGATCCACACCGCCGGGATCGGGCTGATCCACTGGTGGCAGCTGGTCTTCATCGCCATCGGGGTTCCTGGCGTGATCGCCGCGGTGGCGTTGGCGCTGACCGTCAAGGAACCGGCCCGCCAGGGCCCGGGCGCCCAGACCAAGGTCGGCATGGGCGCGGCTTTCGCCTACATGGGCCAGCATTGGAAGGTGTTCGCGCCCTTCATGGGCAGCTCGGCCATCGGCGGTCTGGCCTTCGGCGTGATCACCTGGACGGCCGCCTTCTACCAGCGGACCTACGGCTGGAACGGGGCCCAGTACGGGGTCCGCTACGGCCTGCTCAGCTTGGTCGCCACGCCCATCGGCCTGTTCCTCGGCGCCTGGATCTACGAGCGGTTCGTGAGCCAGGGACGGCACGACGCCGCCATGCGGGTGGTGGTCGTCGGGCGGCTGATTGGTCTGCCGGCGATGATCCTGATGCCGCTGATGCCCAACGGCTGGCTGGCGCTGGCCTTGTCCGCCGTCAACCTGATCGTGCTGGGCGGCACGGGCGCCTGCACCAATTCGATCCTGCAGATCATCTCCCCCAACCGCATGCGGGGCCAGATCACCGCAATCTTCTTCCTGTTCTACAACCTGATCGGCCAGGGCCTGTCGCCGTGGTTCATCGGGCTGTTCACCGACATCGTGCTGAAGGACGAGAGCCACCTGCGTTACGCGCTTCTGGCGGTCACCCTGCTCTTCACCCCCGCCTCGCTGTTCGTGCTGTGGCTGGGCATGAAGCCCTACCAGCGTGAGGTCGCCGCCATCGCGGCGGCCGAGACCCCGGCCGCCGCATGATCGAGGTCCACACCTGGGAGCCCAACGCCAACTCCGGCAAGCCGCTCCTGCTGCTGAAGGAGAAGGGCGTCGACTTCGACTTCCACTACGTCAACATGGGCGCGCTGGAGCAGCACTCGCCCGCCTATGTGAAGATCAACCCCAACGGCACGGTGCCGACCGTGATCGTGGACGGCTTTTCCATGTTCGAGTCGACCCCGGCCATGGAATATCTGGACGAGGTCACCCCCGGTCCGCACCTGACGCCCAAGGACCCGCTGCAGCGCTGGAAGATGCGCTGGTGGATGCGCTTCATCGACGAGTACCTGATGCCGTGCCTGGCCATGCAGGCGGGCTCCGCCGCCGGCGGGCGCATGCAGATGTCGGAGGAGGAGAAGGACGCCGCCGTCGCCCGCATCCCTCTGCCCGAGCGCGCCCGGGTCTGGCGGCTGATCCTCGACCGCGGGGTCTCGGAAGAGGAGCTGGCCGAGTCCCGCCGGCGCGTCTCGTCGGCGATCGCGACCCTGGAAGAGGCGCTGGGCCAGAGCCCTTATCTGGCGGGGCCGGACTTCACCCTGGCGGACCTGGACGCCATGACCACCCTGCATTCCTGGCCGCTGAACCGCGAGGACGTGACCGCCGAGAAGACCCCGAACCTCTGGGCCTGGCTGAAGCGCTGCCACGCACGCCAGGGCATGAAGGACGCCTTCGCGCTCGGCCGCTTCATCGGCACGCGCATGGGCGAGGTCAGGGCCAAGCTGGGTTTGGAGGACTAGGTGTCTGTTTCCCTGCGGATTTCACGATGATCGAGCTCTATCACTTCGAGCCGACCTCCAATTCCGGGGAGGTGCTGATCCTCCTGAAGGAGAAGGGCATCGACGTCGTCGGCCACTACGTGGACGTGCTGAAGGGCGAGCAGTTCTCGCCCGAGTTCCTGAGGCTCAATCCGGCCGGCCAGGTCCCGGTGCTGGTCCACGACGGCCACGTGCTGACCGAGACCGGCTTCATCCTGCAGTACCTGGAAGAGACCTTCCACACCGTCTCGTTGACGCCCCATGCGCCCGAAGGGCGCTACTGGGTGAACGTCTGGATCAAGTACGTGAACGAGCAC
This sequence comes from Caulobacteraceae bacterium, assembly GCA_025450315.1. Lineage (GTDB taxonomy): Bacteria > Pseudomonadota > Alphaproteobacteria > Caulobacterales > Caulobacteraceae > JANWHQ01. Next base: position 68,314 of record JANWHQ010000019.1, read on the forward strand.
ATGGCGCCGGCCGCCTGGAAGCTGGGGATCGCGCGCACCATCGCCGGGCTGGGCGAAGGGCGGGGCATGATCGAGGCGGCGCTGGAGCGCGCCCCGCCCGAGCGGCGCCAGGCCTGGGCCAAGGCCTTCGCGGGCTTCGACGCCATCGACCTGGAGATCGCCCGGGGACTGCTGCCCGTGCGGCTGGAACGGATGGAAGCCCAGCTCGCCACCTCCGAATGGCTCGCCGGCGACCACTACAGCCTGGCCGACATCGCCGTCTTCCCGACCGCGGCCGCCCTGCCGGGCCTGGCCCCGGACCTGGTCGGCGCCGCCGCCACGCCCCGCATCTGGGAGTGGCTGGCCCGCATGCGCTCCAGGCCCGCCGTGCAGGCGGCGCTGGCGACAACGCGCGCCGCGAACCCCGAGGCCGTGTTCGCCCCGGGCCCCGAAGGCAGCCGCTGGGGCTAGCGCCGCCGCCCCGGCGGCGGCCTCAGGCCGGCGGGCCGGCGCGTTCGGCGTCGAACATGTAGTCGCGGGTGAGCGGCAGGGCGTCCACCCGGCGCGTCAGCTGGATCTGCATGTTCATGTCGCCCATGGCGCGGAAGCCCAGCTCGGACGAGGCCAGGTAGTATTCCCACATCCGGCAGAAGCGCTCGTCGTACATCTGAGCCACCGCCTGCCATTCGGCCCGGAAGCGCTCGCGCCAGGCCTTGAGCGTCTCGGCATAGTGCAGGCGCAGGAACTCGATGTCGGTGATGAAGAGGCCGGTCTGCTCGATGGCGGCCGCCGTCTCCGACAAGGCGGGAATGTAGCCGCCCGGGAAGATGTTCTTGCGGATCCAGACGTTGGTCGACGACGGCGGCGAGCGGCGGCCGATGGTATGGACCAGGGCCACCCCGTCGGGGCTGAGCAGGTCGCGGATCTTGCCGAAGTAGGCGCGGTAGTTGGGCACGCCGACGTGCTCGAACATGCCAACCGAGACGATGCGGTCGAACTGGCCCTTGAGGTCGCGGTAGTCGATCAGCTCGAACCGGGCGCGGTCGCCCAGGCCCGCGGCCCTGGCCCGCTCGCGGGCGAGGGCGAGCTGCTCCTCCGACAGGGTGACGCCAAGCACCTCCACGCCGTAGCGGCCGGCCAGCTCCAGGGCCATGCCGCCCCAGCCGCAGCCGATGTCGAGCACCTTCAGGCCCGGCTTCAGCCTGAGTTTGGCGGCGATGTGCGCCTTCTTGGCGGCCTGGGCCTCTTCCAGCGTCATCCCGGGCCGGGCGTAGTAGGCGCAGGAATACTGCATGTCGGCGTCGAGGAAGCGGCGGTAGAGATCGTTGGAGATGTCGTAGTGGTGGGCGACGTTGCTCTTGGCGGCGGCCCTGTCGTTCCATTGTTGCAGCCGGCGGCGGGCCGCCAGCATGGCCATCTGCAAAGGTCCGTAACGCTCGTCGGAGCGGTCGGGCAGGTTGCGGCCGCCCAGCTCCAGGAGATCCCAGATGTCCCCCTCGTCGAAGCTCAGCTCGCCGTTCATGTAGGCGTCGCCCAGGCCGCCTTGCGGATCGGCCGCGATGGCGCGGGCCGCCGACCAGGTGGCGAGACGCGCCGACACCCGGGGCTCCGTGCCGTCGCCATAGGTGAGCGTCTTGCCGTTGGGCAGGCGAACGGTGAGGGATCCCACCCGGATCAGCCGCTTCAGGAAACCTTGAATCATCGCCACTCCTGTGATTCCGCCGGGGTCTGCGTCCGCAACCCGGCCTCCATCACCCCGCCCCTATCACCGGGCGATTCCGGATGAATTGCGACAGAACCCACTTCTGCCCCGAAGTCGACGGGCGGCCCGCGTGCAGGGTGCGGGGGTCGGGGCGGCCCTGGGCGTCTACGTTGAAGAATAACAGGGCGTCGCCGGTCCGGCCGCGGTGCCTTATGCCCAGTTCGGGAAAGGCGGTCTCGCCGCCGGAATAGTCGTCGTTCAGATAGAGCAGGGCGGTGCAGACCCTTTGGCCCAGGCGCTCCAGCTCGGCGGCGTAGGCGGGCACGGCCGGATCCAGATAGTCGTGATGCTCGCTGGCCTCTTCGCCCGGCGCATAGTTCAGCACCGCGAAGGCCTCCATGTGGGCCACCGGCGCGCCGGCGGCTGCGCCGATGCGGGCCTGGATCAGGAGGTTGAGCAGCGAGGTCTCGGCCAGGCCGAAGTTGGCCACGCGGTTGGTGCGGGTCTGGCCCATGATGGTCAGGCCGGTCTCGGGATCGTGCACTTCGGCCCGGACCAGCCGCTCCCCGGCGCCGGCCATGACGAAGGCGCAGGCCTCGGGCGAGGCCAGGGCCTTCAGCTCGATCAGGCGGGGCGCCTCGGAGATCACCCGCGTCTCGGGGGCCGAGGTCCAGCGCCGCAGATCGACGATCGAGCCGCCCGAGAGGATGGCCAGCTCCTGCTGCGCCGGGGCCCAGCCCAGTCCGGCGGCGCGCGCCAGATGGCCCAGGGCGGCGCTCCAGCTCTGCGGCAGATAGAGCCCCAGCCCGGCCAGCACCGAGAGGAACGCCGCCGAGCGGCCGTCGCCCGCGGCCGCCGCCTCGGCCAGCAGGCCCAGCCCGTCGCTCGGGCGATGCGGCGCGCCCTTGGCCAGGACCAGCTTGATCCCCAGCCGGCCCAGCGCCTCCGCCTCGCCGGCCTTGGCCGCGCGCGAGAGCCATTGCAGCGCGTCGTAGTCGCGGCCCGCGTCCTCCAGCCGGACGGCCAGCCGCACCTGGGCCTTGGGGTCTCCCGCCCGGGCCTGGGTCTCGAGATCGGCGAGCGACATCACGGTTCCGCGCAAACGAAAGGGGGCGGACGTCGCCGTCCGCCCCCAAGCATTACAGCCGAACCCGCTGGATCAGAACCGCGCGCGGATGCCGACGTAGAAGCGGCGGCCGATCACGTCGTAATCGGGCAGGGTGGTCCCCTGCGCGTTGGTGACTCCCGGCGTGAAGCCGACCACTTCGGGGCTCCGGTCGAACAGGTTGTCGACGCCGGCCCTCACCTCGTAAGCTGGAGAGACCTTCCAGGTGCCGAACAGGTTGAACTCGTCATAGGACCCCGGCCCGACGATGGTCGAGGTGGGGGTCACCACCACCGATGCGTCCTTGGCGCCTGGCAGATGCAGCCAGGTGAGGCCCAGGCTGCCCCAGGAGCTGGCCCAGGTCACGGTGGTGAACATCTTGTAGCGGAACGCCGAGCCGGCCGGGCCGCTCTCGGTGCCGGCGTACTCCAGCGTCGTTCCGCCCGGCAGGTTCTGGACGTCGAACTTCCAGAGCCAGTTGAGCTCCCAGTTCACCAGCAGCGAGCCCGGGATCGCGCTTAGGCCCATGTCGGCGAAGTCCGCGCCCCAGTTCAGGTTGAAGTCCATGCCCTCGGTCTTCTCCTTGCCGAGGTTCTCGAAGGGCGCGTTGGCGAAGCGGTTGCCGCCGGTGACCGCCTCTCTCTGGATCAGGCTGCAGAACGGGCTGCCGGTGACGCTCAGCGACGGGTTGGAGCTCCCGTTGGCGTTCAGGCACTGCTCGTAGGACGTCTCGCTGGTCACCGGCGTGATCGCGCCGTTGATCAGGATCGAATACCAGTCCACCGAGCCCTGCAAGCGGGCCAGCAACGTCGACTGCACCGGCGAGCGTAGCACGATGCCGGCGGTCCAAGTGTGGGCCACCTCCGGCCTCAGGTTCGCGTTGCCCATGTCGTGGTCGATGGTGATCGGGAAATAGAAGGGGAACAGGCCGGTGTAGGTGTTGGCGCTGCCGCCTGGCGCATAGAAGGTGGTCCCGGCGTTGGGATTGGTGGTCTGGATCAGCGCCAGGCACAGTTGCTGGGTCTTCAACCGGTTGGGGTTGGAGGCGTTGTTGCCCCACGGGACCGGCGTGGTGGAGGCGCACGGGTCGCCGGCGCTGGCGCCCACCACCGCGGCCGTGGTCGGCTGGAACAGCTCGGCCACGTTCGGCGCCCGCACGGCCAGCTGGTAGCCGCCCCGGAAGCTCAGCCAGGGATTCACCTTCCAGTTCCCGTTGGCCATGTAGGTCCAGCCGGAGACGCCGCCATTCACGTGCGGATCGCCGCCGTGCCAGTCGTAGCTCGAGTACCGGGCCGCCGTGTCGATGTCGAAGCTCTGGATGAAGGGAACATTCTTCACCACGGGAATGAGGAGCTCGCCGTAGCCTTCCTTCACCCCGATCCGTCCGCTGACCGGCGCCGACGGGAAGAGGCCGATCGGCGCATCGTTGACCGAAGTGACGTCGAGCAGGGGGTCGGGGGTGTAGCTGAAGATCTCCTCGCGGTAGTCGCCGCCGGCGGCGAACTTCAGCTTGCCGGCCGGCAGGTCGAACAGGCTGCCGGTGAAGTCGGCCTCCACTACGTTCTGGGTCAGCTCGGTCTCGGTCTCCATCTGCGCGGTGATGGCGTCGATGCAGTCCTGCGACGGCGTGGTCCCCTGGAAGATCGCGCCATAGAAGCCCGAGGTGCAGTGCGCCGACTGCTGGGCGATGCCAGAGATGGTGCCGTTCGCGCCGTAGTTGGGCAGCGCCAGGAACTCCTGCCAAGCCCTGGTAGAGCCGAAGCCCGAGACCAGGTTGGAGAAGGCGCTGGTCTGGCCATGGGTGCCGAACAGGTTCCAGGTCCAGTCGCTGACCGGCAGCGCGCCCTTCAGGCCGGCGACGATATTGTAGGTGTAGGTGGTGTCGATCGTCGTGCGCGGGCCCAGGATGTTGTCCATCTGGAGCTGCAGCGCCCAGGGCGAGTTGGGTCCGATCGGCTCGCCGAGATCGACCCCGGGGATGAAGCCGAAGCCGTTGACTCCGCCGTTGCGGGAGTCGAGCAGGGTCTCCAGCTCCGCCGGGACCGGGTGGGCGGCGTCGTGCGGGACGGAGGCGCCCCAGAACTGGACCGCCGGCGAGGCCAGCACCGAGGTCTTCACCCGCGTCTGGGTGAAGCTGCCTTCGGTATAGGCCTGGATGTTGTCGGTGA
>JANWHQ010000020.1 GCA_025450315.1 Caulobacteraceae bacterium
CTTCTCAAAGCTCAAACACAGCCGCAGACTGGCTACCCGTTACGACAAGACCGCCGACAGCTACCTCGGCTTCATCCTCGTCGCATCCATCCGGCTATGGGTCCGACACTTCGTCAACAGGACCTAGTGTGGTGAATCTGAAGTTCTCAAGATGATTGCGCCCGCGCTGATGCGAACTTCAGATTCGTAGACCACACTAGAAACATACACTTGCCAGTGTCCTCATCGGTTCCGAAGTCCGCTCGAGGCTGCAAATCGCGCTTGCGAACTTCGGAACCGGGACACTAAGGCGGCCCGGCCTGTCTGTATCCGCTCGTCGGCCTGCGGCGCGATGCGTGAGAACGGGGTTCGGCGCGGTCCCGATCCCAAGTCCTAGCGGCGGTTGCGCAGGAACAGCGCGGCGTCCCGGGCCAGGGAGACCTGGAGGTCGTCCGGCTCGGTCTCGGCCTGGAACGGCAGCGAGCCGGCCACGCCGCGGATGGCCAGCCAGAGCTGGACGTTGAAGTGATGCAGCATGCGCAGCGGGCGGCGCTTGGCGTCGGTGACGTCCCAGCCCTCTGCCTCGAAGGCGTCCACCTGCTCGCGCACCGGCTTGCGCTCGATCCGGTCCCAGCCCTCGGGACGGACGACCTCGGCGGCCTCGTCCGCGGTCAGGCCGAACAGCGCGGTGGAGCAGGCGTCGATCTCGGGGAACTCGCCGCGCGCGTCGTCGTCGGCGTAGCGCGGCTTCATCAGCGCCTTGTCTTCCAGTTCGGCGATGCCGGGCAGGTCGATCAGGCGGCGGAGGGCGGGGGCGCTGGTCATGCCCCCGGCTTAGCCCAAGGCCCGGCCGGACCCAAGCCGGCTCAGTGGATCTTGAACGCGGCCGACAGGATGCGGGCCGAGGACGGGCGGCCAGCCAGGCCCTGGCTGGCGTTCACCGTGATGCGCAGCACGCCGTGGCTGAAGGACGCCCCCTCCTTGGAGCCCGGCACGAACAGCACCCGGGCCAGGTGAGCGAGCGCCGTCTCCCCATCGTGGCGGCCGGCCATCCGCATCAGCGCCTGGGAGGCCACCAGGGCCGCGTCGGCGAAGATCGCCTCCGATCCCGAGGGCGGATCCTGGGCGTCGAACACGATCAGGCGACGGGCGGCGTGGGTGGCGCGGAAGCTGGCCTGGGCCAGGCGCTGCAGCAGCGCGCCCGGGCTCATGGGCTGCAGCCGAATGACCGGCGCCAGGCCCTCCAAGGCGACGGGCGCGCCGTCGGGCCGGCCGGGGAAGAACAGCGTCAGGCCGCCCAGCTTGGTGATCCGCAGCACCGTCTCGCCGGTGTCGTCGCGGTAGATGGTGTCGCCCCGGGCGGCCGGCGCGGGGCTGAGCGCCAGCACCTCGGGGCTGTCCTCGAACTTCAGGAGCGCGATGGGCATCGAGCGGTCCAGGATGAAGGTCTGGCCCTGGTCGGAAACGTAACGGGCCACCGGCGGCGGCGGGGCGTTGCGGTCGTCCGCGCCGGGGTCGCCGAAGATGAACTGGCCCAGAATGCCGGCCTGCACCACCACGGCCGCATCGGCGGGAAGCGCGCGCGCCCCGGCCAGGCAGAGGCCTGCCAGGAGTATCTGGACTGCGCGCCAACCGGTCATCCCCAACCGAATGGCGAGGGACTGGGGCCGATTTTGGACGACCGCGCCCCAAAGGCCCAGCTTTGACTTTCTTGCAACACTTGCCTACGCCGCCGACCTCAATTGAGATACTGTGCAGCGCACAATCGCGAGTGGCTCGAGCCCACAGGACCAAAAATGTCGCAGACCGATCAGCCCACCGGCGGACGCCGCAGAGTCGAAGGCGAACCGGTGGTGATCAAGAAGTACGCGAACCGTCGGCTCTACAACACCGCCTCCAGCTCCTACGTGACCCTCGACCATCTGGCCGAGATGGTCCGCCAGGGTGTCGATTTCGTGGTCTATGACGCCAAGACCAACGAGGACCTGACCCGCAGCGTCCTGACCCAGATCATCTTCGAGGAAGAGAACAGCGGGACCCAGAACCTCCTGCCGCTGCAGTTTCTGCGCCAGCTGATCCGCTTCTACGGCGACTCCATGCAGTCGCTGCTGCCCAGCTATCTGGAGATGTCGCTGGAGGGCTTCGCCCGCCAGCGCGAGCGGATGCAGAAGGACTTCGCCACGACTTTCGGCGGCGGCGAAGCGATCGAGCGCATCCAGGAGCAGGTGCGCCAGAACCTGCAGCTGTTCGACCGGGCGATGAAGATGTTCACGCCCTTCGCCTATGGCCGCCCGGAGTCCTCCGAGGAGCCCGAGCCGGCTCCCGCCGCGGCCGCGCCGCCCAGTCCAGGCGCCGACGAGTCCCTGGCCCAGATGAAGGCCCAGATCGAGTCGATGCAGCAGCAGATCGAGAAGCTGATCTCCAGCAAGGGCTGAACAGCCAACCCTTAACGATTAGCCCCTAGGGTCGGGCCGCCATGAGCGAGCCCGTCGATCCGATCCGCGACCAGGCCGAGCGGCGTCTGATGCAGCGCCGCTCAGCCGAGCGGCGCAAGCCCGAGCCCGGGACGGCGCTGATCCTGGCGCCGAACCCCCCGCCCGAGGCGGCCGAGCAGGCCCCGAGCGATCCCGGGGCCGAGGCGGCCTACACCGCCCAGGTGCTGGGCCAGACCGGCCAGAAGCGCGGGCTGAAGGGCGGGCCCCCGGTGCTGGAGCAGGCCCGCTCCGCCTATCTGGAGGCGGCCTATTCCGGCCCCCTCGATCGCCGGCCCCCGCCCGGCCGGGTGACCCGGACCCGGATCTAGCTCCGGCCCGCCCCCACTGCGCCGCTGCCCCCGCCTTGGCGCGGCTCTTGCTTGGGCCCTGGCGATCGTTCTTCGCCGGGATTTCTCATGCCGCGCATCGCCAGCCTCGCCGTCAAGGCCTTCGACATCCTGGTCGTGACCCTGATCTTCTCGGCTCTGACCTAGGCGGCCCGGGCGGTGCGAGCCGCTTCGGTCCCCAGCATCGCCGCCTTGCGCGCCAGCCCCCAGTGGTAGCCGGTGAGCCGGCCGTCCTTGGCCAGGGCCCGGTGACAGGGGATCAGCCAGCTGATCGGATTGGCCCCGATCGCCGCCCCCGCCGCCCGCGCCGCCTCCGGCTTGCCGGCCCAGGCCGCGACCTGGCCATAGCTCGCCGTGCGGCCGGGCGGGATGCGCAGCAGCGCCTTCCAGACCTGTACGTGGAACGGCGGTCCGATCAGCACGACGGGCGTGGGCTCGCCGGATCCCAGGAACACCTGCCGCGCCATCGCCTCGGCCGCCACGTCGTCGCGCACCCAGTCGGCGGCGGGCCAGCGGCCATGCATGTCCTCGAAGGCGGCCTCGCTCCCCTGCTGGTCGGTGAAGGCCAGGCCGCAGAGGCCGCGAGGGGCGATGACGAACAACCCCTGGCCGAAGGGTGTCGGCGCCAGGCCCCACCTCAATGTCAGGCCCTCGCCGCGCCGGCGGGCTTCGCCGGGCGTCACCGCCTCCTGGGCGATGAACAGGTCGTGCAGCCGCGAGGGGCCCGAAAGGCCCACGTCGAACGTTGCATCCAGCACGCTTTCGCCCCGCTCCAGGCTGCCCCGCGCCTCGGCGTGGGCGATGGCGGCCACGAAGGTCTTGGGGCTGACCCCGGCCCAGCGGGTGAAGATGCGCTGGAAGTGGAAGGGCGAGAGCCCGACGGCGCCGGCGGCGTCTTCCAGCGAGGGATGCTCGCTCCAGCGCTCGGCCAGCCAGGCCAGGGCCTTCTCCATGCGGTGATAGTCGCGCGCCTGCTCTTGCAGGCGTTCGAAATCGGTTTCGGTGATCAGATGCAGAGCCATGATCCGAAGTTAGGAGCGGCGCGCGGCGCCGTCCGCCCGGTTCTTGCGGTCATGGCGAGGGATGCCGTTCGGCCCGCGCCGAGGCGATCGCCGCCTCGAGGGAGTCCGCCAGGTCCTCCCGCTCCCGGGGGCCCAGCGCCTGGCCGATGCGCAGGCGCTTGTCGGACAGCGCCAGGCGCAGCTCCGCGCCATGCCGGCCCGAGCGGTCGAGGTCCACGCGGGTGAAGGCGGTGGGCGAGGTCCAGACCGCCATCGCCTTGCCGCCGAGCTCCCTCAACACCCGCACCTCGCCGGAGGTGACCACCACCCGCTCGCGCGTGGCGGCGCGGCGGTAGCTGACGCGGAAGGCGATGAAGATCCCCAGCACGTCCAGCCCCAGGAAGATCGGGACCGGGGTGGCGCCGATGGCCACGAAGAACGCCGCGACGATCAGATTGACCGCGATCACGGCGCCCAGCAGCACCTTGAATCCCGTCGTCGGCAGCGACCGTTCGGGCGTGATCTGCCGGTCCAGGTGGATGGGGGCGTCGGGGGCGGCGTCCATGCGCCGAGGATAGGCCCGAGCCGCTCGACCGCGAAGCGTCCGGCTTGGCGGCGCCGGCCGGCCGACGCATGTTGGGGCCATGGCCACGCTCCGAGTCTCGCCCAAGGAACGCCAGCGTATCGAGACGCTGTTCGAGCGGTTCGAGACCGGTTCGGCCCATCCCAAGACCGAGCTCGACTACAAGAGCCCCTTCACCCTGCTGGTCGCGGTGGTGCTGTCGGCGCAGGCGACCGACAAGTCGGTGAACAAGGCCACGGCCGAGCTCTACAAGACCGCCGACACGCCCCGGAAGATCGTCGAACTGGGACCCGAGGGCCTGATCCCCTTCATCAAGACCATCGGCCTCTATCGCAATAAGGCCAAGAACGTGGTCGCCCTCTCGCGCATCCTGCTCGAGCGGTACGGCGGCGAGACGCCGCTGAACCGCGAGGCGCTGCAGGATCTGCCGGGCGTGGGGCGCAAGACCGCCAGCGTGGTCCTGAACGAGCTCGACATCGAGCCGGCCATCGCGGTCGACACCCACGTGTTCCGCGTCTCGCACCGGCTGGGGCTGTCCAAGGCCAGGACGCCGGACAAGGTCGAGGCGGAACTGATGGCCAAGGTGCCCCAGCGCTATCTCACCCGCGCCCATCACTGGCTGATCCTGCACGGCCGCTACACCTGCCTGGCCCGCCGGCCCAGGTGCGAAACCTGCCTGGTCTCCGACCTCTGTCCCTCGCGCGAACTGTTCGTGGGCGGGTAGGCGGTCTCTGGATTCGCCTCCAACATTCCAACGTCTTGGCCGGGCCTGTCCCGGCCACCCATGAACACCGAGTCCGTCGAGAATTCCGAAGGGCCGTGCTCATGGGTTCCCGGCATTCACGCTTCGCGCTCCAGCCGGGGATGATGGTGAAATTGGGGGCTTTGAGGCTCGTCTGCCGCCTTACTGCGGCGTCGGGACGTTGATCGGGCCAGTGGGCTTGGGATTGCCCAGCACCTGGCCATTGGGCAAGGTCACGGCGTTGAACAGGCCGCCGTTCTGGCCGTCGCGCAGCGGGTTCAGCACCACCGTCACCTTGTCGCCCGGCTTCAGGGCCGTGCGCTTCCAGCCCTGTCGGACCAGGTTGTTGGGGCTGTTCAGCTCCACGCTCCAGACCTTGCCGTCGGGGGCTTCGATCTCGATGAACGCATGGGGGTTGGTCCACTCGAAGGCCTTGACCGTGCCGGCGATGCTGACCTGGCGGTTCTGGTCGAACATGGCGAACGAATGGTGGGCCCACGCGGCCCCGCCCCAGGACAGGGTGACGCCGGCCAGCAACGCGCCAGCGGCGCCGAGCGTCATGGAGACGGTTTTCATGCTTGCTTCCTTAGGTCCCTCTCAGGATACCTTACAATAGGCAAAGCCGGCTTCGTCCAGTCTATTCAGACGGGCCCGCCGCGGCGGAGGGCCGCGAGCCTCCAGGGGAGAGACAAGGTTGAGCACCAGAATCGCCGTGGCCGTCGCCGTTTCCGCCGCTCTCCTGGCGGGCGCGGCCGCCGTTCCGTCGCTGGCCCAGGTGGGGCCCGTCGCCGCTTCGCCTCCGATCCAGGGGCTGAAGCCCGGAACCGGCGCGCCCTTCCCCAAGGGCCACTATGCGGCGCTGGACCGGCTGCCGGACTGGGGCGGCATCTGGCTGATGACCTTCAATCGCCCGCCGGGCTCGGGTGGCCCGCCCGCCCCGGCGCCGCCTCCGCCGCTGAAGGGCAAGTACCTGGAGGACTACAACGCCTGGAAGAAGGCGATCCGCGACAACCACGGCGTGGTGAAGAGCACCACCTCGCACTGCACTCCGCCGGGGATGCCGGCGATCATGTCGATGTTCCAGTATCCCTATGAATTCCTGTTCACGCCCGGGCGGGTGACCATCAACCAGGAAGCCTGGATGCAGACCCGCCACATCTGGACCGACGGCCGCCCGCACGGCGACGATCCGGATCCCACCTTCATGGGCGACTCCATCGGTCATTGGGAGGGCGACACCCTGGTGGCCGACACCATCGCCATCAAGGACACCGTGCCCCTGGCCACCGGCGCCGGCCACTCCGACAAGCTGCACGTGAAGGAGCGGATACACCTGAAGGCCGGCGATCCGGACACCTTGATCGACGAGGTCACCGTCGAAGACCCCGAGGCGCTGGAGCACCCCTACACCACCACCGTCACCTATCGGCGCGACCGCTACGGCTCGCTGCTCGAGTTCGAGTGCGCCGAGAACGACCGCAACCCCGTCGACGACAAGGGCGACACGGAGTTCCAGTAACCGCGAAAGCTAGGCTTCCGCCGCGAACCGCTTGGCCTGCGCGACCCAGGCGTCGCGGACGGCGCGGCCCTTGAGGTCGAGGGCCTTGTCCACCTCGGCGAGGTCGGCGTCGGTCCAATGGGCCAGCTGGGCGAAGCGGGTGACGCCCCGCTCGGCCAGGGCGGCCGCCAGCTTGGGGCCGATGCCGACCAGGCGGGTCAGATCGTCGGGAACCTCGGCCGCGACCACGGCGGCGTGCTCCACCACCGAGCCCGCGTCTTCAGCCACCGAGGCGGCGGTGTCGCTCACCGTCTCGGCGATCTCGACCATGGACGAGGCGGCGTCGCCGAGATCGGCCGCGGTGCGCGCGGCGGCGACTTCGGCCAGGTCGATGATGGCGGCGATGGGCCTGGGCTGCAGCGTGGCCGACGGTGCGGGGGGCGCGAAGGCCGAGAGGGTCGCGGCCCAGTGCTCCGTCCACCAGAAGGCGGCGTCCACCCCGGCGCGCCAGCTCTGGAGCCAGATCGAAAACACGGTCTGGCTGGCGCCGAACGGATCGACATAGGGACCGAACGCTTCAAACTGAGGCAGGGCCTTGGCGGCGGGCATGGGCATGCTCCGAGAAGAGTGAAATGCTGCGTTGCAACATAGCACGGGAATCCATGCCGCGCTTGCGAAATATCGGGGGTCTTTCCGGATGCGCATCGTGACGGGCGAACAGCGCGGGCGGCCGATCCGGACGCCGATGGGCCAGGACGTGCGGCCGACCTCGGATCGGGCGCGGCAGGCGATCTTCAACATCCTGGAGCACGCCTCCTGGTCGGCGGGCGTCGAGGGGCGCCGGGCGATGGACGTCTTCGCCGGCTCGGGCGCCCTGGGGCTGGAGGCGCTGTCGCGCGGGGCCGCGTCTTGCCTGTTCGTCGAGCTGGCGGACGCTTCCCTGGCCGCCGTCAGGACCAACATCGCAGCCTTCGGGCTGGAGGCGCGGGCGCGGGTGCTGCGCCAAGACGCGGCGCGGCTGGGCCGCCGGCCCGAGGCCGAGGCGCCCCACGATCTGGTATTCCTGGATCCGCCCTACGCCACGGGCTTGGCCGAGCCGGCGCTGGCGGCGCTGGCGGCCGGCGGCTGGCTGGCGGCGGATGCGTTGTTGATGCTGGAGCGGGGGTCCGGGGAGGCGGCGATCGAGACGCCGGGCTTCGAGCTCCTGGACCGGCGCCGCTATGGCGCGGCGGAGGTGCTGTTCCTGCGGCCGGGCTAGAGCTCCGAGTGGTACTCGAACTCCACCAGATAGACCCGCTCGCCGGGGCCGTGCTTGGCGACCTTCAGGAGGTCCACCACCCCCTGGAAGCCCGATCGGCGGGCCAGCTCGGGGGTGATGTCGGAAAAGCCGATCTCGCGGATCGCGGTCACCTCGATGGCGCCCGCGCCCAAGGGATAGCGGCCGCCGACCTTCACGTGCGGCTTCTGCCAGATGCGCACGCTGCAGGTGATCTTGCCCCGCATCACCGGCTCGCGCAGCCGCTTGGTGAACATCATCGCGGCGGTCTCAGAGGTTGAGCAGGGTCGGGTCCCCGCCCTGGGCGGCGATGTTGACGCTGACCGCCCGCTCGGTCGCGTAGCGCAGCAGCGCGTTGGGGCCGCCGGCCTTGGGCCCGGTGCCCGAGAGGCCCTCGCCGCCGAACGGCTGCACCCCCACCACCGCCCCGATCATCGAGCGGTTGACGTAGACATTGCCCGCCGGGACCAGCTCGGCCACCTCTGAGGCGAAGGCCTCGATGCGGCTGTGGACGCCCAGCGTCAGGCCATAGCGCCGCGCGGCGAGCTGGCGGGCGGCGTCCTCCAGATGCTCGGGATCGTAGCGGACCACGTGCAGGATGGGGCCGAACACCTCCCTTTCCAGGAAGGAGGCCGACGGGATCTCGGCCAGCACAGGGCCGAAGAACACCCCGCGCTCGAGGCCGGGACCGGGCTCGATCCGGTGCAGCAGCCGGGCCTCGGCCCTCAGCCGCGCCAGATGCTTGTCCAGCGCCTGGAGGGCCTCCGCGTCGATCACCGGCCCGACGTCGGTGGAGGGATCGGCCGGATCGCCCAGCACCAGGGCATCCATGGCGCCGCAGATCCCCTCGATCAGGCCGTCGGCGGTGTCGCGGGGCAGGAACAGTAGCCTCAGCGCCGAGCAGCGCTGGCCGGCCGAGCCGAAGGCCGACAGCACCACATCGTCGATCACCTGTTCGCGCAGCGCCGTGGTGTCGACGAACATGCCGTTCAGCCCGCCGGTCTCGGCGATGAAGGGGATGATGGGTCCCGGGCGGGCGGCCAGGGCACGGTTGATGCCCCACGCGGTGCCGGTGCCACCGGTGAAGGCCACCCCGTCGCAGGCGGGATGCTGGACCAGCGCCGCCCCCACGCCCTCGCCGCGGCCGGGCGTCAGGGTCAGGAGCCGGGGATCCAGCCCCGCGGCGTGATAGAGCCGGACCGCCTCGGCCGCGACCAGCGGGGTCTGCTCGGCCGGCTTGGCGAGGACGGCGTTCCCGGCCGCCAGGGCGGCGGCGATCTGGCCGGTGAAGATGGCCAGGGGGAAGTTCCAGGGGCTGATGCAGACGAAGACCCCGCGTCCCTGCAGGCGGAGGGAATTGCGCTCGCCCGCCGGACCGGTCAGCGTCTCGGGCGCGGCGAAGCGGGTTTCGGCGAGATGGGCGTAGTAGCGGCAGAAGTCGGCCGCCTCTCGCACCTCGGAGATGGCGTCGGGCAGGGTCTTGCCGCCCTCGCGGACCAGGATGGCGATCAGCCGCTCGCGCTGCTGCTCCAGGCCGTCGGCCATGCCGCGCAGCACCTCCGCGCGGGCGGGACCGCCCGCCCGGTTCCAGCCGGGCTGCGCGGCTCGGGCGGCGGCGAAGGCGGCGTCGATGTCGGCCGGCGTCGCGTCCGAGACCGCTCCCAGCACCTGGGCGCGATCGGCGGGGCTCCGGGCCTCGGAAGGCGCGCCGCCGGGGCGCGACGCTCCGGCGACGATGGGGCCGGCCCGGCGATCGCGGCCGTCCTCGGCGACGATGGCGGCCGTCAGGCGCTGGCGCTCCTCGCGGATGCTGAGGTCGACGCCCATGGAGTTCAGCCGGTCGCCATAGAGGTTGCGCGGCTTGGGGATGCGCGGATGCGGGCCGGGGTTGGCCTTCACCGCGTCCACCGGATCCACCACCACCGTCTCGGGCGGGGTGCGCTCGTCCAGCAGCACATGCACGAAGGAGGTGTTGGCCCCGTTCTCCAGGAGCCGCCGCACCAGATAGGGCAGCAGGTCCTCGTGGCCGCCCACCGGGGCATAGGCCCGGACGGTGACGCCGTCATAGAGGTCGTCGGCGGCGGCGTAGAGCGCCTGCCCCATGCCGTGCAGGCGCTGGAATTCGATGCCGACCTGGGCGTTGGACGCCATCCGGCGCACCGCCGCCAGGGAGTGGGCGTTGTGGGTGGCGAACTGGGCGAAGAGGTCCGGGGCCGCCGAGATCAGCGCCTTGGCGCAGACCAGATAGCTGAGGTCGGTGGCCGCCTTGGTGGTATAGACCGCATAGTCGGGCCGCCCGGCGACCTGGGCCCGCTTGATCTCCGAATCCCAGTAGGCTCCCTTGACCAGCCGCACCATCAGCCGCCGGCCGCTCGACCTGGCCAGGGCCTCCAGCTCGCCGATCACCCAGGGCGCGCGCTTCTGGTAGGCCTGGACCGCCAGGCCCAGCCCGCGCCAATCGCCGAGCTCGCCCTCGCGGGCCAGCCGCTCCAGGAGCTTCAGCGACAGCACAAGCCGGTCGGCCTCTTCCGCGTCGATGGTCAGGTTCAGGTCGTAGCGGGCGGCGACCAGCGCCAGCCGCTTCAGCCGCGGATAGAGCTCGGACCACACCCTGGTTTCCTGGGTCGCCTCGTAGCGGGGGGACAGGGCCGAGAGCTTGACCGAGACCCCGTGGCCGCGCTCGGGCCCCGCGCCGCCCGACCTCCTGCCCACGGTCTCCAGCGCGGCGGCATAGGCCCGCTCGTAGCGCTGGGCGTCGGCGGCCGTTCGGGCGCCCTCGCCCAGCATGTCGAAGGAGCAGATCATGCCCTCGGCCTTGGCGCGCGCCAGCGCCGCCTCGATGGTGCGGCCGAGCACGAACTGCTCGCCCATGATGCGCACCGCCTGGGCCACCGCCGCGCGGATCACCGGCTCCCCGACCCGCCCCGCCAGGCGCCGCATGAACCCCGGCGGATCGGCCCGGGCCTCCTCGTCGACGTCGATCAGCCGGCCGGTCAGCATAAGGCCCCAGGTCGAGGCGTTGACGAACAGGCTGTCGGAGCGGCCGAGGTGGCTGGCCCAGTCGGCCGGACCGATCTTCTCGGCGATCAGCCGGTCCTGGGTCCCCTCGTCGGGCGTGCGCAGCAGGGCCTCGGCCAGGCACATCAGCGCCAGCCCCTCGCGGGTGCCGAGCGAGAACTCCTGCAGGAAGCCTTCGACCACCCCCTGGCGGCGGGCCTTGCGCCGGGCGCCGCGCACAAGCGCCTCGGCCTCGGCCCGGACGGCGGCGCGGTCCTGGATGCAGAGCGGGGTCCGCACCAGCAGGTCCGAGACCGCCTCGGCCTCGTCGCGATATTTCCAGGCGTCCAGGGCGTCCCAGTCCAGAGCCGAAGTCTCGGACATCATCTCAGGCGCGCTCATTGCCAGGGGCGGAGAGGACCAAACCCCTCACCCTCCCGAACCCGCGGCGCGGGCCTCTTCGCCTGCCTCAGGGAGAGGCGACGGGGCGTGGCGCTTGGGGAAGCGGCCGGCGCGTGCGAGGGCGGAGGTCGGCGCACGACCGAGCCTGGAGCTGATCCAGCGGCCGGTCTCGATCAGCTGGTCGAGGTCCAGCCCGGTCTCGAAGCCGCCGCGCTCCAGCATGTAGACCAGGTCCTCGGTGGCGACGTTGCCGGTGGCCGCCGGCGCGAACGGACAGCCGCCGATGCCGCCGCAGCTGGCGTCGATCACGTCCACGCCCGCGTCGATCCCCGCCGCGGCATTGGCCAGGGCGGTGTTGCGGGTGTCAAGGAAGTGCAGCCTCAGGCGCGCGCCCGGCGCGGCGTAGCGCACCGCCTCGATGCGGCGGCGCACGGCCCAGGGGTCGGCCGCGCCGATGGTGTCGGCGATGGCGATCTCGGGGATGTTCAGGGCGGCCGCCTCGCGCGCGATCATCACCACCCGCTCGAGAGGGACCTCGCCCTCGAACGGGCAGCCGAAGGCCACCGAGATGGTCAGGCTGAGCGGCGGGCCGCCATGGGAGGCCTGATCGGCGGCGATCTCGGCCATGGCGGCGATCTGCCGGGCGGTGTCGGCGTTCTGGTTCCTGAGGCCGAAACTGTCGGTGGCGCAGACCACCACATTGGCCTCGTCGCACCTGGTGGTCTTCAGCCGCTCCCAGCCCTGGAAGTTCAGCACCAGGCCGATGCGCGAGCGGCCAGGCGCGTGGGGCAGGGCGGCCATGATCGCCTCGGCGCCGGCCATCTGGGGCACGCGCTTGGGATTGACGAAGGACACCGCCTCCAGCCGGCGCACCCCGGCCGCCTCCAGGCGCCCTATGAACTCCAGCCGGTCTTCCACCGTGAGGGCGACGCCCTCGTTCTGCAGCCCGTCGCGAGGGCCGACATCGACGATCTCGATCCTGCGGCTCACCTGGCATCTCCGCTTTCCAGCGACCGATATAGGAAGAGGTCGACCGGCTTGCCCTTGGAATAGTCGAGGCCCTTCACCTCGCCGGCCAGGGCGGCGTGCGCTTCCTGGGCCTTCAGGGCCTCCTGGAACTCGGCCAGCTCATGGCGTTCGACCACGGCCGGGCGGCCCTCGGAGATGGCGGCGGCGGCCATCTCGCCGGCGCCGAGCTCGGTGCGGGTGCCCAGGAGGAAGACGATCGAGGGCTCGCCGTAGCCGGCCACCGATATCGGCCCTGGGATCACGCCATTGCGCGGATCCAGCCCCGCTCGCTTGACCGCGGCGGCCACGCGATTGGACACCCAGAGCGGCTGCAGCGACGGGCCCAGGCCGGCCGCCAGGGCGTCGTGGCCCAGGACCCCGAAGCCGATCATCGCCCCCAGCGCCACGATGGAGGACCGCCGGAACAGGATCAGCACGACGCCCGCGGCCGCCGCCGCCGCGACGCAGATCGCGCCCGCGATGGCCCAGCCGAGGCTCGAGGGGCCGCCGTCGATCACCGCCACGGCGATCCCGGCGCCGGCCAGCACCGCCGCCGCCAGGCTCCCAAGCCCCGCCCCGACGATCCGGCTGATCCGGCCGATCGGCCGCTGCAGGGCCGCCGCCATCAGCCAGGCCAGGGCGGCGTAGAGCGGCAGGGTGTAGTGGGGCAGCTTGGTGGGCGTCAGCTCGAACACCACCCAGGCCGGGAGCAGCCAGCAAAGGGCGAAGCGCACGCCGGTCTCGGCCCGCAGCTTCCAGCCCAGCACCAGGCCGGCGGGCAGCAGCACCGCCCCGGGAAGGAGCAGCAGGGGCGTCAGCAGCGCGTGCAGGCCCGGCGGCGCGCCGTGGCTCTCCTGGCCGGAGGTGATCTTGGAGATCATGTCGCCCATCACCGCCCCGGTCCAGAAGCCGCCGTCGGTGGTCACCGTGATGGCCCAGGCCCAGGGCCCCACGACCAGCAGGATCAGGGCGATGCCCCAGGTCCAGCCGAGGCTGGCCATCCAGGCGGCCTTGCGGTCCCAAGCCCAGAGCGCCACGAGCGCCAGGAGCGCGACCATGGGTCCGATGGGGCCTTTCAGCAGGATCGAGACGGCCATGGCGGCCCAGAACACCGCCCGCGTGCCGGTCCGGGCGATCGCCTCGTCCCTGGACGCCGCGTAGATGCGCCCGAGCGCGGCCATCATCAGGGTGACGGCCCCGCAAAGGGCCGCGTCGGTGGTGGCCAGGAAGCCTTCGGTGGAAAGGATCAGGCTGGAGCCGAGGAGCGCGCCGGCCGTCGCCCCGCCGGTGGGGCCGAAGAAGGCCGCCGCGCCCCAGGCGCAGGCCGCCGCGGCGAGCATGGCGCCCACGAGCGAGGGGACGCGGTAGGCCCAGATGCGGCGAGCCTCCACCGACGACAGGGTCCCGACGCTGAGGGCCTGCAGCCAGTGGATGCCGACCGGCTTCTTGGAGCGCGGGCCGTCCTGGAAGTTGATCGAGACGAAGTCCCCGGTCTCCAGCATCTGGGCGGTGGCCTGGGCGAAGCGCGCCTCGTCCCGGTCCATGACCGGGAAGGCGATCAGACCGGGCAGGACGGCCAGGAAGGCGACCACGGCGGCCAGGAGCGGGCCACGCCAGCCACCGCCCCAGCCTCCGCCCAGGAATCGGTCCGTCGGGGATTCGGCCATCGCAGCTTGATAGCACGGTTGGGCGTTCAGGCTCGGCCATATGCGGCCGTTTGGCGAGGCCTCAGGCGCGCGGATGGGCCCGGGCGTAGGCGGCCAGCAGGCCCGCGGCGTCCACGCCGGTGTAGCGCTGGGTGGTGGCGAGGGAAGCGTGGCCGAGAAGCTCCTGGATCGAGCGAAGGTCCGCGCCGGCGCCCAACAGGTGGGTGGCGAAGCTGTGGCGCAGGGCATGGGGGGTGGCGCTGGCGGGCAGGCCGAGGCGTCCGCGCAGCCGCTGCATCAGCTCCTGGGCCCGGCGGGCGGGATAGGGGCCGCCGCGGCGGGCGCGGAACAGGGGCTCGTCGGGCTCCAGCGCGAAAGGCAGCTCGGCGACATAGGCCGCGACGGCCTCGGCGACCTGGGGCAGGACCGGCGTCACCCGCACCTTGGAGCCCTTGCCCAGCACCCTGAGCGAGGGGCCGAGGGGGGCGTCCCGGCGCTTCAGCGACAGGGCCTCGGAGATCCGCAGGCCGCAGCCGTAGAGCAGGGTCAGGAGGGCGGCGTCGCGCGCCGCCTCCCAGGGCTCGAGGTCCGCATCGGCGTCCGCCTCCTGGATCAGGCCGCGCGCCTGGTCCTCGGTGACCGGCCGGGGCATGGAGGGCTTCACGCGCGGGCCCTTGACCAGCTGCACCCCCGCGTTGGGAACGCCAAGCCGGCGGTCGAGGAAGCCGTGGAAGCTGCGGATCGCCGACAGCGCCTGGGAGAGCGAACGCGGCGACAGGGGGCGGGGGCCCTGGCGGCGGAAGGCCAGAAAGGCCCGCACGTCCCCGGCCGACACGGCGCCCAGGTCCGCCAGCGACAGCGCGCCGCCGTGATGCTGCTGCAGGAAATCCAGATAGCGCCGCACGCCGTCGCCATAAGCCTCGACCGTGCGCGGCGAGGCGCGGCGCTCGTGGGCCAGATGTTCGAGCCAGGCGGCGAGGGCGTCGGCGGCGGTCATGCGACCGGATCCTCCCCCGCCTTGCGGAGCAGGATCGGGGACGCGGAGGTCATCAGAACACCGGCCAGCGCTCGGCCGTGCGCTCGACCACGCGGGCGAGGAAGGCCACCAGCTCGCAGCCCATGTCGGCGGTGAAGCCGTCCGGATCGGGCGAGCCGAAGGCCAGCACGCCCTGCCGCGCGGGTGACCACATGGCGATGCGGACATAGGCGGCGCTGCGCACCTGCTCGGCGGCCTCGCCGAACACCAGATCGGCCTCCACCGGCTCGCCCATGCGGGCCAGGCCCTCGGCGCCCAGCAGGGCGTCGGTGGTCCCGCCGGCCAGGGGACGCCAGCCGGAGGGCGTGCGGCCCGGGCGCTCCAGCGCCACCACCGCGGAGGTCAGGTTGAAACGCAGCCGCGCGGCCTCGGCCAGACGGCGGGCCAGGTCGGCGTGATTGCGGGATTCCAGGATCTCCAGCACCGTCGCGTGGGCCTGGGCCTGGGCGGCGTGATTGGCCCTGGCGATGACCTCCAGCTCGCGGCGGGCGGCCATGTCGGGCGCCTGGGCGAGCGCGCGGCGGGCCAGCGCCGGCGGGATGAAGTCGACCACATTGGCCGCGTGGATGCGCAGGCCCAGATCGGCCAGCAGGTCCTGGTCGCTCCGGATCAACCCCGGGTCGGCCCTCAGGAACGCCTGCACCGCATCCCAATCGAATTGAATCCGAGTCTCGGCCTGGGCTTCCGCCTGGCCGCTCTCCGTCGCCCCCATCTCGTCCCCCATACTAGAGGCCATGCCCTCCGCCTCAGGAGGATCGCTGGCGGCAGTAGAACGCCAGGTCCGGTTAATGTCCGATTTCCCCGGCTTATTTCGGCGCCGGAACCGCGGGCCTCGACGGCCCGGCCAATCTCGGCGATGACCGGGGCCATGAGCCGGATCGCCCAGGTCCTCCTGCCGCTGCCCTTGCCGGAGGCCTTCGACTACGCCGAGCCCGAGGGCATGGAGCTGAAGGTGGGCGACCTGGTGGCCGTGCCGCTGGGTCCGCGGCAGGTGTCGGGCGCGGTGATCGGCCTGAAGGACGCCTATGGCCACAATCGGCCGCTGAAGTCCGTGCTGGCCCGGCACTCGGAGCCGGCCCTGCCCGCCGGCGCGCTGGAGTTCATCGACTGGGCCGCCCGCTATGCGGTCGACAGCCCCGGCATGCCACTGGCCATCGCGCTGCGCGGCGCCCGGGCCCCCAAGCCCCGGCCGGAGAAGGTGCTGAGGGCCACCGGCGCCGCGCCCGCCCGCATGACGCCGGCGCGGGAAAAGGTGTTGGCCGCCGCCGAGGCCGGTCCCCTGCCGCCCGCCGCCCTGGCCGCCGCCGCCGGCGTCTCCTCCGGCGTGATCAAGGCCCTGATCGATGAAGGCGCCCTGGAAGTCGAGCTGCGCGTCGCCGCGCCGGCGTTTCCCGAGCCCGATCCCCGCCGCCCCGGCGCCCAGCTGAACCCCAGCCAGGCGGCGGCGGCGGCCGAGCTGAGGGCCATGCTGGCCGAGGGCGGATTCCAGGCGGCGCTGATCGACGGGATCACCGGCTCGGGCAAGACCGAGGTCTATCTGGAGGCCGTGGCCGACGTGCTGGCGCGCGATCGGGACGCCCAGGTGCTGATCCTGCTGCCGGAGATCGCCCTGACCCAGCAGGTGATCGCCCGCTTTTCCGAGCGCTTCGGGGCCGAGCCCGGCGAATGGCACTCCGGCATCGCCTCGCCGCGGCGGCGGCGGGTGTGGGAGGCGGTGGCCACCGGCCGCTGCCGCATCGTGGTGGGCGCCCGCTCGGCCCTGTTCCTGCCGTTCCGCAAGCTGGCCCTGGTGGTGGTCGATGAGGAGCACGACAGCTCCTACAAACAGGACGAGGGCTTCATCTATCACGCCCGCGACCTGGCGGTGGCCAGGGCCAAGATCGAGCAGGCGGCTGTGATCCTGGCCTCGGCGACGCCGTCGCTGGAGTCGCTCTGGAACGCCGAGCAGGGCCGCTATCGCTGGCTGAGGCTGACCGCCCGCCACGGCCCGGCCGTGCTGCCGAAGATCGAGCTGGTGGACCTGCGCGCGACGCCGCCCGAGCCCGGGCGCTGGCTGTCCTGGCCGCTGGTGCAGGCCATGGGCGAGACCTTCGAGCGCGGCGAGCAGAGTCTCCTGTTCCTGAACCGCCGGGGCTATGCGCCCCTGGTGCTGTGCAAGGCCTGCGGCGAGCGGCTCTGCGCGCCCGACACCCAGTCCTGGCTGGTGGAGCACCGCTATTCCGGGCGGCTGATCTGCCACCTGACCGGCTTCTCCATGCCCCGGCCCGAGCGCTGCCCGCATTGCGGGGCCAAGGACTCCCTGGTCTCGATCGGCCCGGGCGTGGAGCGGGTGGCCGAGGAGGCGGCCCAGTTGTTCCCCGAGGCCCGCCTGGCGGTGTTCTCGTCCGACACCATCCAGCATCCGGAGGCGGCGCGGACCCTGATCGACCAGATGCAGGCCGGCGAGATCGACGTGCTGGTGGCCACCCAGGCCGCCGCCAAGGGCCACAACTTCCCAAAGCTCACCCTGGTGGGGGTGGTCGACGCGGACCTGTCGCTGAGGGGCGGCGACCTGCGGGCCGGCGAGCGGACCTATCAGCTGCTGGCCCAGGTCTCCGGGCGGGCCGGGAGGGCCGAGCGGCCCGGGCGGGCGCTGCTGCAGACCTATTGCCCCGAGCATCCGGTGCTGCAGGCCCTGAAGGCTCAGGACCGGGACGCCTTCGTCGAGGCCGAGATGGCCGAGCGCCGCTTGGCGGGCCTTCCGCCCTACGGCCGGCTGGCGGCGGTGATCCTGTCGGGGCCCGACGCCCAGGCCCTGGAGGCCTACGCCCGCGCCCTGGCCGCCGCCGCGCCCAACGGCGAAGGCGTGGAGGTCTATGGCCCCGCCGATGCGCCGCTGGGGCTGATCCGCGGGCGGCGGCGAAAGCGGTTCCTGGTCAGGGCCGACCGCGGCGTCGACCTGCAGGCCTTCATGTCGACCTGGCGGGCCAGAGGCCCCAGGCCGCCGGGCGCGATCCGGGTGGCGGTGGACATCGATCCCTACAATTTCCTTTGAAGGCGCCCTCCGCGTTGACCCGATGGGGCCCTTTCGCTATATCCCGCGCCTCCTGAAATTCACCCGCGCGGCCATCCGGTCGCGCGACGCAAGGTACGATAGTCCATGGCCAACACGCCCGGCGCCAAGAAGGCGATCCGCAAAATCGAGCGCCGCACCGAAGTCAACACCGCCCGCCGCTCGCGCGTGCGGACCTTCGTGCGCAAGCTGGAGGAGGCCCTGGCGAAGGGCGACGCGGCCGCCGCCAAGCTGGCGTTCATCGAGGCGCAATCGGAGCTGATGCGAGCGGTCGGCAAGGGCGTCATGCACAAGAACACGGGCTCGCGCAAAGTGTCGCGGCTCGCCGCCCGCGTGAAAAAGCTCTCCGCCGTCTGACTAGCAGCCCTGCCGGTTTCGTCCGGCTAAGCTTATGATCGTTAAGTATTTTTCCAGACCCCTTGGCACATCGCCGAGGGGTTTTTAGATTCTTGCCCGAGGGGAAAACGTCTTAGGACGGAATGCCGCAAGGCCGAGGTTCCCTTTGCTGAAAAAGGGTCTTCGCCTGTCAAGCGGACAAATTTGAATCCGGGCGAAAGTTAATGATTGAAACCGCCGGGCCGCCGATTAGTGTCGTGGTCAGAGCGTTTCATCCTTCTTTTCACGGACGAAAAACAGCGGCGGACGCGTGCGCGCGCACCGCCCCGTAGAGAGACTGTGTTCGTTCGTTTGTCCCCGTGGTCCGGGGGTCTGGGCCATGGACGGCGGAGCTATGTGTGGGGATTGGGGCAGATGACGACGATAGAGATCGTAAAGGACACGCAGCCGCCTCCCGCCGCTTCGGTTTGGACGCAAGCCTGCGTCGCGCTGAAGCGTGAACTGGGCGAGGCGACGTTCGGCTCGTGGATCGGGCAGGCCAGGGTGCTGGAAGATCCGAACGGCGGCGGGCTGGTGCTGGTCACTCCGACGGGCATCGCCGCCGACTGGATCCGCCGCAACGCCTGGCGCCGGATCTCCGAGCTTTGGGCCGCCTGCGACCCGGAAGGCCGCCGGCTGAATCTCAAGTCGCGGATCGAGCTGGAAGCCTCCGGCCGCGCCCTGCGCCTGGCCACCGTCGACGGCCAGGCGGCCGGCGAGCCCGAGGTCGTCGAGGCGCCCGAGGCGCTGGAGATCGAGCCGGCCAAGGCCGCCCGCGCGCCCAGGCCCATGGGCCTGCAGGACCGCTATACCTTCGACACCTTCGTGCCGGGCCCCACCAACGAGTTCGCCTATGCGGTCGCCCGCCGGGTGGCCTCTTGGGCCGACGGTCACTTCAATCCGGTGCTGTTCCACGCGCCCTACGGCTTCGGCAAGACCCACCTCTTGCAGGCGCTGGCCGCCGAGGCCGCCCGGACGCGGCCCGACAAGCGGGTGATCTACCTCACCGCCGAGCGGTTCCTGTCGAACTTCGTCAAGGCGCTGCAGGAGCGCTCGACCGCCGACTTCAAGGAGGAGCTGCGCACCGCCGACCTGCTGCTGATCGACGACGCCCATTTCGTCGCCGGCAAGACCACCACCCAGGAGGAGCTGTTCCAGACCCTGACCGCCCTGGTCGGCGATGGCCGCCGCGTGGTGATGTCCGCCGACCGGCCGCCTTCGGCGCTGACCGAGATGGACGCGCGGCTGCGCTCGCATCTGGCCGGCGGGCTGGTCTGCGGCATCGAGCCGGCCGACCGGGTGCTGCGCCAGGCCATCCTGCAGAAGAAGCTCGACGTGCTCTGCCGCCAGCAGGGCATGCGCAGCTCGGCGGTGAACGAGCGGGTGCTGGGATTCCTGGCCGACCGCTTCGTGGACTCCGTGCGCGAGCTGGAAGGCGCCCTGAACACCCTGGTGGCCCGCGCGGGCGACCGGCTGGCGCTGGTGGACGTGGACGAGGCCCAGGCCTTCCTGCGCCCGCACCTGCGCACCGGCGAGCGCCGCATCACCGTGGACGACATCCAGAAGGCGGTGTCGGAATACTACGGCATGAAGCAGGTCGACCTCTTGTCCGACCGCCGCAACCGCGCCATCGCCCGCCCCCGTCAGGTGGCCATGTGGCTGTGCAAGCAGCTGACCACCCGTTCGCTGCCCGACATCGGCCGGCGCTTCGGCGGGCGCGACCACACCACCGTCCTGCACGCGGTGCGCAAGATCGAGGAACTGAAGGCGGTCGACGCGCCGATCGCCGCCGACGTCGAGGCCTTGCTGCGCAAGCTCCGAGGCTGACGCTGAATTCTGGGTGGGCCGGGAACGGAGACGGGCGTCAGACGCGCCCGCCTCCGGACCGTCGTTGAGACCGCCGTCCGCCCGGCGCCGAACCGCGTCAATCCGAGCGCTTGTCGCCCCTTCCCCCCACGCCTGTTTGGGATAATCTGCGCCCCCCTTCGCTTGCGGGGCGAGCCTGGAGCGCGTTAGGCGAGAGCTGTCACGCTCCAGCGGCTGAGTCGGGGCTACTTTTCGAAGGATCGGACGAGATGAGGTTGACCATCGAGCGCGCCGCGCTCCTGAAGGCCCTCGGCCACGTGCAGAGCGTCGTCGAGCGGCGCAACACCATCCCGATCCTGTCCAACGTGCTCCTGGCCGCGGACCGGAATTCGCTGGCCTTCTCGGCAACCGACCTGGACATGGAGATCGTCGACGAGGCGGCCGCCGAGGTGGAGGGATCGGGCCAGATCACCGCCCCCGCCCACACCCTCTACGAGATCGTGCGCAAGCTGCCCGAGGGGGCGGACGTGGAGTTGCGCTACACCTCTGAAGATCCCCGGCTGTCGGTGTCGGCCGGGCGGTCGCGCTTCAACCTGCCGGTGCTGCCGGCCGGCGACTTCCCGGTGATGTCCCAGGACGGGCTGTCCTCGCGCGTGGGCGTCGACGCCGGCGACCTGATCCGGCTGATCGACAAGACCCGCTTCGCCATCTCCACCGAGGAGACCCGCTACTATCTGAACGGGCTCTACCTGCACGCCGTCACCGAGGGCGGCGAGGCCAAGCTGCGCGCGGTCGCCACCGACGGCCACCGCCTGGCCCTGGCGGAAATGCCGGCGCCGGAGGGCGCCGCCGGCCTGCCCGGCGTCATCGTGCCCCGCAAGACCGTGCAGGAGGCCCGCCGGCTGCTGGACGACGCGCCCGAGGGCGTGGAGCTGCAGGTCTCGCCGGCCAAGGTGCGCCTGGAGTTCGGCGGCGCGGCCCTGACCTCCAAGGTGATCGACGGCTCCTTCCCCGACTACGGTCGGGTGATCCCGCGCGACAACACCAAGATCCTGACCGTCGACAACAAGCTGTTCGCCCAGGCCGTGGACCGGGTGGCCACCATCTCGGCGGAGAAGTCCCGCTCGGTGAAGCTGGCCATCGAATCGGGCCGCATGGTCCTGACCGTGCGCAACATGGAGGCCGGCCAGGCGGTCGAGGAGCTGGAGATCGACTATTCCGGTGACGCCTTCGAGATCGGCTTCAACGCCCGTTACCTGATGGACGTCACCGACCAGATCCAGGGCGAGACCACCGAGTTCCGCTTCGCCGACCCCGCCTCTCCGACCCTGGTCATCGACCCCTCCGACGCCGGCGTGCAGTACGTGCTGATGCCGCTGAGGGTGTAGCCGCCATCACCTTCCCTATTTCCCCCGCGGTCACCTCCCCCATCGCGGCGGCGATGGCGGGAAGGGGGATCGTCGGGATGAGCGGGTCAGATGGCTAAGTCCGCCCTGCTCTCCCTCGCCCTGACCGACTTCCGCTCCTACGAGCACGCCGAACTGCTGACCGATGGCGCCAGCGTGTTCCTGTTCGGGCCGAACGGGGCGGGCAAGACCAACCTCCTGGAAGCCATCAGCCTGCTCTCGCCCGGACGGGGGCTGCGGGGCGTACCGATCTCCGAACTCGGCCGGCGCGCGCCCGGCGAGGCCGCGGGGCGGGCCTGGAGCGTCTCGGCCCTGGTGCGGACCGGCGAGGAGGACACCCGCATCGGCACGGGCGTGGAGGCCGCCGGCGCGGCCCGGCGGATCGTGCGGATCGACGGCGAGACCGTGCCGCCCGGGCGGCTGGCCGACCATCTGCGCCCGGTC
Source organism: Caulobacteraceae bacterium (assembly GCA_025450315.1). Lineage (GTDB taxonomy): Bacteria > Pseudomonadota > Alphaproteobacteria > Caulobacterales > Caulobacteraceae > JANWHQ01. The sequence continues at coordinate 22,073 of JANWHQ010000020.1, forward strand.
TGGCTGACGCCGGCTCAGGACCGGCTGTTCCTGGAAGGCGCCTCCGAGCGGCGGCGGTTCTTCGACCGGCTGGTGTTCGCCGCCGAGCCGGCCCACGCGGCCCACGCCTCGGCCTATGAGCGGGCCCTGCGCGAGCGTTCGCGCCTGCTGGCCGAGCCGGAGCCGGATCCGGCCTGGCTGGCCGCCCTGGAGGCGCGGATGGCCGAGAGCGGCGCCCTGATGGCCGACGCCCGCGCGCGCACCCTCACCGCGTTGCAGGCCGAGGTCGACGCCCGCGCCGAACGGCCGTTCCCGCAGGCGGGGCTGGCGCTCACCGGCGAGTGGGAGGCCCTGGCCGCATCCGGTCTGCCGCCCGCCGAGGTCCAGGCCCGCCTGGCGCCGGCGCTGGCCCGGGGACGCGAGCGCGACGCCGCCGCCGGCCGGGCGCTGACCGGCCCGCACCGGGGGGACCTGGCCGTGGTGCACCGCGAAAAGGATCGTCCGGCCGCGGAATGCTCGACCGGAGAGCAAAAAGCCTTGATTCTGAACCTGGTTCTGGCCCAGGCGGCGCGGCTTTCGCGTGCAGAATCGCAGCCAAACCCTATATTGTTGCTGGACGAAGCGGCCGCCCATCTGGACGCCCGACGGCGAGCGGGACTCTTCGACGAAATCGAGGCGCTCGGCCTGCAGGCTTTCCTCACCGGCGTGGACGAGCAGCTGTTCGTAGACCTCGAGGGCCGCGCCCGAGGCGTCCGTGTGGACGCCGGCCAGCTCGCCATTCTGGAAGATCGATGACCGACGAGACCCCACTGCCCAACGGCGAAGACTACGGCGCGGAGTCCATCAAGGTGCTGAAGGGCCTGGACGCGGTGCGCAAGCGCCCGGGCATGTACATCGGCGACACCGACGACGGCTCGGGCCTGCACCACATGGTCTACGAGGTGGTGGACAACGCCATCGACGAGGCCCTGGCCGGCTGGGCTTCGGCGGTCGAGGTCACCCTGAACCAGGACGGCTCGGTCACCGTCACCGACGACGGCCGCGGCATTCCCACCGACATCCACGAGGGCGAAGGCGTCTCGGCGGCCGAGGTCATCATGACCCAGCTGCACGCGGGCGGGAAGTTCGACCAGAACTCCTACAAGGTCTCCGGCGGCCTGCACGGCGTGGGCGTGTCGGTGGTCAACGCCCTGTCCGACTGGCTGCGGCTGAGGATCTGGCGGACCGGCGACACCTACGAGATGGAGTTCCGCAAGGGCGACCCGGTCTCGCCGCTGAAGATCATCGGCCCGGCGCCCAAGCGGGCGGACGGAAGCCCGCTCACCGGCACCAGCGTCACCTTCATGCCGTCGCTCGACACCTTCTCGGCCGTGGAGTTCGACCGGAAGACGCTCGAGCACCGGCTGCGCGAGCTGGCGTTCCTGAACTCGGGCGTGACCATCCGTTTCCGCGACCTGCGCGAAGCCAGCCCCTTCGAAGAGATCATGTCCTACGAGGGCGGCGTCGAGGCCTTCGTGCGGCACCTGGACAAGGCCAAGCAGCCCCTGATCAAGGCCCCCATCGTGGTGCGCGGCAAGCGCGAGAAGGTCGAGATCGACCTCGCCCTGTGGTGGAACGACGGCTACCATGAGAACATGCTGTGCTTCACCAACAACATCCCCCAGCGGGATGGAGGCACGCACCTGTCGGCCTTCCGCGCGGCCCTGACACGGGTGATCACCAACTACGCCGAGAGCTCGGGCATCTCCAAGAAGGAGAAGATCGGGGTCACCGGCGAGGACGCGCGCGAGGGACTCACCTGCGTGCTGTCGGTCAAGGTGCCAGACCCCAAGTTCTCCAGCCAGACCAAGGACAAGCTGGTCTCCTCGGAGGTGCGTCCGGCGGTCGAGGGACTGGTCGGCGAGGGCATCGCCCAGTGGTTCGAGGAGAACCCCGCCGAGGCGCGGATGGTGGTGCAGAAGATCGCCGAGGCGGCGATGGCCCGCGAAGCGGCCCGCAAGGCCCGCGAGCTGTCGCGCCGCAAGTCGCCGCTCGACATCTCCAACCTGCCCGGCAAGCTGGCGGACTGCCAGGAGAAGGATCCGGCCAAGTCGGAGATCTTCCTGGTGGAAGGCGATTCGGCCGGCGGCTCGGCCAAGCAGGCCCGCAACCGCGAGAACCAGGCCGTGCTGCCCCTGCGCGGCAAGATCCTGAACGTGGAGCGGGCCCGCTTCGACAAGATGCTGGTCTCGGAGCAGATCGGCACCCTGATCACCGCCCTGGGCGCCGGCATCGGCCGCGACGACTTCGACGCGGACAAGGTGCGCTACCACAAGATCATCATCATGACGGACGCCGACGTCGACGGCGCCCACATCCGCACGCTCCTGCTCACCTTCTTCTACCGGCAGATGCCCGAGCTGATCGAGCGCGGCTACCTCTATATCGCCCAGCCGCCGCTCTACAAGGCGTCCAAGGGCAAGTCCTCGCGCTACCTCAAGGACGACACCGAGATGGAGGCCTTCCTCACCGAGGAGGGGACCGACGGCGCGGTGCTGGAGCTGGCCGGCGGCGAGCAGCGCTCGGGCCGCGACCTGCTGGACCTGGTGGCCCACGCCAAGACCGCCCGGGCCCACATCGAACGGCTGTCCCAGCGCGCGCCGGCCTTCGCGGTCGAGCAGGCGGCCCTGGCGGGCCTGTTCGGCGAACATCCCGATCCGGAGGCGGCCGCCCGGCGGCTGGACCTCTACGCCGAGGAAGGCGACGGGCCCTGGCAGGGCGCCCCGGCCGAGGACGGCGGGCTGGGCGGCTTCGCCTTCTCGCGGGTCAAGCGCAGCGTCTCCGAGCGCATCGTGCTGGAGGACGCCCTGATCCATTCGCTGGACGCCCGGCGCCTGGCCGAGCGCGCGCCCGAATTCGCCGAGGCGTTCTCGTCTCCGGCCGTGTTCCGGCGCAAGGAGCGCACGGCGACCGTGCGGGGGCCTCTGGACCTGGTGGGCGCCGTGCTCGACACCGGCCGGCGCGGCCTGTCGATCCAGCGCTACAAGGGCCTGGGCGAAATGAACCCCGAGCAGCTGTGGGAGACCACGCTCGACGTCGACGCCCGCACCCTGTTGCAGGTGAGGGTCGCCCACTCCGACGATGCCGACGACATGTTCTCGCGCCTGATGGGCGATCTGGTCGAGCCCCGCCGCGAGTTCATCCAGGACAACGCCCTGGACGCCGAGGTGGACGTCTAGGGATTGTCTGAGGCCTTGGCGACTTCGGACGCCGGGGCCGCGGTCTTCACCACCGGCGCGGTTGGCGCTGGGGCCGGTGCGGGCGCCGGTTCATGGGCCTTCAGCCAGGCGTCCAGCAGCTGGGGATGACGGGCGTCGGCCCGCATCAGGGTCCTGAGATCCTCGGCCGACACCTCGGCGGGCGTCCAGCCCTTCTGCTTCATGCAGTCGTCGAGCACCGCCCGTTGCAGGCGCTTGCGCAGGCCGCCGTCGTGCAGGGCGTCCTCGTCCAGCGCCGAGCCCATGGCGCTGAGCGCGCCATACTGGGGGTTGGAATAGGAGGCGGCGGTGTCGCTCATGTGCTCGGCCGTGGATCGGCAATCGGACCGGTCCTTGAACAGCTGGCCGGCCGAGGCCTGCGCCCGCACGAAGAACACGTCGTCATAGACATCATGGGCCAGAGCGGTCCCGGCGGCGGTCGCCACGATCGCGGCGGCGGCGAAGGCGAGGGTCTTGAAGGTCATCCGTTCGTCCTGTGGCGCTGCAGCCGCCCGCGCCCTCTATAGCCCAACCCCGGCGCCTTTGTGGCCTGTCCCATCGACGCGTGGCCCTGGCGCCAATCGTTCACCGCGCGTCAATCTTGTGGAGCGCCCTGTGCGCTTTAGGTAAACACGCCGCGGGGGCGGTCCGGAGACGAGATAGATCATGGCCAACGAAGGAGCCGGCGGCTCCTCCGACCCGCGGGGGCGCGGCATCCGCTTCCCTCTGTTCGGCCCGCGCCGGCCCGGCGACGGTCCGCCGCGCACCCTTGCGCAGTCGATCCTCTACTGGACGGCGGTCGGCGGCATCTGGATGACGATCCTGGTGATCGCGGCCATTGCCGTGCTCGCGCGGGGCCTGCCCGACACCTCCAAGCTCTACCAGATCAAGCACCAGCCCTCGATCAGCTACCTGGACCGCTCCGGCGCCCTGATCGCGGTGCGCGGCAGCCAGTACGCCCCGCCGGTGGACCTGGAGTCCCTGCCGGCCTACGTGCCCGGCGCCTTCGTGGCCATCGAGGACCGGCAGTTCTACCACCACTTCGGCTTCAACCCCTGGGGCATCCTGCGCTCGGGGCTCTACAACCTGACCCACCCGCACGGGCCGCTCAGGGGCGGCTCGACCATCACCCAGCAGCTGGCGCGCAACCTGTTCCTGACGCCCGCCCAGAACATGCACCGCAAGGCCCAGGAGCTGGTGCTGGCCATCTGGCTGGAGGCCAAGTTCTCCAAGAAGCAGATCCTCGCCCTCTATCTGAACCGGGTCTATTTCGGCGCCGGCGCCTACGGCATCGAGGCCGCCGCCCAGCGCTATTTCAACAAGCCCGCCTCGCAGCTCTCCCTGGGCGAGGCCGCCCTGCTGGCTGGCATGCTGAAGGCGCCCTCGCGCTACAGCCCCATTTCGGACCAGGCCCGCGCCGAGCGGCGCGCGACCATCGTGCTGGACGAGATGGTGGCCAACCACACCATCACCCCCGCCCAGCGGGACGAGGCGTTCCGCCAGCCGGTGCGCATCTCCTCGGTGCTGGCGGCGCAGCGGGCGCAGTACTTCGTCGACTGGGTCGACGCCCAGGTGCGCCAGATGGTGGGACAGCCGCAGGAGGACCTGGTGGTCGAGACCACTCTGGACCTGCCGATCCAAGCGGCCGCCGAGCGGACCCTCTCCACCGGCGTCGCCACCCTGGGCGCCCCTCGCGGGATGCAGCAGGCGGCCCTGATCTCGCTGGACGGCGAAGGACGCATCCGCGCCTACATCGGCGGCGTCAACTATGCCGACAGCCAGTTCGACCGCGTCGCCATGGCGCGGCGGCAGGCGGGCTCCTCGTTCAAGCCCTTCGTCTATCTGACCGCCATGGAACAGGGCCACACGCCCTACGAAGAGGCCGTCGACGAGCCGACCACCATCGGAAACTGGGAGGTGCACGACTTCGAGAAGCGCTATCTCGGCAAGATCTCGCTGGAGACCGCCCTGGCCCAGTCGATCAACACCGTGGCGGCCAAGCTGGCCCAGCAGGTCGGCACCGCCTCGGTGGCGGCCACCGCCCATCGCCTGGGCATCAATTCGCCCATCCAGACCAGCCCCTCCATGGCGCTGGGCGCGGTGGAGGTGAGCCCGCTGGAGATGGCCGGCGCCTACGACGCCTTCGCCAATGGCGGCGTTCGCACGACGCCCTATGGCATCGAGCGGATCCGTACGGCCGACGGCAAGGTGCTGTACGACCACGCCGAGCATCCGAGCCAAAGGCCCCAGGTGATCGGCGCGCCGGCGCTGCAGTACATGAACCTGATGCTGCGCCAGGTGGTGATCTCGGGCACTGGCGCGGCGGCGCGCATCCCGGGCTACGACTTGGCCGGCAAGACCGGCACCACCTCCGACTATCGCGACGCCTGGTTCGTCGGCTTCACCGGCGGCTTCGTGACCGCGATCTGGACCGGGCGGGACGACAACACCCCCATGCGCAGGGTCACCGGCGGCGAGGTCCCGGCCCAGCTGTGGCGGACCTACATGGCCCAGGCCCTGCCGCGGCTGAAGGTGTCGGCGATCCCCGGCGGGGCCGCGCCGCCGCCGCCGCCCACCCAGCCGGGCGACCTGGACCAGCTGCTGTCGTCGCTGGAAGCCGGCGGGACCAACGGCGAGGGCGAGCCGGTGACGCCGCAGCCGCCGGGTCCGGGCCCGGCCTCACCGCAGCCGGCCCCCAACCCCAACGATCTCTACTGAGCCTGAAGGCTAACGGCCCACCGCGTGCAGCCGCGGGCCGTGAGCGCGCAGCCAGGTTCTGGCGCGCTTCACGTCGGGGCCCAGCCCCGCCACCAGCGCCCAGAACCTCGGGCTGTGATCGGCGTGCACCAGGTGCCCGCACTCGTGGGCGGCGACGTAGTCCATCACCTCGTAGGGGGCCAGGATCAGCCGCCAGGAATAGCGCAGGCTGGCCGCCCGGCCCGGCCTGGACGGCGTGCACGAGCCCCAGCGCGAGCGGGCGTCCATCACCGCGATCCTGGGCGCCGGATGGCCCAGCACCGAGGCGTAGGCGGCCGTCCGCTCGGCCAGCGCCTTCAGCGCCTCGGCCTTGAGGATGCGCAGGGCCGCCCGGCGGAAGGCCTCGCCCTCGCCGGAGGCGCGCAGCACCAGCCCGTCCTCTTCGTAAAGGCCCTGCCGGCGGGGGCCCAACGCCGGCTTCAGCCGGCAGGCGCGGCCCAGCACCTGCAGCACCGCGCCCGGCGCCAGGGGCTCGGCCGGGGGCAGGCGGCGCACCGCCTCGCCGATCCAGGCGGCCCGGGGCGCGGCGAAGGCGGCGGCCTCCTTGAGCCGTCGCGGCGACGGCGCGGTGGCGACGATCTCGCCGCGGGTGGTGTCGAGCCGCAGGCTGACCCGCGTGGCGCGGCGGTCGACCTTGAGCCGCACCGCGCAACCGGCCACCTCCAGCACGTCGCCAGCGGCGTAGCGGGGGTCGGGAGCGCTGAAATCGAGGCCCAGGCTTCTGATCATGACGTCCCGGGCGGAGCCGGAAGCTGCAGCATCACCTTCAGATAGGCGGATTCGACGGCCGCTGCGAGGCGCCGGGGACGCGGCGCGAGGTCCAGCCCCTCAAGGACAACGCTGGCGAACGAAAAGAGGGGCCGGCTGGCGCCGGCCCCTCTCGGATCGCTCGTCTCCGACGAGGATCAGAACGGATAGTAGCGGAAGCTGGTGAAGACCATGTCTTCCTTGGCCCTGGGCGCGAAGCCCGTGGCGTCGGCGAAGGCCTGCTTCTCGGTATGCGAGTACTGCAGACCGACGCGAACCTGTCCGAACGAGCCCTGGTAGATCTTGTCCCAAATGCCGCCGGTCACCTGCCAGATGTTCTTGGTGACCGCGCTGCAAGAGCCGCCTTCGACGATGCAGCCCGCGTTATTCGAGCCCGGCAGAGTGCCGTAGCCGAACACCGCCGAGGCCGGCAGCGCCCCATAGGCGAAGGTCTTGTGGCTCTCCGCCTCTTCGCCGCCATAGGCGTAGATGTCGAGCGCGCGGGTGGCATGCAGGGTGCCGCCGAGCAGCCACATCGTCTCCGGGATCGCCGCGAGCTTGCCGTTGGCTTCGGCTGTCACGTCCGCCAGCTGAGCCGAGCCGTAACGGCCGATGCCCGAGCCCGTCAGGACCGACCCCTGCAGGTCGAGGACCTTCGGAATCAGGGTGAACATCACGCTGCCGCCGACGCCACCGCCGGACGTGTGCAGGCTGTTGTTGCCCGCGGCGAGGCCGAGCAGGGCCGCCTGGTTCGCTCCCGACGGCGCATAGCTCACGCGGGAGAGGTAGGACCGCCATATGCCGAACACTTCGGCGTGGAACGCGTGGCCGCCCAGCTTCTGCTCGATGGCTGCCTTGCCGATGAAGTCGGGCAGGTCGTTCAGCGAGTAGTTGGTGCCGTTGAAATACTGGCTGGTCGGCGCTTGGGTGGTCGTAAGCGTGACGCCCGAAGCCACCGCGGTGTTGGCGAAGGTGGTCTGGGGGCTGTCGGCGGCGACCGAAAGCCAGAGGGTCTTGTTGAAGTCCTTGGTCAGGCGGACTTCCGGCTGGCGAGCCCAGGCGAAGCCCGGCACGTACTGGGCTTCGATGGTGGCCGGGGCGACTTCACTGCGCGGCATGAGCCCATTGCTGGTCAAGGTCGCCAACGACCAGGTGTCGCCAGCCAGCAGGTGCCATCCCGAGGAGGTGTCCAACTGGCCGTACACCACGCGGGTGCGCGGCTGGTAGGAGTTGGATTCCTTGGAGTTGGCCGTCTGGGCGGCGCCCAAGAAGTCGAACTCGCCGTAGAAGCTGGCCTTGAGATCCGGCGTCGGCATGCCTTCGACCAACAGCGAGTAGCGGCTCTGACGGGCCGTGCCGCGGAGCTCGCTGGTGTGGCCGGCGCGATCGTTGGCGTAAGGCATGCTCCCGTAGTTGGAGCCGACGTCCGCCGTCTCGTCGTGCGAGCGGTAGATGCCTTCGGCCGCCAGGAACCCGCCCATCGTGACCGTCACGCCCTTGTAGTAGATCTTGTCGGTCTTGGGTTTCACCTTGTCGACCGCGGTGGCGACCTGGACCGGGATGGTCTTGATCTCGGAGTCGGCCGCCGCCTGGGCCGACTGGGCCTGGCTGGCCGCCGCCTGGGCGGTCGCCTGGGCCTGGGCGGCCTGGGCCTGGGTCTGCTGCTGGGCGGAGTTCTGCGCGTCGAGCTTGGCCTCCAGCGCCTGGACCTGGGCCTTCAGCTCCTCGACTTCGGTAGCGAGGCCGGCGGTTTCGCCACGGGCGGCTTCGGCGACGCGCGCCGCGTGATGATGGTGCTTGTGCTCGGCCGCGTTCGCCTGACCGGTGAACGACATCGCCCAAACGACGCCAAGCGCCGCGCTGCAGAGCAGCGACGGTTTGGTCCTCATGGCATTATCCTCGGTTATCCCCTCGCCGCCCCGCGCGGCCGATGTGGCCCGGGTAGCTTGGCTGTGTGACGGGTCGGCGCCAGCGGCGTGAACTTTATGTAACAGCCCGGCTCAAGGGTCTTCCGGCGCCGACTTGCCCGGAAGGTGTGGCGGGGATACCCCATCCGAACGGCAGCCTGCGGAAGTTTCATCGCCATGGCGAGAATCCTGGCCATCGAGGACGACGAGACCACCTCCCGCGAAATCGTGGCTGAGCTGAGCCGCCATGGCTTCGAGGTCGAGGCGGTCGCCGACGGGCGCGAGGGGCTGGTGCGGGCGGTGACCGGGACCTTCGACGCCATCACCCTGGACCGCATCCTGCCGGGTCTGGACGGGCTGTCGCTGGTGACGGTGATGCGCAACGCCGGGGTGCAGACCCCGGTCCTGATGATCAGCGCCCTCAGCGACGTGGACGAGCGGATCCGGGGCCTCAGGGCCGGCGGCGACGACTATCTGACCAAGCCCTTCTCGCCGGAGGAGATGACCGCCCGGCTGGAGGTTCTGCTGCGCCGGCGCGAGCAGGCGCCGCGCGAGACGGTGCTGCAGGCGGACGACCTGGTCCTGGACCTGGTGACCCGCCAGGTGCGCCGCGGCGGCGGCGAACTCAGGCTCTCGCCCACGGAGTTCAGGCTGCTCGAGTTCATGATGCGCAACCGCGACCAGATCCTGACCCGCACCATGATCTTCGAGGCGGTGTGGGGTTACTACTTCGACCCCGGCACCAACACCATCGACGTGCACATCGGCCAGCTCAGGCGCAAGATCGAGCGGCCGGGCGCCAGGGCCCTGATCGAGACGGTTCGCGGCTCGGGATACCGGTTCCGTGCGGATCCGTGACCTCTGGACCATCAGCCGCTTCCGGCTGACCCTGCTCTATGGCGCCATCTTCGCCGCCGGCGTGGTGCTGCTGGTGGGCCTGATCTACTGGCAGACCGCGGGATACATGGGCCGCCAGATGGACCAGGTGATCCGCGTCGAGGCCGGGGCGCTCACGGCGGTCAGGGCCGAGGCGCTGCCTCGCCGGGTGCGCCAGGAGATCGAGCGCGACGCCCGCCACATCAACCTGTTCGGCCTGTTTTCGGCCGACGGGATCTGGATCGTCGGCAACGTCCGCTCCCTGCCGCACGACCTCAAGATCGACGGCGTTCCGCACGAGCTGAGGGCCACCGACGGCTATCCCTCCGGCGCCCACGCCCTGGCCCATCGCCTGCCCTGGGGGGAGATTCTGGTGGTCGGCCGCGACGCCACCCAGCTGGGCGAGATCCGCCGCATCATCCTGCACGCCCTGCTGTGGAGCGGGGCGTTGATCGTGGGGCTCGGGTTGCTGCTTGGCGCGGGCCTGAGCCTGCGGCCGTTGCAGCACGTGACCGCGATCCGCGACGCCAGTCAGAAGGTCATGCGGGGCGACCTCGCCGCGCGCCTGCCAGCGGCGCCCGCCGGCGACGAGCTCGACCTGCTGGCCCGGGTGGTCAACTCCATGCTCGACGAGATTCAGCGGCTGGTGGGAGAGGTGAAGAGCGCCTCCGACAGCCTGGCGCACGATCTGCGCACGCCGCTGACCCGGGTCAGGGCGCTGCTGCACGGCGCGGCCCAGGCCGGAGCGCCCGAGCCCCAGCGGGCATTGCTGGAACAGGCCATCCAGGAGACCGACGTGCTGCTCGGGCGCTTCCGCGCGCTGCTGCGGGTGTCGGAGATCGAGAGCCGCGAGCGCATGGCGGGCTTCCGCCCGGTCGAGCTGGGCAGGATCCTGCGCCAGATCGAGGAGCTCTATGGCCCGGTCGCGGCCGAGCGGGGCCTGGATTTCCATATGGTGCGCGGGGCCAAGGCCGTGGTGCTGGCCGACGCCGAACTGTTGTTCGAGGCGCTGAGCAACCTGGTCGACAACGCCATGAAGTTCACCCCGCCGGGCGGCCGGGTGGACGTGGGCCTGGGCCGCACCAACCAGGGGGCGCGGATCGAGATCGTCGACAATGGGCCCGGCGTGCCGGCCGGCGAACGCTCGGCCGTGCTGCAGCGGTTCTACCGCGGCGCCCGCAACCAGGCCGAGCCGGGCTCGGGCATCGGGCTCAGCATCGTCGCCGCCATCGTGGGCCTGCACGGCTTCACCCTGGACCTGGAAGACGCCCATCCGGGCCTGAAGGTCTCGCTCAACTGCTGGAGCCAGTGGTCCGCCGGTCAGGATCGCGTCGACCTCGTCTGACGCGCGATCCGTCTTGACGGGGCGCGCCTTGCGGACGACGGGAGCGTCATGCGGCTCCTCTACTGCCCCGAGTCCTCGCCCGACGGGCGGCTGGTGCGCGCCCTGGCCGAGCTGCACCGGGTGGAAACGGCGCGCGGTCTGGACGACGGCGCGGCCCTGGCCCCGATCGTGGGCGCCGACGCGGTGATCTGCGACCTGGATCGGGCATCGTCCGAAGTCGTCGAGCGCTTTCGCCAGGCCGCCTCGCAGGCCTGGCTGGTGGCGATGCTGCCCTCCAGCCGGGAGCAGGCGCGCCTCGGCATGCTGAAGGCCGGCGCCGACGCGGTTTTCTGCCGTCCCTATGTGTTCAGGGAGCTCAGCGCGCGGCTCGACGTCTTCGCCCGGCGAACCCTGCGCAGGCCCACAGCGCTGGGGGAGCCGTTCAGCCTCGAGCCCGCCGACCGGGCGGTGCGCATCGCCGGCGAGCGGGTGCGCCTGTCCCAGCGCGAATTCGACCTCTTGGCCCTCTTGGCGGCCCGCGCCGGACGGGTCGCGGCGGTCGAAGACATCCTCCAGGAGGTCTGGGGCGATGAGGGGGGCGCGCGCGCCGAACTGGTTCACACGTACGTCGCACGGCTGAGAGACAAGCTCGAGCGCGGCCGCCCTTGGCGCCTGCTGCATGGAGCCAGGGGGCATGGCTACCGCTTCGCCGTCGAGAGGGCCCCGCAGGCCGATTCGACGGACGGTGAATCCGGATCATGAAGACATCTTCATCGGGGCGACGAGCCGCCCTTTAGGCGGCGCATGCCATTTGCGCGCCATCGCAGCATCAAGCTTGGCCACTCTTGGGCGGGAGAGGTCGCGGCCCCTGCGCTTGTCTGGTCGAGGACCTCGATGATCGGAATCGTGCGGCTGGCGCTTCGGCGCCCGTACACCTTTGTGGTGCTGGCTCTGCTCATCCTGATCCTGGGGCCGCTGGCCGCGCTCAGGATGCCGACCGACATCTTCCCCGACATCAGGATCCCGGTGATCGCGGTAGTGTGGACCTATCGCGGCCTGCCGCCGGACGACATGTCGGGCCGGGTGATCTACTATTACGAGCGGCAGCTGAGTTCGAGCGTCAACGACATCGAGCACATCGAGAGCCAGTCCCTGCCCGGCATCGGCATCGTCAAGATCTTCTTCCAGCCGGGCGTCGACATCCGCACCGCGACCGCCCAGGTGACGTCGCTGTCTCAGACGGTGCTCAAGCAGATGCCGCCGGGCATCACGCCGCCGCTGATCCTGAACTACAACGCCTCGACCGTTCCGATCCTCCAGCTCGCGCTGTCCAGTCCCAAGCTGTCCGAACAGCAGCTGTTCGACGCCGGCCAGAACTTCATCCGGCCCGCCCTGGCTGCGGTGCCCGGGACCTCGATTCCCTCGCCCTATGGCGGCAAGGAACGCCAGATCCAGATCGACCTGAATCCCCAGGCGCTGCAGTCGAAGGGACTGTCCGCCGAGGACGTCGGCAACGCGCTCGCCGCCCAGAACCAGATCATTCCCGCGGGCACGGCCAAGATCGGGTCGTTCGAATATTTCGTGAAGCTGAACGACAGCCCCGAGGCGATCGCGGACCTCAACAATCTCCCGATCAAGACCGTGAACGGGACGACCATCTACATCCGCGATGTCGCCAACGTCCGCGACGGATCTCCGCCGCAGCGCAACGAGGTGCGCGTCAACGGCCGGCGTTCGGTTCTGATGAGCGTGCTGAAGAGCGGCTCGGCCTCCACCCTGGCGATCGTGGACGGGGTCAAGGCGGCGTTGCCGAAGGTCGAGGAGGCCCTCCCGAAGTCGCTGCACGTCGCCCTGCTGAACGACCAGTCGCTGTTCGTGAAGGCGGCCATCTCGGGGGTGGTGAAAGAGGGGATCATCTCGGCCGCCCTCGCCAGCCTGATGATCCTGGTGTTCCTGGGCAGCTGGCGCTCGACGCTGATCGTGGCGACCTCGATCCCCTTGGCGGTGCTGGCGTCGGTCGCCGCCCTTTCGGCCTTGGGTCAAACCCTGAACATCATGACGCTCGGCGGCCTGGCGCTGGCCGTCGGCATCCTCATCAACGACGCAACCGTCACCATCGAGAACATCAACTGGCATCTGGAGCAGGGCAAGGACGTCCAGACCGCCATCCTCGACGGGGCCCAGCAGATCGTCACCCCCGCCCTGGTCTCGCTGCTCTGCATCTGCATCGTCTTCGTGCCGATGTTCTTCCTGAAGGGGATCGCCGGCTTCCTGTTTGTCCCCATGGCCGAGGCGGTGATCTTCGCCATGATCGCCTCCTTCATCCTGTCGCGCACGCTCGTGCCCACGATCGCCATGTACCTGCTGAAGCCTCGCGCCGAGGCTTCGACGTCGGACGAGCCTGCGAAGCCGGCCCGCGGCCTGGCCAGGCTCCAGCAGGGTTTTGACGCCACCTTCGCCCGCGTCCGCGAGTCGTATCGAGGGGTGCTGGCCAAGGCGCTCTCCGAGCGTCGGATCTTCATCCTCGGCTTCCTCGGATTCGTCTTGGCGTCCTTCGCGCTGACTCCCTTCCTGGGGAGCAACTTCTTCCCCAGCGTCGATTCCGGCGAGATGACCCTGCACGTCAGGGCCCCGGTCGGCACCCGGCTGGAGGACACCGCCGCCCTGTTCGATCATGTCGAGCAGTCGATCCGCCAGGTGGTTCCGCCCGACCAGCTGAACAGCATCGTCGACAACATCGGCCTGCCGGTCAGCGGCATCAACCGCGCCTATTCCAACACCGGCGGCATCGGACCCCAGGACGGGGACATCTACATCACCCTGGCCCAGAAGCACCGGCCCACCGCGGAGTATGTCCGGACCCTCAGGACACGGCTGCCCCAGCTTTACCCCGGCTCGACATTCTCCTTCCTGCCCGCCGACATCATCAGCCAGATCCTGAACTTCGGGGCGCCTTCGCCGATCGACGTGCAGGTGGCGGGGCCGAACCGGGAGCAGAACGAGGCCTATGCCGCCGAGCTCCTGGGCAAGCTGAGGCTGATCCCGGGCCTGGCCGACGTGCGCCTGCAGCAGTCGACCCACTATCCGCAGTTCCGCATCGACGTGGACCGCACCCGCGCCGACCAGCTGGGCCTCACCGAGAGCGATGTGACCAACACCATGGTCACCACCCTCACGGGCAGCTTCCAGACCGCCCCGGCCTTCTGGCTGAACCCCAGGAATGGGGTCTCCTACCCGATCGTGGTCCAGGCGCCGCAGCAAGACGTCAACAGCCTTTCGAAGCTGGAGAACATCCCGATCAGCTCGGCGAAGTCCAACGGCATGCAGATCCTGGGCGGACTCAGCACCTTGACCCGCGAGAACGCCGACGCGGTCGTGTCGCATTTCTCGATCGAGCCATCGTTCGACATCTACGCCACCACCCAGGGCCGCGACCTCGGCAACGTCGCCAAGGCGGTGAACGACGTCCTCAAGGCCACCTCCGGCGATTTACCCAAGGGGTCGACGGTGGCCCTGCGCGGCCAGGTCACCACCATGAACAGCGCCTTCTCCGGCCTCTCCTTCGGCCTCGTGGGCGCTGTGGTGCTGATCTACCTGATGATCGTGGTGAGTTTCCAATCCTGGGTCGATCCCTTCGTCATCATCACCGCCCTGCCCGCCGCGCTCGCCGGCATCGTCTGGATGCTGTTCGCCACCCGGACGCCCCTGTCGGTCCCGGCCCTCACCGGCGCGATCATGTGCATGGGGGTGGCCACCGCCAACTCCATCCTGGTGGTCAGCTTCGCCCGCGAGCGGCTCGAGTACACCGGCGATCCCATTGTCGCGGCGCTGGAAGCGGGCTTCACCCGCTTCCGGCCGGTGCTGATGACGGCGCTCGCCATGATCATCGGCATGTCGCCCATGGCGCTGGGCCTGGGCGAAGGCGGCGAACAGAACGCTCCCCTCGGCCGCGCCGTCATCGGCGGCCTGATCTTCGCCACCGTCGCCACCCTCATCTTCGTGCCGGTGGTGTTCAGCCTCGCCCATGGCCGCAAGGCCGAAGCCCCCGCCGATGACCCCGCGCCCGGCCCCGACCTCGGAGAAGCCTATGCACGATAATCCCGAAGCCCTGCACCATAAGCCCCAGCGCTGGCTGAAGCCGGCGGCCCTGGTCGGCGTCGGCGTCGCCACCTTGATCGTCGCCGTCGGCGCCTTCAGCCGGGTGACCGCCAACCAGGACCTGAAAGCCTGGACGGCTCAGGAGAGCATCCCCACGGTGGATGTCATCCGGCCCTCCACCGAGAGCGCCGCCCAGAACTTCGTCCTGCCCGGCCAGATCCAGGCCAACTACGACGCGGTGATCCACGCCCGCGTCCCGGGCTACCTGAAGAAGTGGTACGTCGACATCGGCGCGCGGGTGAAGGCCGGCCAGCTCCTGGCCGAGATCGACACGCCCGAGCTCGATCAGCAGCTGGCCCAGGCCCGCGCCGACCTGACCACGGCCGAGGCCAATCAGAAGCTCTCGGCCCTGACCTCCAGCCGCTGGTCGAACCTCTTGAAGCAGGACGCGGTCTCGCACCAGGAAGCCGACGAGAAGGCCGGCGACCTGCAGGCCAAGACGGCCCTGGTCCAGGCGGCCAAGGCCAACGTCGACCGGCTGATGGCGCTGGAATCGTTCAAGCGCATCGTCGCCCCCTTCGACGGGGTGGTCACCGCCCGCAACACCGACATCGGCGCCCTGATCAACGTCGCCGCCGCCAACGATCCGGGCCTGTTCACCGTGGCGGACGTCCATCGCCTGCGCATCTACGTGAACGTGCCGCAGGACGACTCCGCGGCGATCTCCCCGGGCTCGCCCGCGGCTTTCACCGTGCCGGAGTATCCCGGACGCACCTTCCAGGCCAAGCTGGTCAGCAGCTCCGACGCCGTCGGCGCCCAGTCCGGCGCCGTCCTGGTCGAGCTGCAGACCGACAACGCCGACGGGCTGCTGAAACCGGGGGACTACGCCCAGGTCCAGTTCCCCGTCCCGCCCGCCAGCGGCATTGTCGAGGTGCCGGCCAGCGCGGTGATGTTCCGCCACAAGGGCATGGCCGTGGCCGTGGTCGGCCCCGACAGCCACGTCGGCATCAAGTACGTCACCGTCCAGCGCGATCTTGGGACCACCGTCGAGCTCGCCGGCGGCCTGGGGCCCAACGACCGCGTGGTGGACAATCCGCCCGACTCGATCACCCAGGGCCAGCTTGTCCGCGTGTCGGGTGCGTCCTCGGCCGCCGCAGACCGTGAGGGCTGACGCCGTGAGAACTCGTCTCGCCGCCGGCGCGGCCTTCGCAGCCCTGGCGCTGACCGGCTGCTCGCTGGCGCCGCCCTATCAGGCCCCAATCGTGCCGGTCCCCGCCGGCTACAAGGAACACGGCCCTTGGACCTCGGCCAATCCGGCCGACCGGCTGCAGCGCGGCGACTGGTGGACGCTCTATGGCGACGCCGAGCTCGACGGGCTGGAGGTCAGACTCGCCGCCGGCAATCCGACCCTGGCCGAGGCAGTCGCCCGCTACGACGAGGCCCGCGCCTTCGTGGCCGAGGCCTCCTCCAGCCTGTTTCCCCACGTCGGAACCAGTGGCGGCATAAGCCGCAACCGCCAGTCCGACAACCGGCCCCTGCGGGGTTCCAACCAGCCCAACGAATACAGCGCCGACTCGCTGGGCGGGGCGTTCGACTACGAAGTCGATCTCTGGGGCCGCGTGCGTAATTCCATCGCCTCGGCCAAGGCGGAGGCCCAGGCCAGCCAGGCGGACATGGAATCGGTGCGCCTGAGCCTCGAAGCCGAACTGGCGGACGACTATATCGCCATGCGGGGGCTGGACGACGAGGCCAGCATCCTGGCCAGGGCCGCCGGCGCCTATGACAAGGCTTTGACCCTCACCCAGGCGCGCTATGACGGCGGCATCGCCTCCAGCCTCGACGTCGGCCGGGCCAAGACCCAGCTGGAGAGCGCCCGCGCCCAGCTGGCCACGGTCGGCGCCGACCGCGCCCTTTACGAACACGCCATCGCCAGCCTGACCGGCGAGCCGGCCACCAGCCTCTCCATCGCGCCCAGCGACGCCGGCCTGGCCCTGCCGAAGGTCCCCTCCGGCCTGCCGTCGACCCTGCTGGAGCGCCGCCCCGACGTCGCCGCCGCGGAGCGCCGCGCCGCCGCGGCCAACGCCCGCATCGGAGTGGCGCGCGCGGCCTTCTATCCGTCGCTGGACCTGGCCGCCCTCGGCGGCTTCCAGAACACCGCCCTTCCCGGGCTGTTGTCGGTCGGCAACACCTACTGGACCCTGGGCCCCCAGATGGCCCTGACCCTGTTCGACGGCGGCCGGCGCCATGCGATCGCCGCGGCGGCCCAGGCCGAGTTCGACCAGGCCAGCGCCGAGTACCGCGCCCGCGTGCTCAAGGCCTTCCAGCAGGTTGAGGACAACCTCGCGCTCTTGAACCGGCTGGCCACGGCGGCCGACGACCAGGCCCAGGCGGTGGATGCGGCGGCCAGGACCGAGCAGCTGGCGCTCACCCGCTACCGCCAGGGCGCGGTCAACTATCTGGAGGTGGTCACCGCCCAGACCGCGGCGCTGGAGGCCCGCCGGGCGGCCGAGGCGCTGCAGACCCGGCGGCTCGAGGCCAGTGTCGGCCTGATCCGCGCGCTCGGCGGCGGCTGGAGCGAAAAGGCGGACGAGCAGTTCGCCAAGCTGACGCCGACGGCCGCGCCGAAAGGGAGCTGACGCCGCAGCCGGACAGGCGGCGTTCCGTCCTCGGGCGAATGTGCTAGACACCCCCGCCCATGACCGCCCCCCTCGAGCGCATCCGCAACTTCTCCATCGTGGCTCACATCGACCACGGCAAGTCGACGCTGTCGGATCGTCTGATCCAGATCACCGGCGGCCTGAGCGTGCGCGAGATGAAGGAGCAGGTGCTCGACTCCATGGACATCGAGCGCGAGCGCGGCATCACCATCAAGGCCCAGACCGTGCGGCTGGAATACCGGGCCAAGGACGGCCTGGACTATGTGCTGAACCTGATCGACACCCCTGGGCACGTGGACTTCGCCTACGAGGTTTCGCGCAGCCTGGCCGCCTGCGAGGGCTCGCTCCTGGTGGTCGACGCCTCCCAGGGCGTGGAGGCCCAGACCCTGGCCAACGTCTACCAGGCCATCGACAACAACCACGAGATCGTGCCGGTCCTGAACAAGATCGACCTGCCCGCCGCCGACGTGGAGCGGGTGAAGCAGCAGATCGAGGACGTCATCGGCCTGGACGCCTCCGACGCGGTGCTGGTCTCGGCCAAGAGCGGCCTGGGCGTGCCCGACGTGCTGGAGGCCATCGTCACCCGCCTGCCGCCGCCCAAGGGCGACCGAGACGCGCCCCTGAAGGCCCTGCTGGTCGACGCCTGGTACGACCCCTACCTGGGCGTGGTGGTGCTGGTGCGGGTGTTCGACGGCCAGCTCAGGCTGGGCCAGAAGATCAAGACCCTGCAGACCCAGGCGGTCTATCAGGTCGACAAGATCGGCGTGTTCAGGCCCAAGCGGACCGAGATCGACATGCTGGGCCCCGGCGAGATCGGCTTCATCACCGCCTCGATCAAGGACGTGGCCGACGCCGCCGTCGGCGACACCCTGACCGACGAGAAGCGGCCCACCGCCCACGCCCTGCCCGGCTTCCGCGAGGTGCAGCCGGTGGTGTTCTGCGGCCTGTTCCCGGTGGATGCGGCCGACTTCGAGGACCTGCGCGCAGCGGTGGGCCGGCTGCGCCTGAACGACGCCTCCTTCACCTATGAGATGGAGACCTCGGCCGCGCTCGGCTTCGGCTTCCGCTGCGGCTTCCTGGGCCTCCTGCACCTGGAGATCATCCAGGAACGGCTGAGCCGCGAGTTCGACCTCGACCTGATCGCGACCGCCCCTTCGGTGGTCTACAAGATCACCCTGACCAACGGCGAGGTGGTCGAGCTGCACAACCCCGCCGACATGCCCGATCCCGTGCGCATCGACCACATCGAGGAGCCGTGGATCAAGGCGACCATCATCACGCCCGACGAGTACCTCGGGTCGGTGATCAAGCTCTGCCAGGACCGCC
>JANWHQ010000021.1 GCA_025450315.1 Caulobacteraceae bacterium
CTTGCCGGGCCGGCCGGCCTGACGCATGTGGGGGCCATGCTCGACGTGGCGTCCCTCCAGTCGTCCCTGATCCCGGACCTCGTGGTCCTGCTCCAGGTCCTGCTGATCGACTTGACCCTGGCCGGCGACAACGCCGTGGCCGTGGGCGTGGCCGCCGCCGGGCTGACGGCGGCGCAGCGGCGGACCGCCATCCTCACCGGACTGGGCGCGGCGGTGGTGCTGCGCATCGCCTTCGCGCTTCTGGCCACGCGGCTCCTGGGCGTCATCGGCCTGACCCTGGCCGGCGGCCTGATCCTGCTCTGGGTCTGCTGGAAGATGTGGCGCGACCTGCGCGCCGCGCACCAGGCCGAGGACGCCGGGTCCGGCGTCAGGCCGGCCAAGGGCTTCGGCGGCGCCTTGCTGCAGATCATGCTGGCCGACCTGTCGATGTCGCTCGACAACGTCCTGGCCGTGGCCGGCGCCGCCCGGGACCACCCGGCGCTGCTGGTGTTCGGCCTCATCCTATCCATCGGCCTGATGGGCGTGGCGGCCGAGGCGATCGCCCGGCTGCTGAACCGGGCCCGCTGGATCGGCTACCTGGGGCTGGTCGTGGTGGTCTACGTCGCCCTGCACATGGTCTGGGACGGCCACCGGGGCCTGGTGATCGATATGCACGACACCGCGCTCTACAATTCGGTCGCGCCCCAGGCCCTGCGGATCACGCCCGCCGAGATCGCCCGGCACGAGGCCCAGCGCGCTCGGCGCTGACATGCCAAGGGCCGGCCCCGCGTGGGACCGGCCCTCCGGTTCGATCCGCGCCCGCCGGCTAGGGCGTGATGCGGTAGCGGCCCGCGCTGTCGGGGCAGACGCGGACGTAGCGGTCGTCCAGCGAGCCTTCGACATAGGCCGGGGCGATCGCCAGGCGGCAGTTGTGATGGCGATAGTAGTCGTAGCCGTACTGGCCGTCGGGGCCGCGGGCGTCGGCCACCCGGTACGGATAGGTCTCCTCGTAGCTGTAGTAATAGCCGCTGGAGTCGCATTTGGCGGCGTCCGATCCCACCGCCGCGCCGACCGCGCCGCCGGCCAGGCCGCCCAGCACCGCGCCGGTGGCGTGCGCGCCCTCCCCGGCGACGCTGGAGCCGATGGCCGCGCCGGCCAGGGCCCCGATCACGCCGCCGGCCACCGCGCCGCCGGTCTGGCGCCGCTCGCAGGGGCCGCCGCGATAGTAGGCGTAGCCGTCGCGGTCGCCATAGCCGTAGCGGCGCTCCCACGCGCCCGCGCCGTACCGGGCGTCGTAGTCGGCCCGCTCCTGCTCATAGGCGGCGCGCTCGTCGGAATAGTCGTTCCGCTGCGCGTCGTAGACATCGCGGCGGTCGCGCCAGGCCTGGGTGCGGGCGTCATAGGCGCCGCGCTGGTTCTGATAGCGGTCCTTCTGTTCCTGGTACTGCTGCTGCTGGTCCTGATAGCTCTGCTGCGCGTCCTGGTACTGTTGCTGCTGGTAGTCGTAGTCGGACTGCGACGGCGGCGGGACCTCGGACGGCGTGGCGTACTGCGGCTGGGCGCTGGTGTAGCCGGGGTACCAGGCCTGGGCGAGGGCGCTCGTCCCCGCCCCCAGGCTGAGCAGGCCGGCGAGTGTCAACTTAAGCGGAATGGACGTCATGGACTTGGGCTCCTGTGTCGGCCCTCACCGACTCGGAAGCTCAACGCGGTCCTTCTCGGACGGTTTCACCGATCGCCGTTCATCGAGAGGCCGGCGGCGGGCCCATGGCGCCAACCGGCACCCCTCGCCGGTCAGAAGGGATTGTAGAACACCTCCTCCACCGGCGTCTGAAACAGCGCCGCCAGCCTGTAGGCCAGCGGCAGCGATGGATCGTACTTGTCCGCTTCGATGGCGTTGATCGTCTGGCGCGAGGCATCCACGAGATCGGCGAGCTCGCCCTGACTCCACCCCCTCGCCAGCCTCAGCTCTCGAAGGTTGTTCCTCATTGAGCGATCTCGCGCGCACGGCGGCCGAGTCGGCGGACGGCCCAGACGATCAGGTAGAAGACCCCCTGGGCGAGGAAACAAAAGGAGGCGCCCAGGGCGAACTCCCGATGTGCGTGCGTGTGCGCCGCCACGCCGGCCATGCACAGAAGGGCGATCAAGGCGCCCGGGATGCTTCCCTCGTACCAGGCGATGGCGTGCTCCTCGCGCTCCATCTCGTCGATGCGTCGCCACCATGGCTGGCCCGTCGCCAGGATGACGGCACCCGCGAGGATGAGGCCGACGAGAAGCGCCGCGAGGGGGAGTCGCGGCGCCCGGTTGAACAGGATGAGCATGGCGGGCACGGCCACCAGGATGCCGGCCCCCTGCACGGCCAGCGCCCGCCAAATCCGTTTCTGATAGCCGCTCATGATCCCGCTCCTCGTGTTGGGTGTAAAAAACCTTAGACAAGTCGGGCGGGGATGTCAAAATGTTTGGACATTATGCACTTTGCAAACGCAGAAACGTGAGCTAGGGTGGAATCACTGAGAGATTCCAACGATGTCCGTTCTTTCCAAGCAATATTTCCACGACGAAGCCGCGGCTTTCGAATTCGTCGAAAGCATCCTGTGGCCGACTGGCCCGGTCTGCCCGCACTGCGGCGGCTTCGAGCGCATCAACGCCATCAAGCCGAACCCCGAGAAGCGCGTCCGCTTCGGTCTCAAGCACTGCGGCCAATGCCGTCAGCAGTTCACCGTTCGCATGGGCACGATCTTCGAGGAATCGAAGCTGCCCATGACAAAGTGGCTGCAGGCCATCTTCCTCATGTGCTCCAGCAAGAAGGGCGTCAGCGCCCACCAGCTGCATCGGACCCTGGAGACGACCTACAAGACCGCGTGGTTCCTGGCCCACCGCATCCGTGAGGCCATGCGCTCCGGTGAACTGGCGCCCTTCGGCCAAGGCGGTGGTGGCGTGGAAGTGGACGAGACCTTCATCGGCTTCGAACCGGGCAAGCCGGTGCGCCGGGGCTATCAACACAAGCTCAAGGTGCTGACCCTCGTTGACCGCGATCCCGGCCAAGCCCGCAGCATGGTCGTTGACGACCTGAGCCTCGCCACCATTGGCCCGATCCTGGCGGCCAACATCGCCAAGGAAGCGCGCCTGCTGACAGACGAGGCCCACCACTACATCACCCCCGGCCGGGGCTTCGCCGGTCACGACGTCGTCCGTCATGGCGCCGACGAGTACGTCTCGCGGGAGGACCCGACCGTCCATACGAACACGGTCGAAGGCTTCTACTCGATCTTCAAGCGCGGCATGCGCGGCGTCTATCAGCACTGCTCGAAGAAGCACCTGCATCGCTACGCGGCAGAGTTTGACTTCCGCTATAGCAACCGCGTCGCCCTAGGCGTGGACGATCAGGAGCGTGCCACACGGGCGCTTGTGGGCGTCGTCGGCAAGCGACTGACGTGCCGCAGGCCTGACGGCGGGACCGAAGCGGCTCTCGGCACCTAGGAAGCGGCGGCGGTCGCGCTGGCGAACGAAGTGAATCTCTAGCGCTTGGGGCAACACCACTCGATTCGCTAAACCCCTTCAAGGCGCGAAACGTTGGGCGAGTATGTTTTGCCCACCCGGTGCGGCGCTGGACAGGCGAAGTGCGGCAGCGGATTTTCGCCACTTTCATAATATATTGAAATATCTATTGAAATCGGACGATTTCTCAAGCCGATCTTTCGCCGCACTTCGCCTGTCCAGCGCCGCACCGAATAGACCAAGCCATCGACGCCACTTTTCTGGGCCGGAATCCGGGCGATCCGCTTGGCGCCGATTTTGGCTCGTGTTAGTTCTGCGAAAATCGGTCGCCCAATCGGGCGGAGACGAAGGCCATGAGCAACGAACTTCTGCCTGCGATCACCCTCCTTGAGGGCGAATACGAAGAGTTGGTACGCAACGCGAACGCGCTGCTGACGACCATCAATGTCTTGCGTGGCCGAGCGGGGATGCCCCCGAGGGAGCCTGGCACTCCCTCGCCCGGCGCCCCTGGTGGCGGCAGTGGCGGCTCCGCTACGCTGACGCAGATCAAGCCGGACACCTTCTACGGCAAGAAGATGCAGACGGCGGTGCGCGAGTACCTGGAGATGCGCCGGTCGCAGGGTATGGGGCCAGCGAAGCCGCGAGAAATCTACGACGCAATCACGGCTGGCGGCTATCAGTTCGAGACGACTATCGTTGAGAACGCGATGGTCGGACTACGGGCGCTACTGCGCAAGCGGACGCAGTTCTTCCACAAGCTGCCCAACGGCACTTATGGCATGACAGCTTGGTACCCCCACGCGAAGACCGCGAAGGGGAGCGCCGCGGGCGCAGCAGCAACCACGTCAGGCGAAGACGAAGACGATGATGATTCTGGCACCGTAGTGGACGATGACGATGCTGCGGTCGCCTAACCGTTCCTCGAAAGAGGAAACCGGGGCCTCTCGGCCCCGGTCCCTTCAACAGGCATTACCCCATTGGGCGGCGCCGTTCGCAGCGGCCCCGGAGGCAGGTGGCACATGAGGTAGACCCAGACCAACGGCCTCTGCGCCCGGCTCTCGCAAGAGGGCTGGGCGTACGCCATTTGTATCACAAAGCGCGGCTAGAGGGAATCGTGCCGAAGACGCCCAGGCCAGAGCCCAGCGAACCAAAGCAGGTCGATAAGTTCCGCGACCTCGCCCGCCAGCTTGAATGCGACGCGGACGAGAAGGCGTTTGAGGAGAAGGTGAAGACCGTCGCCAAGGCGCTTCAGAAACCGGAGGGCGCCGACGTCAAGACCGGGAATGGCTAGGTCGACGGCCCTTCAAATCCTTTTTGGCTTCGGACTTCATATCGTTTAGTGCGGCGTTTATGACGGTCAAGCTTTGCGCCAGATATTCGTGATACATATAGCTCTTGGTAGGCCCCCCCATCTGTCTTTGACCAGTTGCTTGCACGAGCCCGTCGCCAAACTCCTTCAAGATGCGGACGGCGCGTTCAGAGAGCAGGAAATCCCCCAAGTCCGCGTAACGCATGAGGCTATCCCTCGCGCTGGCCGATTCCTTGGCGAACTTTGCAGCAATCTCTGGCGACCTTTCGGATCTGGCTTCCATACTGCGTTCAAGCTCGTCGGCGAAGTCCTTCCGCATGTGATGGAGGGCCTGAAGTAACTCGCTATAGGCCTCGTACTTCTTTTCCCACCACTTGCCCCGTTGAAAACCGCCCAGAGAGAATTGTGCGGTCAGCCAAGCGACGGCAGCTGCGACTGCCGCTTGACCAAGGAGCGTTGAGAGCCAGGCCGGCATTTAGCGATGCTAGCTACGCTGGTCGCGTTTGCAAAGTGCATAATCGCCAAATGTTTTTACATGATCCTCCGGCCTGCCTGGCGACCGGACGGCTGTCCGGGCCGCCCGCGTCCGATCCGCCCCGCGATGATCAAGGGCCCGCGCTAGTGTGGAGAATCTGAAGTTCGCAAGATCATTGCGGCGGCGCTGATGCGAACTTCGGAACCGGGACACTAACCGCCCGCGAACTCGGCCGTCCACGCCTCGATCTGGGCGTCCTCGAGCTTCCTGAACAGCACCTCGGGCGCGCGCACCGGCCGGCCCGCCTCGATGCGACCCAGCTCCGCCGCCGCGTCCGCGCTCGGCCAAGCGGGCGGATAGGCCTCGCCCACCGCCTCGACGATCTTCTCGGCCGCGAAGGGGATGAAGGGGGCCGAGATGCGGGCGAACAGCCCCACCAGGTTGATCCCGGTGCGCACGATCAAGGCCGCCCGCGCCGGATCGCTCTTGATCGCCGTCCAGGGCGCCGCCTCGGTCAGGTACTCGTTGCCCAGCACCCACAGGGCGCGCGCCGCCTGGGCGCTCTTGCGCAGCTCCATGGCCTCCAGCTGCCCGGTGAGCTCGCTCAGCCCCGCCGAGAGGTCGGAGTGGAGCTTGTGCTCCAGCGGCCCCGGCTCGCCGCCGGCCGGGACCACGCCCTCGAAGCGCGTCTCGCAGAACTTCAGGATGCGGTTGACGAAGTTGCCCAGCACGTCGGCCAGGTCGCGGTTCACCGCCGCCTGGAACTGCTCCCAGGTGAAGGAGGTGTCCGAGCCCTCCGGGCAGTTGGCGGTCAGGTACCAGCGCCAGCAGTCGGGCGGCTGGATCTCCAGCGCCGTGTCCATGAACACGCCGCGCTTGTGGGAGGTGGAGAACTTCTCGCCGTACCAGTTCAGCCAGTTGAACGCCTTCAGGGTGTCGACCATCTTCCACGGCTCGCCCGAGCCGATGATCGTCGCGGGGAAGCTGACGGTGTGGAAGGCGACGTTGTCCTTGCCCATGAACTCGACGTAGCGGACGTCGTTCGCGCCCTTGTCGAGCCGCCACCAGCGCTCCCAGTCCGCGCCGGTCGCATCGGCCCACTCGCGGGTGGCGCCGATGTACTCGATCGGGGCGTCGAACCAGACGTAGAACACCTTGTCCTCGAACCCGGGCCGGGGCTGGCCGCCGCGGGTGACCGGCACGCCCCAGGCCAGGTCGCGGGTGATGCCGCGGTCGATCAGGCCCTCGTCCAGGTGCTTGTAGGCGATCGAGCGGGCCAGCTGGGGCCACTCGCCCTTGGTGTCCACCCAGGCCCGGATCTCGTCCGCCAATTTGGTCTGCAGCAGGTAGAGGTGGCGCGTCTCTCGGATCTCCAGCTCGGCCGAGCCCGAGATGGCCGAATAGGGCTCGATCAGGTCGACCGGATCCAGCAGCGAGCCGCAGTTGTCGCACTGGTCGCCGCGCGCGGGCCGGTAGCCGCAGATCGGGCAGGTGCCCTCCACATAGCGGTCGGGCAGGAAGCGCTTGTCGTGCACCGAATAGATCATCCGGTCGGTGCGCTCTTCGATATAGCCGTTGTCCTCCAGGACGTCGGCGAAGTGCTGGGTCAACGCGCGGTTCTGGGGCGAGGACGAGCGGCCGAACCAGTCCCAGCTCAGCCCGAAGCCGCGCCCGATCCGGTGCTGGATCGCGTGCTGCTCCTCGCAATAGGTGAAGACGTCCTGATGGGCCTGGGCCGCCGCCAGCTCGGCCGGCGTGCCGTGCTCGTCGGTGGCGCAGATGTAGATCACCTCGTGGCCCTGGGCGCGCTTGAAGCGCGCATAGACGTCGGCCGGCAGCATCGATCCCGCCAGGTTGCCCAGGTGCTTGACGCCGTTGATGTACGGCAGGGCGGAGGTGATCAGGATGCGGGCCATGTCGCTCGGGGCTCCGGAGAGCCGCCCGATATAGTGGCGCGGACCCGCCAGGGAAAGCCGCCCGGTCTTGGGGGGCGAACGGCTTGCGGCATGCCGCCGCCGATCCGGCCCCTGTCAGGATTCAATCGGGGGTCGACCAAGCGTTCGCACAGGTCGGTTGAATTCGCCCGAGAGGCGAACCGGGTCTTGTCGAGACGCCTGCTGGCAGGAATTCGCTCGCCTTTTGACTAATTCTCGATCACCTTCCGCCCTTGCCTGGGCAGTGACGGGAAAGTCTCGACCAGGTCGCGCAAGATCGGGGGAGGTTATGCGTATCAACTGGCTGGGCATCATCATCAGCGCCATCGTCATCGTCGCTTTGCGGTATCTCTGGTACGCCCACTTCGGCGGCGCCGACTGGGGCCAGCTGGTCTCCAAGGCCGTCGGTGGCGTCCAGGCCTCGCCCAAGGCCGCAGGCCTTGAGCTGGTCGACGCGCTGCTCCTGTCCCTGGGCATCGCCTGGATCGCCGGCCTCTCCGGCCGCGCGGCTGCGGCGGGCCTCGGCGTCGGCCTGGCGGCCGGCATCCTGTTCGGCCTGACCTCGGTGGCCGAGGGCTACATCCACGGCGCGCCCCTGAAGGACTTCCTGGTGGACGGCGGCTACGTGCTGCTGGCTTACACCCTCGGCGGCCTGATCATCGGGGCCCTGGCGCCCAGGCGCTCCAGCCGCGCCAAGTTCAACTGGGGCGGCGAGACGGCGGCGGAGCACTAGCTCGGCTCCGCCCCGCCTTCAGGGGCTCTGGCGCAGGAACAGGCCGACCGTCAGGCACAGGCCCAGCAGGATCACGAAGCCGCGGATGAGCTTCTCGTCCACGCGCTGGAGCAGCCGCGCGCCCCCGTAGCCGCCCAGGATGGCCCCGACGCAGACCACCGCGACCCGGGGCCAGGGGATACCGGGGGTGAACAGGAAGATCGCCACCGCGGCGGCGTTCATCACCCCGGCCAGCACGTTCTTGGTGGCGCCGGCGACGCGCACGGCCAAGCCCGCCGCGGTCAGGGCGGCCAGCATCAGAAAGCCGATGCCCCCGCCGAAGTAGCCGCCGTAGACCGAGATCAGGAACTGCATCACGCCCATCGTGCGGGGGCCCACATGCCCGCTGGTTTCTCCGGTCTTGCGGAAGAAGCTGCCCCAGGCGAACAGCGCCGTGGCGAACAGCACCAGCCAGGGCACCAGCCTGGCGAAGAAGCTCGACGGGGTGAGCAACAGCAGCGCCGCCCCTGCCGCCCCGCCGGCCAGGCTGAGGATCACCAGGGTGCGCACCTTCAGCCCGCCCGCGCCCGAGACCATGCCGCGGCCCACCCAGCCGGTGGTCACCTGGCCCGGGAACAGGGCGATGGTGGAGGCGATGTTGGCGGCCCGGGCGTCCAGGCCCGAGAAGATCAGCGCCGGCAGGGTGACGAACGAGCCGCCGCCCGCCAGGGCGTTCTGCACCCCCGCCCAGACGGCCACGGCGAACAGGAGCAGCAACGTCAGCATGGGCAAGCTCTAACCACGCAGGCGAAGCTTGTCGCCACCTCTTGGCGGATGGGGCCTGGCTCGGCCATGTAGGCGTAAGAGGACCGGCGGGGGATGCGATGAAGCGTGGCGTTCAGGCGATCGTCTTGACGGCCGTGACGGCCCTGGCCTCGGCGGCGATGGCCGCGGACCCGCCGGCCTGTCCGCCCAGCCCGCCGTTCGAAAAGCCGGTGCGCCTGTCGCTGTGCGCCTTCTCCGACCGGGACATGGCCTATGTCGGCACGCCCCGTCAGCAGGCCCTGTGCCTGATGCCCGAGGGCGATCTCGGCCACTTCAGGCCCCGCCGCACCCTGGGCGCGCCGCTGGACGGCCTGGTCGGCGAGCCCGCGGCGCTGGATCTGGACAAGCTGGCCGCCCTGCTCGAGGCCGACGGCGTGGTCTTTCCGCCGGACGCGATGAAGACCGGCCTCTCGCACGCCTGGGGCGGCAAGCCCTATGGGCCGCCGGCCCGGTATTTCGTGATCCACGATACCTCCAGCGCCCTCAGCCGCCCCTATTTCCCGCCCGACGACGACCCGGCGCTGAACCGGCTGGGCGAGCAGTACTGCGGCGGGGGCGGCTACATGGCCCACACCTTCATCAACCGCCTGGGCAAGGTGCTGGTGGCCTACGACTATTCGACGCCGTGGCGGGCGACCAAGTTCGAGCACATCAACCCCTGGCGAAAGGGGCTGTTCCTGCACAACGAGCTGACCCAGCCGCGCCTGCCGCGCCGCGGCGAGACCCTGACCGACGCCAGCCTGACCCCGGACCCGGCCTTCACCGAGGCCCAGTACCGGTCGTTGGCTCTGCTCTATGCGGCCGCCAGCGCGCGGGCGGGCCACTGGCTGGTGCCGGCCTTCCACAGCGCCATCGACTACGCCTGGGCCGACGGCCACGACGATCCGAGGGACTTCGATCTCGGCAAGTTCGACGACGCGCTGGCGGACATCCTGCGCCAGGCCGGCGCCTCGCGCTGAGCGCGGGAGACAGGCGCTGGAGGCCCCGGGCCGAGGCGCGCCAAAGGCGCCGCTTTGCTGCCGCAGGCAATGCCGGGCCTCCGACCGGGGGCGCCGGCCCGGCCCGCGCTTGCCGCTGGCATTGCGGCATGTCATCGAAGGCCGCCCGATGGGCGCCACGCCGGCTTAGCTCAGTTGGTAGAGCAGCGCTTTTGTAAAGCGAAGGTCGCGGGTTCGA